>JBKJZR010000022.1:0-33866 GCA_046715035.1 Burkholderiales bacterium | reverse complement strand
CACTGCCCCGATGCGTGTCCGGCGACGATGGGAGAGCTTGCGCTGGCGATGAAAGAGCTGGGTCCGCAGGCCGACAGGCTGCAGGTGCTGTTCGTGACGGTCGACCCCGAGCGTGATACGCCGGAGTTGCTGGCCAAGTACGTGCCCGCCTTTCATCCCAGCTTCCTGGGCCTCTATGGCGATGCCGAAGCCACCGCGCGCACCGCCAAGGAGTTCAAGGTGATCTATCAGAAGCAGCCGCTCCCAGGCGGCAACTACTCGATGGATCATTCGGCCGGTGCGTACATTTTCGACCCCGCGGGACGCCTGCGCCTGTTCGCCCAGTACGGTCAGAACGCGCAGGCTCTGCTGCACGACATCCGGCTGCTGCTGCAGGCCTGAGTCATGCAGAGCGCGTAGGGTGCGCTTCGCGCACCGCTACATGAGATCTTCGACCACGCTTGCCAGCGCGGTCAGCTGTTGGAGCATTTACGGTGCGCGGTTCGTGGCGCAGGCCACTGGCCTGCTACTGCGGCGCTTGGTGCGGGCGCCTGCGCTACCCGCAGGTGCATCATTTCGTGGCCTTGGCTATGTTGCTTAGCCGGCCGCGTGCGCCAGCTGCGTGCGCAGCTCGATCTTGAGCACCTTGCCATAGCTGTTGCGCGGCAGCGCGGCGACGAAACGGTATTCCTTGGGGCGCTTGAAGCGCGCGATGCGCTCGCCGCATGCCGCGTCGAGTTCTGCGTTCGTGGGTGCCGCGTTGCGCCTCGCGACGATGAATGCCACGACGGCTTCTCCCCACTTGGAGTCGCGCCTTCCCACCACGGCAACTTCCGCCACGCCGGGGTGTGTCAGCAGCGCTTCCTCGACTTCGCGCGGATAGATGTTGGATCCACCCGAGATGATCACGTCGTTGGCGCGGTCGCGCAGCGTGAAGTACCCCTCCTCATCGAAGCTGCCGATGTCGCCGGTATGCAGCCAGCCGCCACGCAGGGCGTCGGCGCTGGATTGCAGATCGCGCCAATAACCGGTCATTACCACGTCGCCGCGGCACACCACTTCGCCGATCTCGCCGGCGCGCAGCGGTTCGTCGAACTCGTTGAAGATGCGAACTTCGACGTCGGTCCTCGCGACTCCCACCGACGCCAGGCGCTCGAGCCAGTGGGGATTTTCGGATTCAACGTGCGCGGTTTTCGGCAGCACCGTGATCGTCATCGGCGCTTCGCCCTGACCGTAGATCTGCACCAGCCGGGGACCCAGCGTCTGCAACGCGCGCCGGAGGTCGGCCAGATACATGGGACCGCCACCATAAACAATGGTCTTGAGGTTGTTCACATCGGCGTTGGCGGCGGCGACGCGCTCGACGAAGCTGTTGACCATGGTGGGAACGAAAAACACGCTTGCGTGCGGCCAGTGGGCGAGCAGGCGCAGCGTTTCATCGGGATCGAAGCTGCCGCTGGCGGGGACGATCTGGTTCGCGCCGCGGGCGAGATGCGGGAGCCCGTAGAGGCCCGAGCCGTGCGACATCGGCGCCGCGTGCACGATGCAGTCGCGCTCGGAAATCGCGTCGACGTCCGCCAGGTAATTCATCGTCATCGCCAGCAGGTTGCGGTGGGACAGCATCGCGCCCTTCGGCCGCCCTGTGGTGCCGGATGTGTAGAACAGCCATGCCAGATCGTTGGGCGTGATGCGATCCGTCGGCGGCAGCGCGGTGCCGCCGAGCAGCGCCGCGTAAGCATCGGAATCGGTCGCGATGACGGTCGCCGGGGCTTTGTTTTCTTCCGCGAAGGAGGCAGAAGCCGCAGTAAGGTCCGGTGTGATGAAAACGAGCTTCGCCCCGCTGTGACCGAGGATCCAGGCGATCTCGCGCGAATGCAGGCGCGCATTGATCGGTACGGCGGCAAGGCCGGCGAACCAGGTGGCATACATGATCTGCGCGTATTCAACGCAGTTCGACATTGCCAGTGCGACGCGGTCGCCCGCGCGCAGTTTATGCGCGCCGAGCAGATTGCCGGCGATCACGCCCGCTTTTTCGAGCAGCTGGCGATAGGTAAGCACCACCTCGTCCCCACGGGAGATCGCAGGGCGGCGGCCATGCCTGCGCGCGGATTTGACCAGCAGCTGCGCTAAATTCATCGTCGGCGAGGTGACGCGGAAGCGCCAGTATAGACGCTCCCGTCCAGCAGCTCGGCGCTAACGGCGCTATGGTAACCGCACGAGAGACGGTCAAAGAAAAAGGAAAAGCCCTTTACGGCTTTCCCTTCAAGCGGATTGCTTCGTAGATTAGCTGCGTGTCAATTTGTCGTGGGGGCGATCAAGCCGCGCATTTTCTGCATTGCCTTGCTCTCGATCTGGCGTATACGCTCGGCCGACACGCCGAATTCGGCGGCGAGCTCGTGCAGCGTGGCGTGATCCTTTTCGCGCAGCCAGCGTGCCTCGATGATGCGCCGGCTGCGGGGGTCCAGACTCGCCAGCGCCGTCCCCAGACCGTCGCTTTCAAGGCGGGCGTTCTGCTCATGTTCGAGCACCCGGCCCGGCTCGGCATCGGGGTCGGCGAGGTAAGTGATCGGCCCGTACGCTTCGTCACCCTCGTCGCTGACAGGCTCGAGCGCCACGTCCTGACCGCCCAGCCGCGTTTCCATCTCGACCACCTCTTCGGGCTTGACGCCCAGCTGCGTGGCCATCGCCTTGACGGCGTCGCCGCCGAGCGTGTTGAGGCCCGGCTTGAGGCTGCGCAGGTTGAAGAACAGCTTGCGCTGGGCCTTGGTGGTGGCGATCTTGACGATGCGCCAGTTGCGCAGAATGAATTCGTGCATTTCCGCGCGTATCCAGTGCACGGCAAACGAAACCAGCCGCACACCCCGCTCGGGATCGAAACGCTTCACCGCTTTCATGAGCCCGATATTGCCTTCCTGTATGAGGTCGGCCTGCGGCAGACCATAGCCCATGTAGCCGCGCGCGATCGCCACCACTACCCGCAGGTGGGAAACGATCAACTCCCGTGCGGCGTCGAGGTCTTCATGGTCGCGCAGGCGCCGTGCCAGATGGGTTTCCTGCTGTTGGGTCAGAATAGGAAAGCGATTGACCGTCTGGATATAGCTGTTCAGGTTCCCGGTTAACGACGGGATGGGTAAAGCGCAACTAGCCATTTCAGTCCTCCTTTGGGGACGATATTAGCACTCCCGTTCTCTGAGTGCCAGCGACTCCATAAGTTCCCCGATTTTCGCCAGTAAGTGAACACTAACACTCTAAGACATATGCTTTGTGTCAATCACTTGCGAAGGTCAGCGTCAAGATAGGCCAAGTGCCGGTGGACCGATAAGAAAGCGCCTATCCAGCCGATCCCGGTGCCCAGAACCAGCAGTGCGACGCTATCGGCAAGTCCCAGGTATTCGACCTGAAAAAGGGTCGCATATACGTGCGACAGCTCGCCCAGATTGCGGTTCAGCAGATAGATCCCGCCGGTGACGAAGAGCCATGCCACGCCGGCGCCGGCGAGGCCCTGCAACGCGCCGAAATAGAGGAAAGGCCGGCGGATAAAGGCATTGGTTGCCCCGATAAGCTTCACCACCTCGAGCTCGTCGCGCTGTGTCAGCACCTGCAGGCGAATGGTGTTGAACGTGATGGCGACGAGCGCGATCGCCAGCAGTGCCGCCAGCGCGGCGACCGCAAGCTGGGCGAACCGCAGGCCTGCGTCGAGACGGCGCGCCCACGCGGCATCGAGCTGGACGTGCGCGACGCGGGGCCACTGCCGGACTTCGTCGCGGAGAGATTCGAGCGCCCGCGGGGCATTGTCGCGGGCGTTGATCACAAACGCATCCGGCAGCGGGTTGTCGGTCAGCGTGTCGACGATATCTGCGAGCCCGCTCGCCCGCTTCAACTGCTGGAGCGCCTCTTCCCGCGGCACCATGCGGAAGGAGTGGACACGGGCGTTTTGCTGGAGGCGTGCCTCGACGTGCGCGACCTCGGCACGAGTCGCGTCGAGGGCCATGAAAGCGCTGATCTGGGGCTCGCTGCCGAACTGGTGGGACGAAGTGCGTACGTTGTCGAGGATCGAATAGAGCGCAGCGGGGAAACTCAGCGCAAAGCCGATCACCAGGAAATTGAGCACACTGCCGAGCGGCGCCCGCGTGAAGCGGACAAACGCGCCCGCCATGCTCGAAGCGTGATGCGTGAGCCAGGCCCTCATGCCGATTCCACGACTTTACCGTGGCTGAGCGCGACGACGCGCGGCGCCAGCCGCGCGAGCAGCGTCTGGTCGTGCGTGGCGATCAGCACGGTGACGCCGACCTGATTGAATGAGCGAAACAGCTCGCCGATTTCCGCTGCATAATCCGCGTCGAGGTTGCCGGTCGGCTCGTCGGCCAGCAGGATCGCGGGCCGGTGCACGATGGCGCGGGCAATGCACAGGCGCTGCTGCTCGCCTCCCGAGAGCGTGATCGGCAGCGCCTTTTCCTGCGCGAGCAGGCCGACTTTGTCGAGCGCGGCGCGCACACGGCGCGCCGCTTCCTTCGCAGGGTAACCGGCGATCTGCAACGGTAATGCGACGTTGTCGTAGACGTCG
The DNA here is from genome assembly GCA_046715035.1 of Burkholderiales bacterium. GTDB lineage: Bacteria > Pseudomonadota > Gammaproteobacteria > Burkholderiales > SG8-41 > PALSA-1004. Next base: position 29,323 of record JBKJZR010000022.1, on the reverse strand, counting down.
CGATCGAACAATAACTTGTGGTCCTGGAACACGAGGCCGAAATTGCGGCGGAGAAAGGGCACCGCGCGCGGTGACAGCGTGCCGACGTTCTGACCGCTGACGATCACTGTCCCGGAACTCGGGCGCTCGCTCGCCACGAGCAGCTTCAGGAGCGTGGTCTTGCCCGCGCCGGAATGGCCGGTGATGAAGACCATCTCGCCGGTGTCGATGGAAAGGCTGACGTCCTGCAGCGCCGCGTGGCCTCCCGCGTACCGTTTGGAGACACGGCTGAGGGAAATCATGCAGCCGTGAGGCGTGAGGAGAGAGGAGAGAGGAGCACCAACCGCGCTGGCGGCGTAACGGTTGCTGCGGGGCGCCTCTCGCCTCTCTCTTCTCGCCTCTCGCTACCCGAGCAGCGCATCCACGAACTCTTCGGCATTGAAAGGCCGCAAGTCTTCCAGCGACTCGCCGACCCCGATGAAGCGCAGCGGTATCGTCTTGTGGCGCGCGATCGCGGCAATCACCCCGCCTTTGGCGGTGCCGTCGAGCTTGGTCAGCACGAGCCCCGTTACGCCGAGCGCCTCGTCAAAAGCCCTGACCTGGGTCACCGCGTTCTGACCGGTATTCGCGTCGAGCACGAGCAGCACTTCGTGCGGCGCGCCCGGCACGGCTTTCGCGATGACGCGCTTGACCTTCTTGATTTCCTCCATCAGGTGCAGCTGGGTCGGCAAGCGGCCCGCCGTATCCGCGAGCACGACGTCGATGCCGCGCGAGCGCGCTGCGCTGATCGCGTCGAATATCACCGCTGCCGCATCTCCCGACTGCTGCACGATGACCGCCACGTTGTTGCGCTCGCCCCATACCTGCAGCTGTTCCCGCGCCGCAGCCCGGAAGGTGTCACCCGCAGCCAGCAGCACCGACCTGCCCTGCGCCTGGTAGAACTTGGCGAGCTTGCCGATCGTCGTCGTCTTGCCCGCGCCGTTGACGCCCGCGAGCATGATGATGAAGGGGTTGGCGGTGGTGACAGCGAGCGGCACGGCGACGGGTCGCAGCAAGGCGAGCAGCGCCGTGCGCAGCGCACCTTTGAGCTGATGCGGCTCGCGGCAGTCGCCGCGCCGCGCCGCGCCGCGCAGCTCATCGATGAGATAGGCGGTTGCCGGAACACCGACATCGGCTGCGAGCAGCGTGGTCTCGAGCTGCTCGTAAAATTCCTCATCGATCGTCTTGCCGCTGAACAGATCATTGAGATCGGTGTTGAGGATATCGCGCGTGCGCGCGAGGCCTTGCTTCAGGCGCTGGCCCCAGCTTGCGCCGGGCTTGGCGTCGGATTTCAGGAAACTTAACATGGGCGGGGGAGTCAGAACCTGTGCGCGTAGCCATAAAACACATGCCGCCGCGCGGTAGGGAGCGCTGCTGCAGCAAATACCCTAAAATTCTAACCGGAAAGCATCGCCCGAGCCACCCACGGCTGCGGCGTCGATACTAAATGCATCAATGTCCACAACAATAAAAAGATTTCACGGGGCTGCACAGATCCTGGTCCTGGTCGTGCTGATGCTCGGCCTGCCGTGGACAGCGGCAGCCCAGACGCATGAGCACAAGCTCGCGAATGGTTTGCGTATCATCGTCAAGGAAGACCATCGGGCGCCGACGGTGGTTTCGATGGTGTGGTACAAAGCGGGCAGCATGGACGAAGTCAATGGCACGACGGGTGTGGCGCACGTGCTCGAGCACATGATGTTCAAGGGCACGCCGGCGGTCCCCGCCGGTGAATTCTCCAAGTTGATCGCAGCTGCCGGTGGTCGCGACAACGCATTCACCGGCAGGGACGCGACCGGCTATCACCAGCAGCTGCAAAAGTCGCAGCTGGCGCTCGCATTCAGGCTAGAGGCCGATCGCATGGCCAACCTGGTGCTCACCCAGGAGGAGTTCGCCAAGGAGATCAAGGTGGTGATGGAGGAGCGCCGCTGGCGCACCGATGACCGGGCGCAGTCGCTCGTCTACGAGCAGCTGATGGCGACCGCGTTCACCGCGCATCCCTACCGGATGCCGGTTGTCGGCTGGATGAACGATCTCGAGCACATGACCTGGCGCGATGCCAAGGAATGGTACGACCGCTGGTACGCGCCCAACAATGCGATCGTGGTCGTCGTCGGCGACATCGAGGCGAGACAGGTCTTTGCGCTTGCCGAGCAGCATTTCGGACCACTGAAGCCCAAGGCGCTGCCGGAGCGCAAGCCGCAGGACGAGCCGGCGCAGCGCGGCATTCGGCGCGTTTCGGTGAAAGCACCGGCCGAACTGCCGTATCTGCTAATGGCGTATCGCGCACCGGTCTTGCGCGACGTCGAGAACGATTGGGAGCCGTACGCGCTGGAGATGCTCGCCGGCGTGCTCGACGGCAACGAGGCGGCCCGCCTGCCGAGCGCGCTCGTGCGCCGCGACAAGATCGCGAACGCCGCAGGCGCAGGCTACGACGGCACGACGCGCGGACCGGGAATGTTTCTGATCAGTGGCGTTCCCGCTGCGGGCAGAACGGCGGACGAGGTCGAGCAGGCGCTGCGGCGCGAGCTCACGAAGGTGATGACCGAAGGTGTCAGCGAAGCGGAGCTGAAGCGAGTCAAGGCGCAAGTGGTTGCTTCGCAGGTCTTTCAGCGCGATTCCATCGTCTTCCAGGCGCGTCAGATCGGGTCGCTCGAGATCGCCGGCTATCCGCATCGCGCCATCGATTCGATGATACGCAAGCTGCAGGCGGTGACGGCGGAACAGGTGCAGGCGGTGGCCAGGAAATATCTGCTCGACGATGCGCTCACGGTCGCCGTGCTCGACCCCCAACCGCTGGACTCCCGAAAACCGCCCATTCCCCCTGCAGGACTTCGCCATGCGCAATAAGCTCAGGTGGACATGGTGTGCGATCCTGGCGTTGGCCGCGCCCGCTTACGCGCTGCTGCCCATTCAGCACTGGCAGACGAAGCAGGGCGCGCGGGTCTATTTCGTCGAGAGCCGCGATCTGCCCATGCTCGATGTCAGCGTCGATTTTCCGGCCGGCTCGGGGTTCGGTACGCGCGAGAAAGCGGGCCTGCCGATGCTGACGCAACACCTGTTGCGGCTCGGCGCAGGCGGCATGTCGGACGACGAGATCTCGCGCCGTATCGCTGACGTGGGCGCGCAACTCGGCGGGCGCTTCGACAGCGACAGGGCCGGATTATCGCTGCGCACGCTGACGAGTGCAGACGAAATGAAGCAGGCGCTCGACGTGCTGGGGCAGCTGTTGCAGCGGCCGGATTTTCCCGTCGCGGTGCTGGAGCGGGAAAAAGCGCGCGTGATCGGCTCTATAAAAGAGGCCGACACCAAGCCTGAAACCATCCTTGGCCGCAACTTCAACGAGCTCGTCTATGGCGCTCACCCGTACGGTCTGCGCACTTCCGGCGAGGTCGATACGCTGGCCGGAATCACGCGCGAGGATCTCGCCGCATTTTACCGGCGTCAGTACGGCGCAGAGCGTGCGGTGGTGGCGATGATCGGCAACCTGAGCCGCAGCCAGGCCGAGGCGATCGCCGAACAGCTCACCGCCGGGCTGCCGCAGCGTGCTGCCGCGGCGGAGCTGCCGGCAGTGTCGTCGGCCGCGCGCGCCGAGTTGCGGATCGTTCCGCACCCCGCATCGCAGAGCCATCTGCTGATCGGCACGCTCGGCATCAAGCGCAACGATCCGGACTACTTCCCGTTGTTCGTCGGCAACTACATTCTGGGCGGCGGCGGTTTCATTTCGCGCATCGCCGAGGAAGTCCGCCAGAAGCGGGGGCTTGCGTACTCGGCCTACAGCTATTTCGCGCCGTTACAGGAACGCGGGCCGTTCGTCATCGGGCTGCAAACGCGCAAGGACCAGGCTGCCGAGGCGCTTGCGGTCGTGCGTGCCACGCTCAAGGAATTCATCACCCAGGGCCCGACCCCGGACGAGCTCGTCAAAGCCCGCCAGAACATCGTCGGCGGATTTCCGCTGCGCATCGACAGCAACCGCAAGATACTCGACTACCTCGCGACGATCGGGTTTTACCGCCTGCCGCTGAGTTACCTCGACGACTTCGTTGCCAGCGTGGAGAAGGTCACGATTGCCGATATTCGCGCCGCTTTTGCGCGCCGCATCGATCCCGACCGCATGATCACGGTGATCGTCGGCGCGGATGAGACTGCGCTCGCCGGCGCCGCACAATGACCGGCCCCCGCTTAACAATCTGAAAGGCAAAGTTTGATACAGATGAGCGCAGATAGACACTGATATCAGGGTTGCGTCATCAATCGGCAGGCTTACAAAGCCAACAAACAAACACCGTAACATGGTGCGACAGTAGCGCGGGCGACCGCGCCTGCCATCGTTGATCCGGATCAGTCAGTGCAATGCAGGCGCGGTCGCCTGCGCTACGGGATACGGCAGTGTTGCGCCAATGAGTAGAAATCGGGTCAGGATCATCGGCGGCAAATGGCGCAGCCGCCTCATTACCTTCGAACCGGTCGAGAACCTGCGTCCCACGCCGGATCGCGTGCGGGAGACGCTGTTCAACTGGCTGGGCCAGGATCTCACCGGAAAAACGTGTCTCGACCTCTACGCCGGCAGCGGCGCGCTCGGGTTCGAAGCCGCTTCACGCGGCGCGCAGCGTGTGATTATGGTCGAGCGCGCCGCGCGCGCGATTCGCGCGTTGCGCGCCAACGCCACCCTCCTCGGTGCCGACACAGTGGAACTCGAGCACGCAGATGCGCTAGAATTTCTGTGCACCGCCGGTGCGGACTTCGACGTGGTGTTTCTCGACCCGCCATTCCACACCGATACCCTGCCGCAGGTGCTCGCCGCGCTGAGCGCACGGTTGCGGCCCGGTGCCATGGTCCATGTCGAGGCGCCGCGCGCGCCCGTGCTGGCTCCGCAATGGGAAGTGTGGCGCAGCGGTCGCGCGGGCGCGGTGATACACCAATTGCTGAAATGGACAGGCCATGAACCTTAAGGCGGTATACCCAGGCACTTTCGATCCGATCACGCTTGGCCATGAGGACCTCGCGCGCAGGGCGGCGCGCATCTTCGACGAAGTCATCCTTGCGGTTGCGGACAGCCGTGCCAAGCAGCCCTTTTTCACGCTCGACGACCGCGTTGACATGGCCCGGCAGGTGCTGGCCGATTGCAGGAATGTAAAGGTCATGGGATTTTCCGGCTTGTTGATGAAGTTCGCTCAGCAGCACGACGCCAAGGTCGTGGTGCGGGGGCTGCGCGCGGTGTCGGACTTCGATTACGAGTTTCAGCTGGCCGGAATGAACCGCGACCTTTTTCCGGATGTCGAGACGATGTTTCTGACGCCGGGCGAGCGGTTCATGTTCGTGTCGGCAACCATCGTGCGCGAGATCTCGGTGCTCGGCGGTGACGTAGCCAAATTCGTTTCGCCAACGGTCGCCGCGCGGCTGCAGGACAAGATCAGGCAGCTGGGCGGCAAATAACGGTCGGGGCGGCACATGGCATTGATCATCACCGACGAATGCATCAACTGCGACGTATGCGAGCCCGAATGCCCGAACGGCGCGATCTCGGCCGGCGAGGAAATCTACGTGATCGATCCAGGGTTGTGCACGGAATGCGTCGGCCATTTCGACAAGCCGCAATGTCAGCAGGTGTGCCCGGTCGATTGCATTCCCCTCGATCCGGCGTATATCGAGAGCAAGGAACAACTGCATGAGAAGTATCTGCGCCTGACGGCGGTGAAGGCCGGGGAGGCGTGAGGCGTTAGGTGTGAGGCGGAAATCGTAGTGCGCTCTGGGGTGCCGCCTCACTCCTTACTCTTCACGATTTTCAGCGCTGGCACTTGGGACAGTAGTACGTCGAACGCTGGCTTTGCGCGAAGGCGCGCACCGGCTCGCGGCAGGAATAGCACGGCGCGCCACCGCGGTCGTAGACCATGAACTTGCTCTGAAAATAACCGGCGCGGCCATCGCTGCCGACGTAGTCGCGCAGGCTCGATCCGCCTGCCGCGATCGCCAGCTCGAGGGTTTCCCTGATCTTCGCCGCGAGCAGTCGATACCGCGCGAGTCCTATGCGCCGCGCCGGGGTCCTGGGGTTGATGCGGGCACGGAACAAGGCCTCGTTCGCGTAGATGTTGCCGATGCCCGCCACGAGATGGCTGTCCATCAGAGCGACCTTGACCGCGACGCTGCGGCCGCGCGTCTGCGTGTAGAGCCAGGTGCCATCGAAATCGGGCGCCAGCGGCTCGGGACCGATGTCCCTGAGCAATGGATGCTGCAGCGCGTCGCCTTTCTGCCACAGCACCAGCCCGAACCTGCGCGGATCACGCAGTCGCATCACGATGCCGTTCGCCATGACCAGGTCGAAGTGATCGTGCAGTGCAGGCGCCGTCGCGGCGTCGACCAGCCATAATCGGCCCGACATGCCGAGATGCACGATCAGCGTGCCGCGGCCGCAATCGAACAGCAGATACTTGCCGCGCCTCCCGACAGCGTGGATGGTGGCATTGCGCACCAGCTGCGGAAGATTGCGGGGCACCGGCTCGCGCAACGTGCGTTTGCGCACAATCGCGGTGGCTATGCGCGTGCCTTGGAGGAATGGCTGCAGGCCGCGGCGCGTGGTTTCGACTTCAGGTAGTTCCGGCATGATCCAAAAAGCTAGAATCCAGCTCAAAAATCGGCAAGGGGAATCAGCCGCCGATAAACACAGATAAACGCGGACAAACCACCTGTGTTGACGACATCGTCAGCTGTGAACTGTCTGCGGTCTTCCGTGGCTGCTATTTTGCCTGCCGCTCCGCAGGCGGGGCGAGCAGGCGTTTTCCGACTTCGGCGGCGATGTGGTATTCAAGGGCACGGTCGCCGCGCGCGAGTATCAACTCCGGCTCCCGCTGCAGGATGGCCAGCGTCGTCTGTTGGCCATTCTTGAGTTTGACTTTGAGCATCGACTCCGGCTTGCGGCCGCTCGCCGGCCGCACCGCTGACGCCGTGGCGAGCTTCCATTCGTCGACCCAGCGATTGATGTCGTCCGCGCTCGCGTCGGCGCGCGCGGGCGTGAGTTGCCACTTGCCGTCGAGCAGAACCAGGCTGAAATCCTGTGCTTCGAACGCGAGTGGCGCTTCGTCGGCTGCGAACAGCTGTTTGCTTGCCAATTGCAGGGCGTCCTTCGGCAGCGCGGCGGCGTGACGCAAATCGACCAGATGGACGCCGTCCTGGGTCAGCACATACTGCTCGCGGCTCATCTGATTGACGGCGCCGAAGCTGAAACTTTGCCTGTTGAAGGTGACGCGCGCGTAAGGCTCGTTGAGATCGAACCGCGCCAGGCCGGTGGCTGGAAAGCGCTCCTTCGCGGTGGCATCGAGGATCGCGAGCAGACGCTGCACCTGGAAATCGTCCGCGCGCATGGCGAGCGGCGCGGTCAGCTGCCATCCGGCGGGCGCGCGCTCGAGCAGAATGGGCGCGCCGCTCCCCAGATCGAGCTTGATGCGATCGACTTCGGACGCCTTGAGCGCCGACAGACGGATCTCGCCGTCCGCCTTCTGCGGCTTGAGCCACGCCACCAGCGCGAGGGCGACGACAGCGGCCAGCAGGGCGGCATTGATCCAGACTTTGTTCCTCATGCTTGGCGACGGCGCCACCAGATGTACGTCCCGGCAGCGATGAAGAGCAGCGGCAGCGTGATGAGAAAGCCAAAGAGGATGAAGTACTGCGCGCCTTGCCCCAGCTCCAGGCTGCTGTCGATCGAGGGGCGCGGCTGGATGGTAATCAGGCCGTCATCGCCCGCCAGCCAGTTGATAATGTTCACGCCGAGGTCGAGATTGCCGCCATTGCCGAGAAAGGTGTTGGCAAGAAAATTGCCATTGCCCACCACCACCACGCGCTGCGTGCGATTTTCGACCCTGCGCTCCAGCGCGAACGCGATGTTGACCGGCCCGGGTACATCGCGCGCTTTGTCGAAGCTGATCGTGTTGTCGAGCTTGTCCATCTCGATCCAGCCGCGCGGGGCGACCTCCACGAGCCGCGTCGCGTTCCATTCCTTGCTGTCGGTCACACCGACCTGGCGCGCGAACGGAAAGACGGTGTTCAGCCGAAAGTTTTGAGTGATCGCATGGGGCCCGTAGTTCGTGCCGATCGCCATCGCGGGCGAAACATTGAGGCGCGTCGCTTCCGGATCGACGATCGTGCCGGGTCCCAGCGTGATGCCCAGCGCTTCCGCAAGCGGCTGCAAACCGCGCAGCGGCTCGGGATCGATCAGCCACAGCAGATTGCCGCCAGTGCGCACGTGCTGACTGATTTTTTGCACTTCCGACGCCTGCAGGTCGACTTGCGGATTAGCGATGAGCAGCACCGACGCGTTCGCCGGCACCTCCGGGGCGATGCCCAGGTTGAGGCTGTTGATCTGGAAGCCCTTGGCCGCGAGCTGCTTGCCGAATTCGCCGAGATCGTGGTTGGCGATGCCGTTGAGGCGCCGTTCGCCGTGACCGTCGAGTCCCATCACCAGCCGTTCGCCGGCGCGCGCGAGCCGCATCAGCGCATTCACGAACGACTGCTCGCTGTGCTCGAGCAGATTTTCGCGCTTCTGATTGTATTCGACCACCATCTCGCCATTGACGCGCACGCCGGCCGCCTGCGCGAGCTTGGGCTCCTCGCGAGGATCGACGAAGTTCAAGGTGAGGTCGGGCTTCAGCCGCTGGTAGGGAGCGAGGAAATCCGTGGTGGCCTTGCGCAGATCGCCGCGCGCATCGATGCGCGTCGCGTAGGCAGTAACTTTGATCGGGCCTTCGAGCTTCCCCAGCGCTTCACGCGCGGGCTGCGACAGGGTATTGCGCTTGCTTAGCGTGACGTCGCGCTCGACGCGGTACTCGTGGGCGAAATAGGCGAGCAGCGTGACGAGAGCGATGAGCAGCACGACGAAAATGCCGTTCTGCACGAGCAGCTGCAGGCGTAACTTCGAGCTGACGCGCATCGCTTACCCGCGCAGGCGTGCTGCATCGAGGCGCCGTATCGACAGCACCAGAAACGCGGCTATCAGCAGCACCGAGCACGCGATGCTGTAACTGTCGATCACCCCTTTGGCGAACGGCTCGAAATTTTTCAGCGGCGACAGCACCTGCGCCAGCGCCGCGGGGACCTGCCAGCCGCGTCCGCGCAATCCTTCGGCCGCGGTTTCGCCGGTAAGCAGCAGTCCCAGCAGGAGCCCGAACGCGATCATCGCCGCCACCAGCGGGTGGGCGGTCAGGGATGATGCGTAGAGGCTGATGGCGGCGAAACTCATAGCGAGCAGGACGGCGCCAGCGATCAGGCTCGCGAGCAGCCCGAAGTCGATGCGCCCGCCGAGCAGCAACGAAAGCGGCATCAGCGTGGTGACCGCGATGAGCAGCAGCAGAAAAGCGGTGAGTCCCGCGAACTTGCCGAGCACGATCTCCGTCATCGTCAGCGGCGCGCTCACCAGCAGGACCATGGTCTGGTTGCGGCGTTCCTCGGCGATGAGCCGCATCGCGAGCAGCGGCACGGCGAACAGCATGACGATGGCGACGGTCGCATACACCGGTGTGGCCACCATTTCCGTGAGGCCCGGCGGGTTGGGCACCTGGATGAGCTGCGGCTGGATCATCATGAACTCGTCGAGGCGCTTCAGGAAGCCATAGGCGAGAATGAGCTGCACGAAAGTCAGCACCACCCAGGCGAGCGGCGACATGAAAAGCGCGCGCAGTTCCTTACCGGCGATCGTGAATATCATGCGACCGACTCCTCGCGGCGGGTGAGGTGAACGAACACGTCCTCCAAGCTCGTCTGCGCGGGCGCGAGCTGATAAAGCCCCCAATCCCGCTCGACCGCACTGCGCACCAGCGCATCGGTCGGATCGACGTCTTCGGCAAAGCTCACCCGAAACAGCGTGTCGCCGGCGCTTTCCGCGCGCGCAATGCCCGCGATCGCCGCGATTTCGTCCACGGGCGGCGGTTTTTTGAGACCGAGCATCACCATGCGCCCGCCGTGAAACTGTTTCAATCCCGCGATGGTATCGGCGAATACCGTGCTGCCGTGGTGCAGGATCTGCACGCGGTCACATACGCTTTCCACTTCGGGCAGGATATGCGTCGACAGAATCACGCTGTGGCGCTGCCCCAGCTGCCGGATGAGATTGCGAATGTCGCGGATCTGATTGGGATCGAGCCCGACCGTCGGCTCATCGAGTATGACGACATCGGGCTGGTGGACGATCGCCTGCGCGATGCCGACGCGCTGCTGAAATCCCTTCGACAGGGCGCCGATAAGCTTTTTCGCAACGGTATCGATTCCGCAGCTCACCAGCGCGCTCTGCACTGCCTCGGCACGCGCGGACTTGGCGACGCGGTGCAGGCGTGCTGCGAGCTCGACGTATTCCCGGACCGTCAGCTCGCGGTAGAGCGGCGGGTGCTCGGGCAGATAGCCCAGACGCGCCTTGGCCGCGCGCGGGTGCTCGAACAAATCCACCCCGCAGATGCTCACTGCACCCGCAGAGGGCGCCAGATTTCCCGTGAGCATCTGCATCGTCGTCGTCTTGCCGGCGCCGTTGGGCCCGAGGAAACCGAGGATTTCGCCGCGCTTGAGCTCGACGTTGACGTCGTGAACGGCGGTATGCACGCCAAAGTTGCGTGAAAGCCCTTGGGCGGAAACGGTAATCTCGGCGGCTGGGGTGCTCATCGGTTTTTGCGGTGGTGACGCGCGCCTGGATGCGGCTTGTCGCGCGCGCTAAATATACCTAATATGTAACGGATTAAGAAGAACTTGCGGGCGATTTTCGGTTCGAACCTTCAAGCGTTGCGAGCGAACATGCGGCCGTGCTTCAAACGGCAGGCGCTGGATAGGCCGGCCGCGGGTTCAGGTGACGACGTTCCCCGGGCGCATTCTACTCATCGATGAAGACCTCCCTCATTGCAGGATTGCTGACAGCTGCGCTGCTCGCTGCGTGTGCCCAGCAGCCGGTGCAGTCCGGCGCGACGTCCGGCGATCAGCCTGCTGTCGCAGCGCAGGCGTCGAAGCCCCGTATCACCATCCGGCCTCCGGTCGCTGCGCAGACGCTGCCGGGGCAGGAGCTGAGCTCGCAGATCCTCTTCAAGTTGCTGCTCGCGGAGATCGCGCTGCAGCGCGGACAGAACAACGTCGCCGTGCAGTCGTATCTCGAGTTGACCCGGGAGAGCAGAGACCCGCGCATCGCCCAGCGTGCCACCGAGATTGCATGGAGCTCCCGCTTCCTCGGCGTGGCCATCGAAACGGCCGGGGTCTGGCTCGCCGCAGACCCCAATTCGCAGCAGGCGCGCCAGGTGTTGGCGGCGCTGCTCGTCAATCAGTCGCGGCTGGCGGACGCCCAGCCGCACCTCGAAAAATCACTGGCGGCGGACAAAGAAAGCCTGGGCCAGAATTTCTTGCAGCTCAACACGCTGCTTGCCCGCCACCCGGACAAGGCAGCGGTGCTGCAGCTTACGCAGAACCTCGCGCTGCCCTACCCGGCGCTGCCCGAGGCGCACTTCGCCGTGGCGCAGGCGGCGTGGAACGCAGAACAGGCGCCGGTCGCGCTGAGGTCGATACGCGCAGCGCTGGAGCTGCGCCCGGATTGGGAGCAGGCGGCGCTCTTTCAGGCCCAGATGCTGCAACGCGCATCGAGCAGTGAAGCGCTTGCGTACTATCAGGGCTATCTCAAGCGTTATCCGCGCGCGATGGACATGCGGCTCAACTATGCCCGTCTGCTCGTCACCGACAAGAACTATAGTCAGGCGCGCGCCGAATTCCAGGCGCTGCTGAAGGAATTTCCGAACAACCCCGACGTGACGCTTGCAGTCGGGCTGTTATCGCTGCAACTCAACGATTACGATGCGGCGGAAGCGCAGTTTTTGCGCGCGCTCGAGTCCAACCACAAGGATCCCGACGCCGTGCGCTTTTACCTGGGCCAGACGAACGAAGAGCGCAAGCGCCCGAGCGAGGCGCTGCGCTGGTATGGAAGCATCGATGGCGGCGAGCAGTACGTTCCTGCGCGCGCCCGCTATGCGGGAATACTCGCCAAGCAGGGCAGGCTGCCCGACGCGCGCAAATATTTGCAGGAGTCGGCGCGCAATCCGCAGCAGTCGGTGCAATTCATCCAGGCCGAAGCACAGCTGCTGCGCGACGCAGCCGATTTTCGCGGCGCGTTCGATGTGCTCGGCCAGGCGCTCGAGAAAAATCCGAACTCGCCCGAGCTGCTCTATGACCACGCCATGGCAGCGGAAAAGGTCGACCGCATCGATGTCCTGGAGACGAATTTGCGCCGGGTAATACAGTTCAAACCCGACTACGCGCACGCTTACAATGCGCTCGGCTACACGCTGGCTGACCGCAACACGCGCCTGCCGGAGGCGTACACGCTGATCGAGCAGGCGCTGAAGCTCGCGCCCGACGACCCCTTCATCATGGACAGCATGGGATGGGTGCTCTATCGCATGGGCCAGAGCGACGCGGCCATCGTGTTTCTCAAGCGCGCCTTCGACATGCGGCCCGATGCCGAAATTGCTGCGCACCTCGGTGAAGTTCTGTGGTCTGCGGGCAGGCGCGACGAGGCGCGGTTGATCTGGAGCGGCGCGCTCAAGGATCATCCCGGCAACGAAGTGCTGCTGGCGATCGTCAGGAAATTTGCGAACTAGCCCCGTAGCCCTGCGCGTCGCCTCCGAATGAATTGTCTGTCGCGGCTGGGCGCGGCACTATGCGCCGCGCTGCTCGCCGCGTGCACGACGACGGGTGCACTGGACTCCGCGTTGGGTCCGGTACCCGAATTCGAGCTGGCCGGGCGCGTTCTGGTGCGCTTTCAGGAGCGCGGCTTCACGAGCGCAGTGCGCTGGAAGCAGCATGCCGGCAGCGACGAAATCTGGCTCACCGCACCACTGGGACAGACGCTCGCATATATTTATGCGGATGGCCAGGGTGCTACGCTCACCGCTCCCGACCAGCAACAGTACCGCGCGGGATCTATCGAAAGCCTGACGCGCAGCGCGCTCGGCTGGCGGTTCCCGGTCGCAGGCCTGCGCTACTGGGTGCTCGGCCAGCCCGCGCCGCAGTCCGCGCCGGGCGCTCTCGAACGCGATGCCGCCAATCGCCTCGCCGTATTGCAGCAGGACGATTGGCGGGTCACGTTTAACTACGCCGCGCCCGACACGCCGCGTCCCTCGCGTATCGAGGCGGTGAGCAGCGATGCCCAAATCAGGCTGGTAATCGACGAGCTGGCGACACCGCCGCGATGAACGCGAGCGCCTTCCCCGCGCCCGCCAAGCTGAATCTCATGTTGCGGGTCACCGGACGGCGTGCCGACGGTTACCACCGGTTGCAAACGGTTTTTCGTTTTATCGATCGCTGCGATCTGCTGCACTTCGCAGTGCGCGCGGACGGCCGGATCACCCGCACGCGCGACGTGGTCGGAGTCGACCCTGCCGGCGATCTGACGCTGCGGGCGGCACGGCTATTGCAGCGCGGGAGCGGCTGCCCTTTGGGGGCGGACATAACCCTGGACAAGCGCCTGCCGCTGGGTGCGGGACTCGGCGGCGGCAGCTCGGATGCAGCCACGACGCTGCTCGCCCTGAACAGGCTGTGGGACGTCAATCTTAGCCGTGCGCAACTGCAGGAGCTCGCCCTCGAGCTCGGCGCCGATGTGCCGGTTTTCGTGTTCGGCGAGTCGGCGTTGGGGGAGGGAATAGGCGAACGGCTCACGCCGCTCGCATTACCCCCCGCGTGGTATCTGGTGCTGGTCCCGCCGGTCAGCGTTCCGACGGACCGGATTTTCCAAGATCCGGATTTGATTAGAGATTCGAATCCGCTTAAAATACCGCCCTTTTCGGCCGCGCAGGCAGTCAACGACCTCGAGCCGGTCGTGTGCCGGCATTATCCCGAGGTAGCACAGCACCTTGACTGGCTGCGTCAGTTCGGCGCCGCGCGGATGACGGGGTCTGGCTCGTGCGTGTTTGCCGAGTTCGACACCGAAGGCGCCGCAGCCGCCGTGCAGCAGCAGTTGGCGCCGTCGATGCACGGTTTCGTGGCGCGTGGCCTGGATCGCCACCCGTTGCATACGCTGAGCGACTAAAGTGGCGGTCGGGTCCATGGCAGAGGTTTTTGCAAGCGTTTGGGGAGTCGCCAAGTGGTAAGGCACCGGATTTTGATTCCGGCATTCGTAGGTTCGATCCCTACCTCCCCAGCCAATTTTCAGGGCTTTGCCTGCAGGAAGGTGAGACGGCATGGCGTATGACCGTTTGATGGTGTTCACCGGCAGCGCTACGCCCAGGCTGGCGGCTGATGTGGTGCGCCATCTCAATCTGCACCTCGGCCGGGCCAAGGTCGGCCGTTTCAGCGACGGCGAAGTGATGGTCGAAGTGCTGGAGAACGTGCGCGGCAAGGACGTGTTCGTGCTGCAGTCGATCTGCTCGCCGCCCAACGACACGCTGATGGAAGTCCTGGTGCTGGTCGATGCACTGAAGCGCGCCTCGGCAGCAAGGGTCACCGCGGCGATCCCGTATCTGGGGTATGCGCGCCAGGACCGGCGGCCGCGCTCCGCGCGCGTGGCGATTACCGCCAAGGTGGTGGCCAACATGCTCGCTTCGGCGGGCGTCGACCGCGTCTTGACAATGGACCTGCACTCGGAGCAGATCCAGGGTTTTTTCGATATTCCGGTCGACAATATTTACTCGTCGCCGATCCTGCTGGGGGATATCTGGAAGCACGATTTCAAGGATCTGGTCGTGGTCTCGCCCGACGTGGGCGGCGTCGTGCGGGCACGAGCACTGGCCAAGCAGCTCGAGTCGGACCTGGCCATCATCGACAAGCGCCGGCTGCGGCCGAATGTGGCCTCGGTGATGAACATTATCGGTGACGTAACGGGACGCACGTGCGTGATCATCGACGACATGGTTGATACCGCGAACACGCTTTGTGAAGCGGCGCGGGCGTTGAAAGACCAGGGGGCGGAGCGCGTGCTCGCGTATGCCACGCATCCCGTGTTGTCGGGCAGGGCCGTGGAGCGCATTGCGGATTCCGCGCTGGACGAGATCGTGGTCACCGACACCATCCCCCTCAGCCGCGACGCGGTGGCGTGCGGGAGAATTCGCACGTTGTCGATCGCCGGCCTGCTGGCCGAGACGATGTTGCGCATCAGCAACGAGGACTCGGTCAGTTCGCTGTTCGTGGAGTAGCGGTCAGGGGTCGGGGATGAGGGATGAGGGAAGGCCCAATGCTGACCGCTTTTTTTAAACCTGGATCATCTGGTCGCGGATGGTCCGAACACTGGAGAATCAAATGAAAATGGAATTCACCGCATTTCCGCGGACGTTGCAGGGCACGGGTGCGAGCCGCCGCCTGCGCGGCAGCGGCCGGGTGCCCGGCGTGCTGTATGGCGCCGACAAGCCGGCTTTTCCCATCGAGCTCGATCATCATGCGCTGTATCGCCATCTCAAGATGGAAGCCTTTCATGCATCGATACTCGACATGACCCTGGACGGCGACAAGCAGCAGGTGCTGCTGCGCGACGTGCAGATGCATCCGTTCAGGCAACAGGTGCTGCACGTCGATTTTCAGCGGGTCGACAAGAACCGCAAGATCCACATGAAAGTGCCGCTGCACTTCATCAACGCGGAGATTGCCCCCGGTGTGAAGTTGGGCGGTGGCGTGGTCAATCACGTGATGAACGAGATCGAGGTCCAGTGTCTGCCCGATGATCTGCCCGGCTTCATCGAGGTCAACCTCGAGAAGCTCGAGCTTGGCGACTCGATACACGTCAACGAGATCGCGCTGCCCCAAGGCGTTGAAGTCATGTCGCGCCTGAAGAAAGAAAATCCCGCAGTGGTCGCGGTGCAGGTGCCGAAAGTGATCGTGGTCGAGGAAGAAGTCGCGGCGCCGGTCACCGAGATCATCGGCCAGGCCCCCGCGGAAGCCGCCGAAGCCGGGGCGGAAGGCGACAAGGCAGACAAAGGCGACAAGGGCGACAAGGGCGACAAGAAAGAGGCTGCCGCCGACAAGAAAGAAGGCGGCAAGAAGGAATAGGCCCGGGCGTGTTTCAAGGCGGCCCGCCATATCGGTCTCGCAACAAGCGCAGCGGTATGGCGGGTTTTTTCGTGGCCAATTCGCAGAGGCGAGAGTCCTGAAGCCGCAATCGCACGCCGTCCCGCTGAACGCTGAACCATGAAACTCGTCGTCGGCCTCGGCAATCCGGGCCGGAAATACGAGCGCACGCGCCACAACGCGGGTTACTGGTGGGTCGAGCGCCTCGCGCACGCTGAGCATGCCGATTTGCGCAGTGAGGCCAAGTTTCACGGCCGGGTTGCGAAGCTGAGCGCCCCTGCCGATGCCTGGCTGCTGCTGCCCGAGACCTACATGAATCTGTCGGGGCGCGCGGTCGCCGCGCTGTGCGCGTTCTACAAGATAGCGCCCGAGGAAATTCTGGTCGTTCATGACGAGCTCGATCTGCCGCCCGGCACGGTCAGGCTCAAGCTCGGCGGCGGCACGAGCGGACACAACGGCCTGAAGGACATAGCCCTGTCGCTGGGCAATGAATTCTGGCGCATGCGCATCGGCATCGGGCATCCGCGCGATAGTGCGCCCGGCGAGCAGGAGGTCATCGATTACGTGCTGCACCCGCCGCGCGCGGAGGAGCAGCCGCTCATTGAAGATGCGGTGGAACGCAGCCTCGGCGTATGGCCGCTCATCGCCAAAGGCGACGTGCAGGGGGCGATGCTGAGGTTGCATACCAAGCCGGTGAAGAGTGAGGAGTGAGGAGTTCTTTCAGTTTTTGATGATCGCGCGGGGATCGCTGAGCGAGCTCGATACGCAGCTTGAACTGGCTCAAAGATTAGGATTCATTCATAAAGAGGCGTCAGTGCGGAAGCATGTGGATGATGTATTCGGGCTGTTGAACGGGTTGCTGAACTCCCTGAAGCGGGCCAACCTCCGCTAGCCGCACTCCTTTCTGCTCGTTACTCTTCACCCCTAACTCTTCACATGTCCCTCAAATGCGGCATCGTCGGGCTTCCCAACGTCGGGAAGTCCACGCTCTTCAACGCGCTCACCAAGTCCGGGATCGCCGCGGAGAACTACCCGTTCTGCACGATCGAGCCCAACGTGGGCATCGTCGAAGTTCCCGATCCGCGGCTTGCGCCGCTCGCGGCAATCGCCAAGCCGGAAAAAGTCATACCGGCAATCGTGGAATTCGTCGACATTGCCGGACTCGTCGCCGGCGCGTCGCAGGGCGAGGGCCTCGGAAATAAGTTTCTCGCCAATATTCGCGAGACCGACGGCATCGTCAACATGGTGCGCTGCTTCGTCGATGACAACGTCGTGCATGTCGCGGGCAAGGTCGATCCGGTTTCGGATATCGAGACCATCCACACCGAGCTCGCGCTCGCCGATCTGGAAACGGTCGAAAAAGCGGCGCAGCGCGCCGGCAAGACTGCCAAGGCGGGCGACAAGGAAGCGATCAGGCTGGTTGCGCTCCTCGACAAGGTGCGCGCCCAGCTCGATCAGGGCAAACCGGTGCGGGCGCTCGAGCTCGACAAGGCAGACCTGCTGCTGCTGCGGCCACTGTGTCTGATGACCGCCAAGCCGGCGATTTACGTCGCCAATGTTGCGGACAACGGCTTCGCCGACAATCCCCTGCTCGACCGGGTGCGCGTTTATGCCGCGGCGGAGCACGCCCCCGTGGTCGCGATCTGCGCCGCGCTCGAAGCGGAGATCGCCGATCTGTCCGACGAGGACAAACAGGTATTCCTCGAAGACGTGGGGCTGCACGAACCGGGCCTGCACCGCCTGATCCGCGCTGCCTACGAGCTGCTCGGCCTGCAGACCTATTTCACCGCGGGGCCCAAGGAAGTGCGGGCGTGGACGATGCACAAGGGGAACACCGCTCCCCAGGCGGCGGGCGAGATACACACGGATTTCGAAAAAGGATTCATCCGCGCCGAGGTGATCGCTTACGATGACTATATCCGCTGCCGGGGCGAGCAGGGGGCGAAAGAGGCCGGCAAGATGCGTCTCGAGGGCAAGGATTACGTTGTGCAGGACGGGGACGTCATGCACTTCAGGTTCAACGTTTGAGTCGACATTGTCGATTCATTACTTGGCCGACCGCGCCAGGATGATGCAGCAGTGGCTGACAAGCTGAATGTCTGGAAAGCAGGTGCGAAGGTATTACCGCTGCGCACTTCAACAGCGTGACCCGGCACAAGCATCCGCGCCGAGCGGGTGAGACCGTCAAGCTGGTTGTTCGCGAAGACGTCAAAAGCCTTGAGTCGTGGCGAGGATGTCGTCGAGTCCGAATCGGCGTGTCTCACTGGAGAAGCTCCATGAATAGCAGCGACCTTAGCAGCCTCGAGACACCCTGCCTCGTCCTCGAGCGCGGCAAGCTCGAGCGCAACATCGCGCGCATGCGCACTCATTTGCAGGGCCTTGCAGTGCCACTGCGCCCGCACGTCAAGACCGCCAAGTGCATCGAGGTCGCACGGCTGGCGCTCGCCGGCCAGCCCGGTGCGATCACGGTCTCGACGCTCAAGGAGGCCGAGCAGTTTTTCGCGCACGGCATCACGGACATTCTCTACGCCGTCGGCATCACGCCCAACAAGCTCGATCACGTCGCCGCCCTGCGACGCCAGGGCTGCGACGTGACGATCATCCTCGACAGCCTTGCTGCGGCGCGCATCGTTGGCGACAGAGGCACAGCCCTGGGCGCTGAATTCCCGGCGCTGATCGAGATCGACAGCGACGGTCATCGTTCGGGCGTGAAACCGGAAGACGCGGCGCTCATCGAGATCGGCACGCTGCTGCATGCGAATCCCGGCGGTGCGCTGCGCGGTGTGATGACGCACGCGGGCGACTCGTATAACTGCGACACGCCGGACAAGATTCGCGCGATGGCGCAGCGCGAGCGCGATGCCGTCGTGCGCTGCGCGCAACGCCTGCGCGCCGCCCAGCTGCCGTGTCCGATCGTCAGCGTGGGCTCGAGCCCGACCGCGACATATAGCGAAGATCTGACGGGCGTCACCGAAGTGCGCGCCGGCGTCTATATGTTTTTCGATCTTGTCATGGCAGGCATCGGCGTGTGCACTGTCGATGACATCGCTGTGTCGGTGCTGGCGACGGTCATCGGTCATCAGCCCGACAAGGGCTGGATCATCACCGATGCGGGCTGGATGGCGATGTCCCGCGACCGGGGCACCGCGTCTCAAAAGGTCGATCAGGGGTACGGCGTGGTCTGCGATCGCGGCGGCACTCCGCTGGACGATCTGCTGATGGTGGCGGCCAATCAGGAGCATGGCATCGTCGGCAGACGCGGCGGCGGCGCCCTCGATTGCCAGCGCTACCCGGTCGGCACGCTGCTGCGCGTTCTACCGAACCACGCTTGCGCAACGGCCGCCCAGCACGACCGCTATCAGGTGGTGGAAAGCGGCACGCAGGTAAGCGCGGTCTGGCCCCGCTTCAGCGGCTGGTAATCCCTATCCTAAGCGGCTTTGGCGAGCGCGTCGGCGGGGCGGGACGCGGCCTTGCGGAGGCGCCCGCTGCCTTTCACCACCGCGAGCGACGCTCCTTTGCTGGCGCGGGTTTGCGCAGCGTCAGCGGCGAGCATCGCTTCCGCCATTTCCACCGCGAGCCGTCCTGTCATGCCGGCGTGGTCGCGCTGCGGGTTGTACTCGGCGATCTCCACTCCGGCAAGCGCGGCGTGCGCATGCACGTGCGCGAGCGCGCGGGTAAGTTCCGCAGCCCCCAGCCCGCCGCCCACCGGTGAGCCCACGCCCGGAGCCTCGGCCGGATCGATCGCATCCAGGTCCAGCGTGACCCCGAAGCCCGCCGTACCCATCGTGGCAATTGCCAACGCTTCGCGCATCACCGCAGCGAGTCCGCGCTGCTCGACTTCAGGCATGAAGAATATGCGCACGCCGAGGCGCTGCAGCAGTTCCGCCTCGCCGGACTCGAAGCTGCGCACGCCGATCAGGCAGACGTGCTCGGGCAGGATCCGCGTGTCCCCGGCAATGCGGGTCAGACGATCGCTGCCATAGCCCAGCAGGCACGCGAGCGGCATGCCGTGCAGCGCGCCGCTCGGCGTGGTCTCGTCGGTGTGCGCGTCCATGTGCGCGTCGATCCAGATGAGCCCCAGAGGTCCGCGGGCGCGCAGCGCGGAGGCGACCCCTTTCCAGGTGCCGATGGCGCATGAGTGATCGCCGCCGATGACGAGCGGCATTCTGCCGCGGGCAACGACGCTGCGCACACGACGCGCAAGGCGGTCGCACACAGCCGCGACCGAATCCAGCGCGTCGACACGGCGATCATCGTGGGTGCGTATCGTTTCGCCCCACGCGGCCGCGCGTCCGTGCGCTTGCAGGCGGCGCAACAGATCCCCGGCGCGCAAGGCGTCCGGTCCGCTGCTGCAAAGCGGGTTCTGTGCTCCGACCCCGCACGCTACACCGACGATTTCGACCGGTCTCGCAGACTGCACACCCAGGAGCCGCGTATGGCTCATCGTTTCATACTCCGGATTGCGCCACGGCAAATGCCGTCCGCGATTTAGAGCAAACGGTGATTCATTCGTTCAATCGCGCGTGAGGATGCGGGGTAGCCAGGACCGGTGGGGGGCCCGGAGGGGGCTCCGGAGGCGGAGCACACCACTCCACGAAGAATCGAGGGTGCACAAGCGCACGATCCGTCGCTTGTTCGCGGCGGTGTAGAAGCTATTGGCGAGGCGGCCACGCCGCGTCGGCACGTCGGGTCGAGATTCCCTGAGCGGCGGTTACGGCCGGGCCGGTTCGAAACTCGCTATGTAGTCGAAGCCCAGCCCGCCGCGCGCGATGCTCATGCGTACCGCCTGCTCGTTCTTGAGCGCGAGCGCGGTTTCCGCGGGAATCAGATAGCGCTGGTAGCGCCCATCGGGCATCTTCACGGTGACGTGCCACCGGTCGCCCTTGCCCTGCGACACGGCATCTATTTCAGCGGTGACCGCACGCACGCCGGCAGCGCCGAACGTCCGATTCAGGTATGAGGCGGTCGCCGCCGCCGCCAGCCCCAGCACCAGCGCCGCGAGCCAGGGGTTGCGATGTGCCGCGGAAAAGCTCAGCGCGGGCGCAGCACCCGTGGCGCGGATCCAGCCCAGAAAACCCGCCAGCGCGCCGGCAAAGAACGCGATGATGAAGAAATTCCAGCCCTCGATCACGTTGTCGAAGCGGGGCCCTTCATGCACGATGGCCACACCGGCGACGATCACGCCTACCAGCAGCAGGCTCGACAGCACCTTCTCTTCGTGCGTCTGCGCCGGTGCGCTCATGCCGTCTGCGTCAGATGCTGCAATCCCTGCTGGAGGTCTGCGATCAGGTCGTCGGGGTCTTCGAGGCCGATGTGCAGGCGCATCAAAGGCCCCTCCGCGGGCCAGCGCGTCGCCGTGCGTATCCTGCGCACGTCAGCGCGGATCGCCAGGCTTTCGAAGCCGCCCCAGCTCGAACCGATACCGAACAACTCGAGCGCGTTGATCATCGCGGCCACCGCGCCGTCAGCGACCGGCCTGAGAACCACGGCAAACAGCGAAGCCGCCCCGCTGAAGTCGCGCTTCCACAGCGCGTGTCCCGGATCGCTTTCCAGCGCCGGATACAGCACCCGCAACACCTCGGGGCGGGATTCCAGCCAGCGTGCGACCCTGATTGCGCTTTGCTGCTGATGGCGCATGCGCACGCCGATCGTGCGCAAACCTCGCAAGGCGAGGTAGCAGTCGTCGGGGCTCACGCAATAGCCGTAGTCCGCCACAGCCCGCCGCACCGGCAGCCAGTACTGCTCGCTGGTAACGACCAGGCCCATCATCGCGTCGGAGTGCCCGGCGATGTACTTGGTGCCGGCATGGATCGACACGTCGACCCCGCGCTCGAACGAGCGAAAGAAATACGGCGTGCCCCACGTATTGTCCGCAAGCACCGGAATACCGCGGCCGTGCGCCGCTGCGGCGATCGCCGGGATGTCCTGCATTTCAAAGGTGAGCGAGCCCGGCGCTTCGCAGAATACCGCCGCGGTGCTGTTGCGAATGAGCTTGTCGATACCATCGCCGACGAGCGGGTCGTAATACTCGATCTCGACGCCGAAAGGCTTGAGCCGCTTGTCGCAGAAATTGCGCGTCGGCCCGTAAACGGAATCGGCGATCAGCAGATGGCTGCCCGGCTTCGCAAACGCCATCAGCGCCGCGGCGATCGCCGCGAGACCGGAAGGCAGCGCTACGGCGGCGTGACCGCCTTCGAGCTGAGCCACGGCTTCCTCGAGGGCGAAGGTCGTTGGCGTGCCGTGGATCCCGTAGCGCATCGACTTGTAGTTGTCCGGGTCGCGCGCTTCGTAGGTCTCGACGTTGGGAAACAGCACCGTCGAACCGCGGAACACCGGCGTGTTGACGAGCCCGGCATAGCGCTGCGGGTCGCGCCCGCCATGCGTCGTCAACGTATCGGGCCTGAGCTTGCGCTTGTCGGTCACGGTCGGCTCGCCTTTGCAGCAAAATGGATTTCGAGGTCAGCGCGCATGGGTCTCGTACTCGCGGATCAGCGTCAGCACGCGCGAGACTTCCTCGCGGGTGTTGTAAAAATGGAAAGAAAACCGCAGGCGCCCGTGTCGGATCGACAGCTTGACCCGATTGTGGGTCAGGTGATCGTAGATTCCGTGCAGCCGCGCTTTCGTCGCGGCGTCGGGCTCGGCCGCGCCGATCACCACGACGTGCGAGAAGTGCTCGGGCACGCGGCCGCTCAGCACCGGCAGCCCGAGCTCGAGCAAACCAGCGGTGAAGGCGCGTGCGAGCACGAGGACGTGCTGCTCGATGCCCGCGACGCCGATGCCGGCGAGCAGGTCCAGGCCGACCTCGGTCGCGTTGGCACCGGCGTAGTTATAGCTGCCGAGGTCGAAACGCCGGGCGCCGCGCATGAGCTTGTACTGCTCGCCGCCCTTTTCGCCCTCGTGCGCGTCACCGAGGTCGATGCCGTAGCGCGCCAGGCTGCCGGGCTGCATGCGCTCGGCAAGCTCGCGCCGCACGTACAGAAATCCGAACCCGTAAGGGCCGCACAGGTATTTCGACGCGCCGACGGTCATGGCGTCGACCGGCGTTTTGCGCACGTTCAGGTTCAGCGCGCCGACGGACTGGGCGCCATCGACGAGCAGCACGACGCCGCGCTCGCGGCAGAGCTTTCCCAGCGCATCCAGATCGGAACGCGCGCCCGTCGTGTAGGTGACCGTCGAGACGATGACGAGCCGCGTGCGCGCGTCGATGGCCTGCGCGATCGACTGGACCGGAGTCGCCAGATCTGCCGTCGGCGGCACGGTGCGCACCACCACACCGTAGCGGTCGCGCATGTTGTAAAGCGCGTACGTGCTGTTCGGGTGCTCGATGTCGGCGCACAGCACCGCATTGTCGCCGCGCTGCCACGCGATGGCGGTAACGATGGCGTTGATGCCCTCGGACACGTTCTTGACGATCGCGATTTCATCCGGCCCGGCGCCGATCATGCCCGCAAACTTGGCGCGTACCCGCTCGATCGCCTCGATCATCGACGCAGGCTCGCCGCCTTCGTAGATGCGCCCGTCGAGGTAGCGCAGCATTGCGGTGCGTGCTCCGACCGGCATCAGACCGCGTGCGGACGTTTCGAAGTAGATGTACTTTTCCGCGCCGGGAAATTGCTGGCGCACGGCGCCGAGCTGACTGAGTGGAATGGATGAGTCGTTCATTTGGCCTCGATGGGTTGCGGGAGCTCAATCGAGCTTGACGCCGGTCAGCTTGACCACCGGCTCCCAGCGCTGCGTGTCCTCACGGATGAAAGCCGCGAGCTGCTCGGGCGTATTGCCCGATGGGATCAGTCCTTGTGTCATCAGGCGCTCGCGCACGCCCGGATCGTTGAGCGCTTTCTGCACTTCGGCGTTCATGCGGGCGATGATTTCCTTCGGTGTCGCGGCCGGCGCCATCATCGGATACCAGTTGATCGCATCGTAACCGGGAAGGCCCGTCTCGGCGATCACCGGTGCGTCGGGCAGCGGCGCATAGCGTTTGGTGCCCGACACGCCGATCGCTTTGAGCTTGCCGGACTTGACCTGCGGCAGCACCGACGGATCTGAAAAGGTGAGGTCGGCGTGGCCGCCCATGATGTCGGCGATCGCCGGCGCGGTGCCCTTGTAAGGGATGTGCACCATCCTGATGCCGGCCATCATGTTGAAGAGCTCGCCGGCGAGATGCTGGCCGGTGCCTGCGCCGCCCGAGGCCATGTTGAGCCTGCCCGGGTTCGCTTTGGCGAGCGCGATCAGCTCGCGCGCGTTCTTCGCGGGTACCGAAGGGTGCGCCACGAGAATGTACGGCATCGTCACGAGCGTGCTGACTGGCGCCAGGTCGCGGCTGGGAAGATACGGGAGCTTCGTGAACACGAGCGTCGCCACCGAGATCGCACCCGGGCCCGCGACCAGGAACGTATAGCCGTCGGGCGCCGACTTGGCGACGTGGTCGGCGCCGATCGTTCCGGCTGCGCCCGCGCGGTTGTCGATCACGACCGGCTGGCCCAGTTGTTCGGCCAGCTTCTGACCGACGGTGCGGGCGGTGGCATCGACGCCCCCGCCTGCGGGAAACGGCACGACGATGCGCAACGGCCGCACCGGGTAGCTTTGCGCGTGCGCAAGCGGCGCAGTTGTCGTAATCACGGCAACCGCCGTCAATGCCGAAATGCAACGCATGGTTTTCTCCGCCCTCCTTCAGCGCTCGTCATTGCAGCGCGTGCTGTGACTCGAGCGCGACTCGCGCGAGGTGCGCGTCGACGCGTTTGCGTAAGTAAGCTCGTCATCCCAGCGCATGCTGGGTCCAGGAAGCTTCAGAATCTCGTTCACAATGCCAGCGGGGCCGCGTGCTTCGTTCGAGTACTATTCTGCTTCATCCATGCGGTTCGCACCTGCAGCGTCGAGTATCGCGGAACGCGGCGATAACGGTTCGATCGCATCGCGTTCCTTAGCATCATAACCGTAGACCTCGCGTGCCTGCTCGTCGGATACGAGGCCATTGCGCACATCGCGCGCGACATCGGCGCGCAGCCGCCGGCGCGGATCGCCGTAGCCGCCGCCGCCGGGCGTTTCGACCACCACCGAGTCGTCTCCGGGGATGACCTGGCGTCCCATGCCTTTGAGCTCGACGCCGGACTTGAGGCTGACTCTGCCGTTCCCGCCGGGCTTGCCTGCCGCACTGCCGCGCGCGGGGTGCTTGATGCGGTCGAAGGTCGCGGAGAGGATCATCGGTGCGCGCTCGCCGTTCTCGATCTCGATGACCTGCCCGAGCCCGCCGCGGAACTCGCCGGGGCCGCCCGAATCGGCGCGGTATTCCTTGCGGCGGTAGACCATCGGCGACAAGGTCTCCATGATCTCGACGGCGACATTGCGTATCCCGCTCGGGAACGACGTCACCGACAGGCCGTCCTGCGTGGGCCGCGCGCCGGTGCCGCCGGTGTTGAAGCCGGTTAGATTGAAAGGCGTCGCTTTCGCAATCTGGGACGGATCGATGCCTTTGAACGTCTGGCCGCCCGCGAGGCGGATATTCCCGAGCGATGACGTGCTTTCGGCCGGAACGTGTCCCGGCCGCGCCTGGTGCAGGCAGCCGAACACGACGTCGGGCAGCATCTGTCCGACGGTGCTGCGCGCCGAGACCGCGAGCGGGAAGGGCGCGTTGAGGATGCAGCCCTCGGGGGCGCTGACGCGTACCACCGACAGCGACCCCGCGTTGTTGGGAATGTCGGCGCCGATGATGCAGCGCACGCCAAAGGAGGTGTAGGCATCGGTGTACGACTTCGGCACATTGATGCCCTGCGCGACCACGGACGAGGTGCCGCTGAAATCGACGTCGATGCCGGACCGGGAGATGGCGACCGTCGCCTTGAGCGTGATGGGATGATCGTAGCCGTCGATCGTCATCGCGTACGCATAGCGGCCCGCGGGCCACGCCCGCACTGCTTTCAGCATGGCCGCGCGCGAGCGCTCGATGACTACAAGTGCTGTTTAGGGTCTCACGCCGATAGTTTACCTTGGGCACAGAATCG
This sequence comes from Burkholderiales bacterium, assembly GCA_046715035.1. Classification (GTDB taxonomy): domain Bacteria; phylum Pseudomonadota; class Gammaproteobacteria; order Burkholderiales; family SG8-41; genus PALSA-1004. The sequence goes on along the minus strand of JBKJZR010000022.1, from coordinate 3,305 downwards.
CAGCGAAAGGTCGGTAGGTGACCGTCGTTGAAAGCATACAAGACCGTTCGTATTGAGCCCTTCGACCATGCTCAGGACAGGCTGCGCGCAGCGGAGTCGAAATATGAACGGCTGATACCAGTTGCTTGGAGGGCTTCGACTCCGCGCCTGCGGCACGCAGTCTATATTTGAGCTCTGCTAAGGCTCAGCGCGAAGTGATTCCAGAGACTGCTAAGGAACCCGATCGCGCTCGATCGGGATCGCCGCGAGCGCGGTCGAATCGGCGCAAGGCAGGCTACATTGCCCGTGCTTTTCGCATATGACATCATCGCTACGCCTTCTTGGCATCCACTGCTGCGAGCGAAATGTTCAGGATACAGATAGCGATTGCGCTCTTCTTCGCGAGCCTGCCGTTTGGTGTCGTTCACGCCCAGTCGCCACCGGGCGGCGCGGCGCAGGGATATCCGGGCAAGCAGATCCGCATCGTGATGGGCTTCCCGGCAGCGACGACCGTCGATCTGCTCGTGCGGCCGCTGGCGCAGCGTTTGACCGAGCTCTTCGGCCAGCAGGTGCTCGTCGAGAACAGGCCCGGCGCGACGGGCCTGATCGCCAACGAGATCGTCATCAGGGCGCCGCCCGATGGCCACACGCTGCTCGCCACACCCGGCTCGGCGCTGACAACGAGCCCGCACCTGCACGCCAAGCCGCCGTTCGACACGCTGCGCGACTTCGCGCCCATCGCGCAGATCGGCGCATTTTCCTATGTGCTGATCGCGCACCCCGGCGTGCCCGCGCAAACGGTAAAGGAGCTGATCGCGCTCGCACGCGCGCGTCCCGGCGTCCTCACATTCGGGTCGTCAGGTGTCGGCAGCGGGTTTCATCTCGCGGGCGAACTGTTCAAGAGCATGGCGCAAGTGAATATGGTGCACGTTCCGTACAAAGGCGGCCCGGCTGTCGTGACCGACATGCTCGGCGGACGCATCGACCTGATGTTTTACTCGCTTGCGGTAACGCAGCAGTACGTGCGATCGGGCAGGCTGCGCGCGCTCGCCGTCACCGGACTAAAGCGTGACCCGCTGCTGCCCGAGGTGCCGACGGTGGACGCGACGCTCCCCGGCTACGAGGCGAGCGGCTGGCACGGATTGCTCGCGCCGGCAGGAACGCCGCGCGAAGTCGTCGACAGACTCAATGCGGCGATCGTGAAGATACTCGGCACCCCCGAGATCAGGGACCTATGGACGAACCAGGGCATGGCCATCGTCACCAGCACGCCGGACCAGTTCGCGGCGCGCCTGCGCGACGACTACGAAAAATACGGCAGGCTGATCAGAGCGGCAGGAATCAAACCGGAATAGCGCGAGCAGCCGATCGGTGAAAGGGCTGTGCAGGCGTCATCGGAAAGTTAGCGGTCCTCTTCACGGAATTTCGATCTCCACGTAGGTACCGGTAGCGGCCTCATCCACCGCACGAACCACTTCCTGCACGGCGCGTTGAATGCGGGCCAGCTCGTAGTTGATAACACTACGATCGCCAGAGGCCGGACCTTAAGGTTTTGCTGATACTTCAGGTTCAGGTCGGTGGTCACGATAGCCGCGAAACCTTCCTTCTCCGCGGCATCAAGGAGGTCGCCGTTCTTGAGTTTCGACCAGCCGTGCTCGAATGCGGTGCTGACTTCGTGTTGCTTCAGGAACTCACGTAATGGTACGGGAGTGCCTTGGTCGAATAGCACTCGCACTTAAGCGGGCGCAAGGGCGCTTCGCGCAGCATGCTCCAGAACGGCGCGAACCTGCTCGATCGTGACGCCCGGAAACCACGCCACGAACTGCGAGACGGGTGCCCCGTCTTCGAGATTTTCAAACAACGCTGCGACCGGAACGCGCGTCCCGGCAAACACCCAGGCTCCGCTTACGCGTTCAGGATCGCGCTCAACCACAGGACATGAGGCCCAGTCGATCATGTGCGATATCGTACCACCGCTGCCGCCAGACGGACAAACTCAATGCAGCAATCGCGCGGATACTCGGGAGTTGAGAGTGGGCATGCCGGTCGTGACAGACACGCCGGACGAGTTCGCGGTGCACCTCCGCGACGACTACGAAAATACGCCAGGCCCGATCACGGCGGCAGGGATCAAATCAGGATAAGCGCCAGTATCCGATCGGGGGAGGGCCTGTGCGGGCGACGTCGTCGATCGCGCTCGCCCACGCTTTGTCACGTCGCTGCTTGGCGCCGCAGCGCGGGCAGAAGAGATCTTTCTGACCCAGCGGAAAACCGCAGTCGCCGCAACGTCTGAGCAAGCTGCCCGAGGTACACTGCACTCGCACGGTCGATTCTAGACGAGCGTTGCGGCCACGGCGTCGGGACATCGAGATCCTGGACAGATCGTGCGAGTAAGAGATTTCTTTCAACTTCATTCGTCAAAGTATAGCGTTTCCTCATGGACGCCGGCCGTTGACCATCAGAGGTGCGCGCACCGCACATCGTGGCAACTCGGTCCGCGATCTTGACTGGCGTATTCTGCGGGTGTTACTTTGGTAACATTAGAGGGAGAACTGCCATGCCGGTGTCAACGACGCTGAAGCTGCCAGAGCACCTGAAAAAACGTATTGGTCCATTGGCGAAGTCGGCAGGCAAGACGCCGCACGCGTGGATGATCGAGGCGCTTGAAACGCAAGCCACGCTCGCCGATAAGCGCAGAGGGTTTATCGACGATGCGCGGGCGGCGGATAAAGAAGTCGAAGGCACCGGCGTGGTGTACCGCGCCGAAGACGTGCACCGTTACATCCGCGCCCGCGCATCCGGGAAGAAAGGCGCACGCCCGAAACTCGTCAAATGGTAGCGCCCGGTAATGGCTGTCATAAGCTATACGCCGCGCGCTTTATCCGATCTCCAAAGACTTTTTGATTTCCTTGCCGAAAGCGATTTGCCTGCCGCTGCTCAAACAGGTGAGTTAATCGTATCTGCGGTCGACGCGCTCCAGCATCACCCCTTGTTAGGCCGGCCGGTAGAGTTAGGTTTCCGCGAGCTCGTGATCTCGCGCGCTAAAAGCGGCTACCTCGCTCTGTACCGTTATGACGAGGCGCGCGATCGCGTGCTGGTGCTGACGATACGTCATCAACGTGAGGCCGGTTACACGGGTTGAAGTGCGGCATCAATTTGAGTCGAAAAATATCAACTTGACCCCATTGAACTCGCAGGCGAAGCCTGCTCGCGAAGGTCCGTCTCAAATGGCTTGTTATGCGGCATTCAAAGCTGGTTGAGGTCAGTGAGTACACAAATCAAGGACTGCCTCGGCGAAAGCCTTAGGAGACTCTTGAGGTGGATTG
>JBKJZR010000021.1:0-11851 GCA_046715035.1 Burkholderiales bacterium | reverse complement strand
CTTTCTGTCTGGCGCGGCATGCCGATGGGGGCGGCGGCGCGGTAATGGTGCTGCTCAAGGCGGTATCGAAGATATAGGACTTTGGATCGAGGACTGAGGATTGACGACTGGGGACTGGGGACTGGGGACTGAGGACTGAGGACTGAGGCTTTAGACTCCCTGAGTCCTGAGTCCTGAGTCCTTCGTCCTCAGTGCTGTTAAATTGCCGCTTCGTTGGTTTCGCCCGTGCGGATGCGTATTACCTGGTCGACGCTGGTGATGAATATCTTGCCGTCGCCGATCTTCCCGGTGCGCGCCGCTTTGACGATGGCGTCGACGGCGCGCTCGAGCAGCGAATCGGGTATCACTACCTCGATCTTTACCTTGGGCAGGAAGTCGACGACGTACTCGGCGCCGCGGTAGAGCTCGGTATGGCCTTTTTGGCGGCCAAAGCCCTTGACCTCGGTCACGGTAAGACCGCTGACCCCGATGTCGGACAGCGCCTCGCGCACTTCGTCGAGCTTGAATGGCTTGAATATGGCTTCGATTTTTTTCATTGCGGTCCCTTGCCTGGTGGAGAGGCCAATGCGGCGCCTCTCTGCGGTTTACAGTATAAGGCTTAGCGCCGGGGAGATAAATGTTTAGCGCACCCACCGCGACATGGGTACCTGCCGCGCGCGCAGCGCGTTCGCGATTACGCTACTGCACCACAATGCCCCCCGCACCGAACTTCGACGCGCGCGGCGCGGATTCCCTCATCACGCCCGACGAGCCGCGCTCGCAAGGGCTCTGCGCAACTCGGGGCCGTGTTCCATGGTAAAACCATCCGCCCCGGCCGTCCATGTCACGGATTCCATCGCCGCCATCGCGCCGCAGGCGTGGAACGCGCTTGTCGGTGACGATCCGTTCTTGCGGCATGAATTCCTCAGTGCACTGCACGAAACCGGCTGTGCCAGCGCGGATACGGGCTGGGCGCCGTGTTTCCTCATCCTGCGCAGCGCAGGCGCGTTGGCCGGCGCGATGCCGTTGTACGCGAAGACACATTCATACGGCGAGTATGTATTCGACTGGGCTTGGGCCGACGCCTATCACCGGCACGGGCTGCGGTATTACCCAAAACTCCTGAGTGCGGTGCCGTTCACGCCGGTTACCGGACAGCGCGTGCTGGCTGCGCAGCCGGAGCATCGCCGACTGCTGATTACCGCCGCCTTGCAGCTCGCGCGCGAGATCAAAGTCTCTTCGCTGCATTGCCTGCTGCCGCCCGCGTCGCAAGCCGCCGAGTTGAAGGAGTGCGGCCTCATGCTGCGCCAGGGTGTGCAGTTTCACTGGCGTAATCGCGGCTATGCGGACTTCGACGCTTTTCTCGCCACGCTCAACCATGCGAAACGCAAAAAGATCAGGCAGGAGCGGCGTCGCGTGCACGACGCCGGCATCCGCTGCACATGGTTCCAGGGCGAGGCCATCACCGATGAGCTTTGGGGGTTTTTCCACCGCTGCTATCGGGAAACGTACCGCCAGCACCATTCCACGCCCTATCTGAATCTCGAGTTCTTTCGGGCGATCGGGCGCAGCATGCCGGAAAACATCGTGCTGATCGTCGCGCGCCGGGACAACAGGCCGATTGCCGCTTCGCTCAACATCCACAATCGACACCGGCTATGCGGGCGTTATTGGGGTGCGCTCGAGTATCACCCAGCGCTGCACTTCGAAGCCTGCTATTACCAGGTCATCGAATTCTGCATCGTCAACGGCATCGCGGTGTTCGAAGGCGGGGCGCAGGGAGAGCACAAAATGGCGCGCGGTCTGCTGCCGCTCGAGACACACTCGGCACATTGGCTCGCGCATCCCCAGTTCGCCGCGGCAATCGAGGATTTTCTGGCTCGCGAGACGCACGGCGTGGCGCTGCATATCGACGAGCTCAACGAACGCAGCCCGTTTCGCAAGTCCGCGGAACTCGCTAATACTCCTACCGTAGACCCGGGCGCTGCTGCGTACCCGGCGGTACGACGTTAGCCGTTAGCGGCGTCACCATCGCGACCCCTCAGCATTATGCGGTGCTGGCGCTGTCGCCACTGACGAGCAGTGCGCTGCGACGTTCGCGCGCCCTGCAGCTCAAAGTCAGTTCAGCTGAATGCGCTCGCCCCACGGCACTTGCGCCGCGCCCTTCACGAGCCAGATCACGGGGTAAGCGGGCATCTGCGCCGGAAACGCACCTTCTGCATCGGTAAAATAGACGAGCAGGTCGGGACGCAGATGATGTTCGGCTATCCATTCGAATACCGGCCTGAAACTGGTTCCGCCGCCACCCCGGGGGCGCTCCGGCAGGACGATGGCTTCCCAGGCTTCGAAACGCCACGGGCCGCGGGTGTCGAGCGCCTCGTCACAGGCATACAGCGTGACGCGTGCGGGCACCTGACCTTTCAGCGCCTCGATCTCCCCGGCGAATTCGCGCAGCTCGTCGTCGTTGATCGAACCGCTGGTGTCGAGCGCGACATGCAGGTCGATCTCGTCGTTACGCAATTGCGGCAGCAGCGCATCACCATCGCGGCGCGATAACCGCCGATAGCTGTAGTCGTCACGCGCCGCGCTCATCATGTAGCGTGCCAGCAACGCCCGCCACGGCAATCGCGGCTGCAGCAGCCCGTCTATCACGCGCGACCATGAGCTGCCGAGCTGATTGGCATAGCGCGCGCGCTGCGCGGCGACGATCAGGCGACTCTCCCACACTTGCCTTAAGCGCTCGCGTTCGCTTGTCGCCGGTGGCCGCGGTCTGCGCCCGGCGCCGGAGGGGATTTCATTGCCGGCAGCGCCGGCGATGCCGCCGTTTTCAGCCTGCCGGCGCTGGCGAGCAGATTCGCGCTCCCGCACTGCGCCTGCCGATGCCGCCGTCCCCGTCGCGCCTGCTTGGGCATCCGAGAAGATATGCAGGTCGATGCTCCGCTCCCGCGTCGACGGCGAGATGAGCGGATAGATCTCCTCCGCGGCCAGGCCCCGGTACGCGGTATCCGCGAGGACGCCGGGTAACAGCTCCAGGCCTTCGTCGGCGAGCAACAGGTTGACCGCATGGTCGCAGGCGATGTCCCAGCGCCGCAGCTCGCGATGGCTGCGTCGCGCGAAGTGACTCAGCGCGCAATGCAGGGCTTCGTGCGCCAGGATGAACTGCGTCTGCGCAAGCGACAGACGCGCGATGAAATCCGCGTTGTAATACAGGGCCCTCGCGTCGGTCGCCGTGGTCGCACACCACGACGAATCGGCAGCGGTGAGTTGCAGGTGCATCACCAGCGCGCCGATAAACGGCCGGTCGAGCAGCAACCGCGTGCGGGCGGCCCCGAGTTTCGTGCGAACTTCCTCGCGACCGCAGGCGGGCACGCGCGGTGACGGCGCCGCGGTCAGCGCCCGCTATTTTTTCTCTGCCGCAGGCGGCGTCGTGGGCGCGGCTGGCGGCGCAGGCTCGACGGCCGGTACGGAGAGTGCGGGCGCCCGCAACAGGCCAAGGTCGGCCAGCAGCCGACGCGTCGCGTCATCCATGTTCTTCTCTTTCACCGCCCAGTTGGCCTTGAGCGTGTCGACTACCTGCTTCACCTTGAGCGCATCGGGAGCTGGATTGCCGAGCTCGGCCGCCAGGGCATCGAACTCCGAATTGAGCGCCGCACGCAGGCCATCGACCGTCGCGCGGAATCCGTCGCGGGTTGCCAGCAGGGCGCGCACCTGATCGAGCAGCTTGACCGCGTCGGCGCTGGGGCGGCGGGCGCAGGCGCCGGCTGCCCGGCGACAGGCTCGGCCGCAGGTGCCGGGGGTGCGATCACGATTGCACTGGCTGCAGTCACCTGCCTGCCGAGCTCCGTACCGTACCTCCTGACCGCCTCTTCGTTGGTTTTGCGCATGCGGTCAGCGCTCTGCACTGCCAGGTCGCGCTCCTGCGTGGTGATCGTGAGCTTCTGCGTGACTTCGTCGACCTGCACCATCCCGTACCCCACGCCAATGACGCCGCCGACGATGAGCGCCACCAGTGCTATCAAAAACGTCCTCATTTGCTTCTCCCTCTGCGTTGATCAAGCCGTGTATCCGCGATAGCAAGCTCGTTGTCAGCAACGAGCTGCGCCTCGCGCAAATCGTAAAGCACCAGGTCGGCGATGCCGTGCGCCCACTCCGCAAACTCGGGCAGGTTGAAAAGCGGCCTGCCGATCGACCGCTGCAGATCAGTGACCAGCATCACGCCCATCTCGCGCTGCGGAAACGCACGCGCGTATTTGAGTATGTTGCCGAACACGCGATCCGCATGCGGAGTCTGGCGTGCCAGCACGGCGCGGCGCACAAGCGCCGCCGCCACGCCGTATTGCAGATCGATACCCTGGGGCACCGGCGCAGCGCCGCCGGCGATGATAACGTCGAGATCCGGCAGCTTCTCCATATGGTCGGCGAAAGCCTTGAATTCCGCACCCGCCGCGGGCCCCACGCAAGCTTGCAGAGCGGGGAGCAGGAGTTCGGCGGCGCCGCCGAACTTGACGAGCGCGCGATGCGCATACTCCCAGGTGCGGGGACTGGGAAAAGCAACCGGATTGCGCGCTGCGTCGAAGTCGAAAAGCAGGTCGGGCCGAAAACGCAGGAACGCAATCACCCGCGGATCGATGCTTGCGGCGTGAGCCCACGCCACCCAGTCGTCGAGGTGCGGCTCCACTTCGTAGTGGGTGAATCTGTTGGCAAGCGGCGCGGGCATCACATAGGTGAAGCCGCGATCGCCATGGCGATTGCCGGCGGCGCAAATGGACCAGCCGACCGGCACGTGATACTCGCCGAGCCTGCGATCGAGGATCAGTTGGTAAGCGGCTGCAGTGACCGCCGGGGGTGCTGCAGTGAGCTCGTCCAGGAACAGGATCCCGTATGTGCCATCGCGGTCGGCATCGGGCAGCAGTGCCGGAACCGACCAGACGACTTCGTCGTCGCGCCGAAACGGGATGCCGCGCAGGTCGGTAGGCTCCATCTGCGACAGCCGCACGTCGACGAGCCCAGCGCCCTGGCGCTCGGCGACGGTACGCACGAGCTGTGATTTGCCGATGCCCGGCGGCCCCCAGAGCATGACGGGCGTTGGCGCGCCGTCGCGCGCGGCGCTGCACTCGGTTTCGAGCACGGCAAGGATCTGTGAAGGACGCATGCGAAGCTGCGCGTGGTTTCCCAAAACAGTTGAATTTGCGCACAAATCATAGCACGGGGCCGACGGGTGCCAACGCGCGCAGCGGCGCTTTCAGGACGCTGCCCACTCGCGCGCGAGCAGCGGGGGACTCGTCCTGGCCATGTACAGCGCTGGGCCGTTGCAGGCATGCACATCTGCCCGGCAAAGTTCAGGAGCGATTCTCATACCGCGATGCTTACCGTATAGTGGTCGCTGTTCGACGAATCGAAGCTCATGAAATTCTGCAGTCAATGCGGCGCGCCGGTCGAAATACGCATCCCCGGAGGCGACACCCTGCCGCGTCATGTGTGCGTCGCATGTCAGACGATCCATTACCAGAACCCGCGAATGATCGTCGGCTGCATTCCCGAATGGCGCGACGCAGTGCTGCTGTGCAAACGCGCCATCGAGCCGCGCTACGGCTTGTGGACCGTGCCTGCCGGGTTCATGGAGAACGGCGAAACGACGTATCAGGGCGCGGTGCGCGAAACCCTGGAAGAGGCCAATGCCCGCGTCGAGATCGGACCGCTCTATGCGCTCTATAACATCCCGCATATCAACCAGGTCTACATGCTGTTCAGGGCACGCCTGCTCGATCTCGATTTCAGTTCAGGCGCCGAGACGCTCGAGGCGCGCCTGTTTACCGAGAGCGAAATACCCTGGGAGCAGATCGCTTTCGCGACCGTGCGCAAAACGCTGACGCAGTATTACGACGATCGGCGCCAGGGCGAGTTCAGGTTCCACATGGGCACGATCGAGCAGGTGAAAAAATCGCAGGACGGCTGACCGCCCGCGCCGCTGCAGCACTGGGCGGCCGTCAGGCGTCCGCAGCCGGGTCCTCCAGCGACCTGAACAGCTCCTGCACCGCCGACGGATCGACAGGCTTCACGAAATGGTGATCGAAGCCGTTTTCCATCGAGCGCTGGTGATCTTCAGCCTGTCCGTATCCGGTCATCGCGACGAGCACACAGTCCTTGGTCTCGGGCATCGCGCGCAGCTTGCGGGCGACTTCGAAGCCATTCATCCCCGGCAGCCCGATATCGAGAAAAATCAGCCTCGGCTTGAACTGCGGCGCGAGCTGGATGGCGGCTGCTCCCTCGTGCGCGATGCGCACTTCGTGGCCTTCCGCCTGCAACAGCAACGCCATGCTTTCGGCCGAGTCCACATAGTCGTCGACAACCAGCACGCGGTACGGCCCGCCATTGATGCGCGCGGCCGGCGGCGGCGCCGGCGCGCTCGCGACATATTCGAGACGGGGCAAGCGCACGGCAAACTCGCTGCCCTTTCCAGGCCCGTCGCTGAACGCCTGCACGGTGCCGTCCTGCATGCTGACCAGCCGCTGCACGATCGTCAAACCGATGCCCAGCCCGCCTTGCGAGCGGTCGAGAGACCGATCCGCCTGTGTGAACAGCTCGAATACGGACTTCAGCATGTCTTTGCGGATACCGATGCCGGAATCGCGGACCTTGAACACGACATCTGCGCCCGCTTCGACGACTTCGATCGATATGCGCCCGCCGGGCTCGGTGTATTTCGCGGCATTGTTGAGCAGATTGGCGAGAATCTGCGCAACCCGCGAATAATCGCCATAGACCCGCAGCGGCGTGGGTGGCAGGGTGACCGCAAGCTCGTGCGACCGCAAATCGATCAGCGGCCGGCTCATCTCCAGCGCCGTGTGGACAACGCCTGCCACGTCGACGGGCTCGAGCTTCAGCGAAATCCGGCCCTGGGTGATGCGCGCCACGTCGAGCAGATCGTCGACGAGCCGGACCAGCTGGCGGCTCTGACGGTCGATGACTTCCATGCCCCAGTCGAGCGTCTCCTGTCGCGCGTTGGGCATGCGCAGGATCTGCACGGCGTTGCGCACGGGCGCCAGGGGATTGCGCAGCTCGTGTGCAAGCATCGCCAGAAACTCGTTCTTGCGCTGGTCCGCCTCCTGGATCTTGGCGTAGAGCAGGCAGTTGTCGAGAGCCACTGCCGCGCGCGTCGCCAGATCTTCAGCGAGCGAAAGCGTGGTCGGGTTGAAATGCAGATCGGCGAGACCGAGCAGAAAGGTGCCCAGCTTGCGGCCCCGTGCCACCAGCGGCAGCACGGCCAGCGAACGCATCGTAAAGCCGAGGTCGAAGGTCGTCGCCGCGCTCTCGCCCACCCGTGTGGCGAGGAGCCTCGGGTGACCCGGATTCAGCTCGGTCACGACGGCAATATTGCCGGAGTCGAGCGCGTCTCTAATCGCCTCATTGATCGCATCGTTCTTGAGCTCGGCCACCGATTCGCTGTGCCGCGCGCCACCCTCGCCCGGATTGACCCACGCCAGCTCCATGCGGGCCGACCTGCCGTGCTCGTCGGCGAGCGTCAGCGCGCTCAACTCGCCGAGAAAGGGCACCACGAACCGCGCCAGCGACTGCACCGTCCCATTCACGTCGAGCGAGCTGCTCAGAATGTCGCCCGCCTCGGCGAGAAATGTCGAGCGCCGTATCGACTCTTCGGCTGCGGCGCGCGCGGCCTGCTCACGGGCGAGGGCAATGCGCTGGTCCGCCTGGCGCTCGACCTGGCGCGTCATCAGGTACAGCTCGACGAAGACCTTCACCTTGGTGCGCAGAACTTCCGGCCTGACCGGCGTCAGCATGTAGTCGACTGCGCCCAGCGAATATCCCTTCGCCGTATGCATCTCCTCGACGTATGCAGTCAGGAAAATGATCGGTGTGCGCGCGCTCTTCTGGCGCCCGCGTATAAAGGTCGCCGTTTCGAGTCCGTCCATTCCCGGCATGTTCACGTCGAGCAGAATGACCGCAAAGTCGCTTTCGAGCAGGCGTTTCAGCGCCTCCTCACCCGAGCGTGCGGTGACGACATGCTGGCCGAGCTCGTCGAGGGTAGTCTTGAACGCCAGCAGATTCTCGGGCCGATCGTCGACGATGAGAATGCTCGCCTTGTGGGCTTCCTCGCCCTCACCCAGAGGCGTCAGGTCCCGGTGCGGCGCAGGGTCGTAGGGCGAGGTCATTACATGCATTGTCAGCGCTGCAGCCAGAGCCGTAACACGGACAGCAGCCGTTCGGTGTCCACGGGCTTGGAGAGATAGTCCCACGCTCCCGCCTCCAGGCACCGATCGCGGTCGCCCTTCATCGCCTTGGCAGTCACCGCGATGATCGGCAGATCCTTGCAGCCGGGAATGCGCCGGATCTCGCGGGTCGTGTCGAGCCCATCCATTTCCGGCATCATGATGTCCATCAGGATGGCATCGATATCCGTCTTGCTCTTCAGCAGGTTGATCGCATCGCGGCCATTGTCCGCCGAGACGATGTTCATGTCGTATTGCTCGAGGACGGACGTCAGCGCGAAGATGTTGCGGACGTCGTCGTCGACGATCAACACGCGCTTGTGGGCGAGCCGCTCGTTGGATTCGTACATGTCCTCGAGCATGCGGCGCTGGGCTTTGGGCAGTTTCGCGGCATTGCGGTGCAGCGACCGTGTCGTCTGGTCGAGCAGCCGCTCCGGCGAATGCACCCAGTGCACGATGGGGTGCTTCGCCAGCCTGCGCCAGTTGACGTCGGTTTCGGCATCGCGGCCTTCGCTGTAGACGATGACCGGCACCGGGAAGTCAGCCGACTGAGCTTCCTCGACCAGCGCCGCCGTATTCAGTCCCGGTACGTCCCAATCGACGATGATGCAGTCGTATTGCTGTTGGCGCGCGAGCGCAAGCGCCTTGCCGCCCTCGTCCGCACTGCTGATCACCACGTCTTCGGCGCCGTCGATGCATTGCTCGATCAGCTTCCGGCGGTCGGCGTCACGCGGTATGAGCAGGACGTTCTTCGCCTTGCGGCTGATGTATCGGCTGAGCCGGTCGAGCAGCCCGTCGAGCACGGCTTTGCTCTGGATGGGTTTGGGGACAAAACTGAGCGCCCCGGAATTGAGCGCACGCTCGCGCGCCTCCTCGGTCGAGATCACACAGATCGGAATGTGCCGGGCCCCGATATCGTTCTTGAGACGCTCGAGCACACGCCATCCTTCGATGTCGGACAGGAAGATGTCCAGCGTGATCGCTGTCGGTTTGTATTCGCGCGCCAACGCGAGCGCCGAGGCACCGAGCGAGGTGACGAGACCTTTGAAGCCCTGCTCGCGCGCCGTATCGAGCAGGAATCGTGAAAAGCCCAGATCGTTTTCGACGATCAACAGCACATTGTCGCCGGACTTGATGATATCGCGATCGTCTCCCGCTTCGTTGACGAGCACCGGCGCCTCGAGTGACGCAGGGGCGAGCGGCAGACTTTCTGCCTTCGCCTCCAATTCGGTGCGTCCGGAACCAGGAACTGGCTGGCGGCCGCTCGTATATTTCGCAACCTCGATCGCATTGCTGGCAATTGCTGCCGCATCCTGAACCGCGGGTTTGCGTGCCGAACGCGGCGCGGAATAAGTGCGCGGAACGTACAGCGTAAACGTGCTGCCGCGCGTGGGGCTGCTCGCCAGCCGAATCTCGCCTTGCAGCAACCGCGCGAGCTCACGGCTGATCGCCAGGCCCAGGCCCGTGCCGCCGTACTTGCGGCTGGTGCTGCCATCGGCCTGCTGGAAAGCCTCGAAGATGATGTGCTGCTTGTCGGACGAAATGCCGATGCCCGTATCCGAAACCGAGAATGCGAGCACTTCTCCCGCGCGGTTCAGGTCCTCGTTCTCGGAGTTCCAGCCGCCGCTCACCGGCTCTACGGTGAGGGTCACCTGACCGGAATGCGTGAACTTGAACGCGTTGGACAACAGGTTCCTGATGATCTGCTGCAGCCGCTTCGCGTCGGTAAAGATCGACTTCTGCAGGCGCGGATCCAAGCGGATCAGGAAATCCAGGCTCTTGGCCTCGGCGACGTGGCGGAAATTGCGCTCGACATAACGCTCGAGCTCGTCGAGCTCGACTTCGCCGATATCGACCACCACCGTTCCCGACTCGATCTTGGAAAGGTCGAGGATGTCGTTGATGAGCATCAGCAGATCGTTGCCGGATGAATGGATGGTCTTGGCGAACTCGACCTGCTTCGGCGTCAGGTTGCCGGCCTGATTGGCGCAGAGCTGGTCCGAAAGAATCAGCAGGCTGTTGAGCGGAGTGCGCAGCTCGTGCGACATGTTGGCGAGAAACTCGGACTTGTACTTGGACGTCAGCGCCAGCTGCTGCGCCTTGTCCTCGAGCGCCTGGCGCGCCTGCTCGACTTCGGAATTCTTGCGCTCGACCTCCTGGTTCTGGTGCGCGAGCAGGCGGGCTTTCTCCTGCAGCTCCTCGTTCGTCTGCTGCAGCTCCTCCTGCCGGCTGCCGAGCTCATGCGCGAGCGACTGCGACTGCTTGAGCAGATCCTCGGTGCGCATATTCGCTTCGATCGTATTGATGACGATGCCCACACTTTCCATTAACTGCTCGAGGAAGCCCTGGTGCGTATGGCTGAACCCCTCGAACGATGCCAGCTCGATGACGCCTTTGAGCTGGCCCTCAAAAACGACCGGCAGCACGAGGATATTGCGCGGTGCGGCGCCGCCGAGGCCCGAGGCCACGCGAATGTAATCGGGCGGCACGTTTTCCAGCAGGATCTTCTGCTTGGTGATTGCGCACTGGCCGAGCAGCCCTTCGCCCATGTCGAGGCGTTTGCCGTGCTCGCTTTCGCCCTTCGATGCATAACTCGCGAGCAGGCTCAACTGCGGCGTGTCGCCGCTCGAATCGAGGACGTAAAAGACCGCGTGCTGTGCCGCCACCACGGGGGCCAGCTCGGACAGAATCAGTGCGCCGACGGTGTTGAGCGCTTTCTGGCCCTGCAGCATGCGGCTGAATTTGGCCAGGTTCGTCTTGAGCCAGTCCTGTTCCGTATTCTTGTGCGTGGTGTCCTCGAGGTTGCGGATCATTTCATTGATCGTATCCTTGAGTGCTGCCACCTCGCCCTGCGCCTGCACGGTGATCGACCGCGTCAGGTCACCCTGCGTGACCGCAGTCGCGACCTCGGCGATCGCCCGCACCTGCGTCGTCAGGTTCTCGGCCAGCTGATTCACGTTCTCGGTCAACCCTTTCCACGTGCCGGACGCTCCGGGCACTTTCGCCTGGCCGCCCAGCTTGCCTTCGACGCCGACTTCGCGCGCCACGCTGGTCACCTGGTCGGCAAAAGTGGCCAAGGTATCGATCATGCCGTTGATGGTGTCCGCCAGCGCGGCGATCTCGCCTTTCGCTTCCACCGTCAGTTTCTGCTCGAGATCACCATCGGCCACCGCGGTGACGACCTTGGCGATACCGCGCACCTGGCTCGTCAGATTACCGGCCATGAAGTTCACGCTGTCGGTCAGGTCTTTCCACGTTCCTGAAACGCCCTGCACCTGCGCCTGGCCGCCGAGCTTGCCTTCCGTTCCCACCTCGCGGGCCACCCGCGTCACCTCCGCCGCGAACGAGCTCAGCTGGTCGACCATCGTGTTGATGGTGTTTTTCAGCGCCAGAATCTCACCGCGCACGTCGACCGTGATCTTCTTCGACAGGTCGCCCTTCGCCACCGCCGTGGTCACGTCGGCAATGTTGCGCACCTGTGCGGTCAGGTTGCTCGCCATCGAATTTACGCTGTCGGTCAGATCTTTCCACGTGCCCGCGAGCGCCTTCACCTTGGCCTGACCGCCGAGCTGACCTTCGGTGCCCACTTCGCGCACGACGCGTGTCACTTCCGAAGCAAACGAGGCGAGCTGATCGACCATCTTGTT
>JBKJZR010000020.1:0-14635 GCA_046715035.1 Burkholderiales bacterium | reverse complement strand
TCAGCGTCCAGTTGGCGTAGCGAAGCACATGCTGCCGCCGCGCCGATGGCACCGAAGACCGGGGTCGGGTGCCATCCCTTGTCATGATGCTGGTGGACGTCGCGCCGCACGAGCTCTGCGATAGTTTCGTAACCCGCTGCATAGGCGAGGACCATCTGCTCGCCAGTAGCGCCGATCGCTTCGGCTTCGGCGAGAATCGCCGCTACCAGCACACCGCTCACATGCCCGCCGCGCTCGGCGATATCGTCGAAATCGAGCGCGTGCGCCGCAGTGCCATTGATCCATGCGGCATCCATTGCGCCGGCGCGCTCGTCACCACCCGCCAATATCGCCTCGTTTCCCGCTGGCGCGAGCATCGCCTTGAGTAGCTGCGGTGCGGGCTCGCGAGCGCCGGCGATCATCACGCAAAGGGTATCGGTGAACGCCGTTTGGATGAATGGAACGGCCTCCTTGGGGATGTCCTGATAGCGAAGCCCGGCGATGAATTTGCCGAGTTCATGAGTCAAGGCAATGGTCATGTCTGCTCCAACGCGCCCGCGTTGACACGGCATTTGGACGCAGCCCTTTGCCCCGGGGATCGCGGTCGAAGGCTGTGCGCGGCTGCGTTCACTCGGGCTTGAGGCCCGCTGCTTTCACAATTTTTCCCCAGCGCACGTATTCCGACCTGGCGTAATTCGTCATTTCCTCGGGAGAGTTCGTCCTCGGCTCGAGGCCATCATTCAACAGCACTTCCTTTGCTGCCGGAGATTCCAAAACGCGCTTGATCTCGGTATTCAGTCGGGCGACGATCTGTTTTGGCGTGTTCGCCGGCGCGGCTATCGCGTACCACGCATCGACCTCGAACTCGGGGAACCCGGATTCGCGCGAGGTCGGCACGTCGGGCACGCCGGGGAGCCGCCGGGGGCCTATCACGGCCAGCCCGCGCAACCTGCCTGCTTTGATCAGGGGTATCGACGAGGGCGGACTGGTGAACACCAGGTCGACGCGCCCGCTGGCCAC
The DNA here is from genome assembly GCA_046715035.1 of Burkholderiales bacterium. GTDB lineage: Bacteria > Pseudomonadota > Gammaproteobacteria > Burkholderiales > SG8-41 > PALSA-1004. The sequence continues at coordinate 13,636 of JBKJZR010000020.1, read as the reverse complement.
ATCGAGGATCGCCGGTCCGGCGCCTTTGTAGGGCACTGCGAGCAGCTTGGTGCCGGTGAGCTGCATGAACAGCTCTCCGGTCAACTGGCCGGAGATGGAGCCGTAGCCGAAACTGATCGTGCCCGGCTTGGCCTTGGCGAGCGCGGCCAGGTCTTTGAGATTGGCCGCGGCGAACTGCGGGTGCACTGCGGCGAGCGGGGGCTGCGACGTCACCAGGCTGATGTACGAAAAATCCTTCGTAGGATCGAACGCGACGTCCTTGTAGACCCAGGGGTTCACGACCAGCGCCCCGACGAAGAGCAGTATCGTGTAACCGTCGGGCGTCGCCCTGGCCGCGGCCGCGGTGCCGACACCTCCCTGTGCGCCCGATCGATTGTCGACGACGACCTGCTGGCCCAGATGGGTGGTGAGACCCTGGGCGAGCACGCGCGCCACCAGGTCCGAGCCGCCACCCGGCGGATAAGGCACGATGAAGCGGATCGGCCGCACGGGGTAGGACTGCGCCTGAACCTGCAGCGGGGTGAGCACAGTGCCGGCTGCCAGCAGTGAGAGCAGGATTATCTTTCTGATCATTCCAGCACCTTTGTCATGTATGGCCGCACAAATGCAGCATGAAGTGAAGACGGGGCCGCTCATAAGACCCCCCCGCTAAAGCGAAACGCTTTTTTTACAGTTCCGCTTTGATACCCGACGCACGGGCGACCTTCGACCACTTGCCGATCTCCCGCTCGATGTAAGCCGAAAACTCCTCGGCGCTCCCGTACACGACGTCGATGCCCTGCACCCTGAACTGCTCGCGCAGCTCCGGCTCCTCCAGAGCTTTGTGAATAACCGATGCGATACGATTGACTCGGGAGGCGTCGGTGCCGGCCGGCGCCATCACGCCGTACCATCCGTCCACTTCAAAGCCAGAGACGCCCGCCTCGGCCACGGTCGGCAATTCAGGCACGGCGGACGCTCGTTTGGCACCGCTCACGGCGAGGCCGAGCAAGCGACCGCTTTTCATGTGAGGCAAGGCCGAGGGCATGGACGCGAAATACATCGATACCTGCCCCGAGATCAGGGCGATCAATGCAGGACCGCCACCTTTGTATTGCACGCCGACGATGTCGATGCCTGCCAGGTTCTTCAGCAGCTCGCCGGCGAGATGGGGCGTGCTGCCGACACCCGTCGTCGCATAGTTGATCGCGCCAGGCCGCTTGCGGGCAAGCACCAGGAATTCCTTTAGCGACTTCACGGACAGGGAAGGGTGGACGAGGAGAACGTATTGCGCGCTTCCGACTAACGTGACTGGCGCAAAGCTCTTTATCGGATCGTACGGCAGCTTCTCATACAGCGCCGGATTCATCGCGATAGGGCCTACGTTCGACAGAATCAGCGTATGACCGTCCGCAGGCGACCTCGCTACCAGCTCGAGCGCGAGGATGCCGTTGGCACCGGGCCTGTGATCCACAATCACCGGCTGACCGAGACTCTTCGTCATCCGTTGCGCGAGCGGTCGGGCGATCGCGTCGGTGCCGCCGCCAGGAGGAAAACTCAACACCATCCTGACGGTCTTGCTCGGATAATCCTGAGCGAGCGCGCCATAGGAAGCAACGATGGCGACTGCGCCCAACGTCAGGGCAGCAGTGCTCAACATGGACGAGCGCAGCCGCATCAGCAATGCTCGTGCGCACATTCAGCCGAACCTTTCGAGATCGCTCATGTGCGCCTAGCGAGCCGATAACGCGTGGAAGTCGCGGATCGCCATCTCGATGTTCGCCTTCTTGCCTTCGGCGTGCTCACGCTCTGCGATCTTCTGTTGGTGGTACTCCACGACAGTCTGGGGCAACGGTATATCGCCGTGGCTCACGTACCGCAACACGCCGCCCGTGTCGCGCAGCGCAAGCACGTTACCGTGGCAATGAATCCACGGCGTGATCGCAACGTCCAGGACGCCGGCTTCAACAGCGTTCACTTCGCCCACGGCCGGGTCCCCGTCACCGAGCGCGAGGACCTTGTCGAGGATCGCCCGTATTTCGAGCTCGAGCATGGTTTTCTCGACGTCGAACTCCTCGCTGTGAGTGAGCGTTTGGCCCACGAGCATGCGCCTCATCTGCGCGCCGGCTTTGATCGAGGCTACGTTCGCCTGTGGCGTGGGGATCCCGATGCCTTCATGAACCGAGCGGAGATGGATCCAATCGGCACCGCCGAGTATTGAAATGGCAGCCTGCCAAGCGGCCACCGCCGATGCGCGCTGGGCATCCGGCGGCCAATTGCCTTCCCACGGCCAGTTCACGATGAGTACCCGCACATCGTCGTGGCCGAAGCGAGCCAGGTATTCCTGCGCAAGCTTCCTGCATACGTGCATATTGGCAGCGTCGTAGACGAGGTTGTAGAGGGATGCCGTCATCAAGCTGATATATTTGACGCCCTGCCGGGCGATCAGCAGGCACTGAAGTATGCCGATTGCCGACGCGACCCCGCTGGGGACATACCCGTGAATCATTCCCGTCACCAGACACTCGATCGGTGCGCCGCGCTCGGTGTAGTAAGCCGCGAGCCGGGCGTTGTACTGGTTGTTGATGATGCGCTTGTCGAGCGGGTAGTTCTTCGAGTGCGCGAGCAGCTGGCGCAGGTCCTGCGACAGATTCGCGGTGCCCCCTCCCGCCAGGCCTATCTCGGCGCTGAGCATCGGCTCTTCGTCGGACGAAGCTTCGAGTAACAGCGGCACTTGCATCGAGTCGACGATGCGCCGGAATCCTTGGACCCCGTGATTCACGTAGGGGTAGCCGTTCAGCACCGAGACGCCGGTCCTGATGCTGTCCTCTATCCCCTGTTGCGCTTTCTCGAACTGACGCCTCCGCGTGTAGGTGTCGACCTGAATCCAGACGAGATCGGCGCCGCCTTCTTCGGCGAGCCTGCGGTGGTTGTTGGTCTCTTCGATAGTGGCGTGGCCCAGCCCGACCTGGATCGGCCTCACACCTTCACGCTTGCACTTGTCGAGCTTCCTGGCGAAGACTTTGTCGTCCGGCAACCGCTGGTGGTACTCGATGGCTTCGTCGAGGTCTACCTGCTTGCCGGTAGGCCACCAGGACAGCACTTCCTTGCGCTTGCCGAGCAGCTCATCGTCGGTCCACCGTCTGTTCTCGAGTTTCATGGGTACGTCCCCCCCAGGGTTCACATATCTGAACGTCGTTCAGAATTGTCGTTGCCCCCCTATGCCGTGTCAAGTAAGATCGGCGCCGTAGCACCCGACACGATCTCGGTTTTTATCTAACCTCGACGCTCTTAGCAGGAGGAGGTCCGCAATGACGGTTCCCTTGACACGTGACCTCGGCAGATTCATCGCCAACCTTGGCTACGCCGACCTTCCTCAGAACGTAAAGTCGCGCGTCTGCGTCGCTTTCACCGACTGCGTTGCGGTGACGATCGCGGGCGCGCGTGAACCGGCGCCGCAGCTGCTGAAGTCGGTGCTTGCGCCGAGCGGCGACGAGGCGACACTACTCGGCGATGCGGGACGCGCGTCGGCAATGGACGCCGCCTGGATCAACGGCGTTGCCGCGCACGCGCTCGATTTCGACGACGACGCGCAGCGCGGTGGCCATGTAAGCGCAGTGCTGGTTCCGGCGATACTGGCCGAGGGCGAAGCGGTGGGCGCAGCGGGTAAACAGATGGTCGTCGCGTATGCCGCTGGCTACGAAACGCTCGCCGAGCTGATCGGGCGCGATCGTGGGCAACATCATGAGAAGGGCTGGCATCCGACCGGGGTTTTCGGCGCCGTCGCCGCGGCAGCCGCGTGCGCTTCCCTGCGCCGGCTCGATCCCGCGAAGTCGGCCATGGCGATCGCCTTGAGCGCGTCGCAAAGCGCGGGTCTGATCGCCAACGTGGGCACGATGACGAAGCCCTTCCACGCCGGGAATGCGGCCCGCTCCGGTCTGGTGTCGGCACGGCTCGCGGACGCGGGTTACACCGCTGCGGACGATGCTTTCGAGCACGCGCCGGGTTTCCTGAAGGCTTTTTCGCCGGGCGGCCCGATAGACCTCGATGCGCCGGTGCGTGCCGGCCAGGAATGGCGGCTCTGCGGCAGCAATCGACTGAGCACCAAGCAGTACCCGCTCTGCTATTACACGCATCGGGCGATCGACGGCGTGCTGGACCTGTTGCAGGAAAACCCGGTCAGCGCAGGCGACATCGAGCGCATCTCGGTATCGATCAGTCCGCGCAACGCGACTATCCTGCGCTACCATTTGCCGCAAACCGGGCTCGAAGCGAAGTTCAGCATCGAGTTCGCGGTCGCCTCGTCGATCATCGCGGGGCAGCCGGGCTTCAGCGAGCTTACGGACGCGTTCGTGCGCAGACCCGACGTGCAGGCCCTGATGAAGCGCGTGGTGGTTAGGCACGAGGAGCGCGATGATCCCGAACTGCCGGGATACGCCATCTACGATCAAGTCGTGATCGAGATGCGCGATGGCCGGCGCATCGACAGCGCGCGTGTCAACAAGATACGGGGCGGCCCGGACCTTCCATTGTCACGCGATGCGCTGTGGACGAAGTTCGAGAAGTGCGTCATCCGGACTGACGCGTCGCTGCCAGGCCGAAAACTGTTCGACACGCTGATGGCGCTCGACGAGTTGCGACACGTCAGCGACTTCGTCAACCTTCTGGACACGAACAAGGGCGGGGCCGCAAGGCACGTCGCATGAAAGTGGCGACGATCATCACGGGCGTGATCGGCTCCGATGCGCACATTGTCGGGGAATGGACGATCCGCCATACGTTGCGGGAGGCCGGCTTCAAGGTCGTCTCGCTGGGTGCGATCGTGTCTCAGGAGGAGTTCGTAAAGGCCGCCGTCGAAACGAACGCCGATGCGATTCTGGTCTCGTCGATCTACGGACAGGGGCGTATCGACTGCGCAGGTTTTCGAGACAAGCTGATCGAAGCCGGTCTGCAGAACATCCTGTTGTATATCGGCGGCAATCTGGCGATCGGCGACTACGACTTCGCAGCGGTCGCCGAAGATTACAGAAAGATGGGCTTCAACCGGGCCTATCCCGCCACGACGATGCCGCAGACCGCCATCGACGACCTGCGCAAGGATCTGGGCATCGCAACGGAAGGTGCTTGCGTCGCCGGCCAGGGCTGAATGAGCGCTGCGCTGCTCATCGACTTCGGCAGCACCTATACCAAGCTGCGCGCGGTCGATCTGGCGCGGCGGACCGTACTCGGGATGGGGCAGGGCCCCTCCACCATCATCACCGACGTCACGATCGGCATGAAAGCGGCGCTCGCCGATCTCGAGCGCCGGCTGGGTGGTCTGCCCCGTTTCAGATATCGCCTCGCCTCCAGCAGCGCGGCCGGCGGGCTGCGCATGGTCACCATCGGTCTGGTGCGTGAGCTGACTGTCGAGGCTGCACGACAGGCCGCACTTGGCGCCGGCGCCAGGCTGGTCGGCACTTTCAGCCATCAGCTAACGGCCGCGGACCTGGCAAAAATCAGCACCCTCGCGCCAGACATCGTGCTGCTGGCGGGCGGCACCGACGGCGGCAATTCCGATGTCATTCTCCACAACGCGCGCGCCCTCGGCCGCAGCAGCCTCGCGTGCCCGGTCGTCTATGCAGGCAATCGCATTGCGGCCGATGAGGCCACGACGCTGTTGTCGGGCACGACGCTGCTCGTCACCGAAAATGTCATGCCGGAATTCAACGTGCTCAATGTCGAACCCGCGCGCGCGGTGATCCGGCAGGTGTTCATCGAGCGCATCGTGCACGCAAAAGGCATCGATCGCGCACAGTCCATGTTCGATCAGGTGCTGATGCCCACTCCGGCTGCGGTGATGGAAGGGGCGCGGCTGCTTGCCGACGGCTGCGCTCAAGCTGCCGGACTGGGCGAACTGCTGGTGGTCGATCCGGGTGGTGCAACCACCGACGTGCACTCGATCGCGACAGGCGAGCCGGCGACGCCCGCAGTGATCAAGCGCGGATTGCCCGAGCCGCGGATCAAACGCAGCGTCGAGGGCGACCTCGGCATGCGCCACAATGCGGCCACTATCGTCGAAATGGAGGGGATCGACGCAATCGCGACTGACAGCGCCTTGGCGCCCGAGCGCGTCAGCGCAATGCTCGCGGGTTTGACGCGCGATGTCGGACGCTTGCCGAACACAGACGAAGAAGCAGGCCTCGACCAGGCGCTGGTACGCGCCGCGGTACGCATCGCGGTGCGCCGCCATTGCGGCAGCATCGAAACGGTCTACACGGTCAACGGGCCAGCGCTGGTGCAGCAGGGCAAGGATCTGTCGATGTTGAAAACCGTGATCGGTACCGGCGGCGCAGTGGTACACGCGCGCGACCCGGGGTCGGTCCTGAGCATGGCGCTCGCGGATGCGGCGGACGCATTCTCGCTGCGGCCGCGCGCCCCGCGTCTGCTGCTCGATCGTGAATACCTGCTCTACGCGTGCGGATTGCTGAGCGGGGTCGAGCCTGAAGCCGCGCTCGAGCTCGCTCTGAAACACCTGAGCGTGGTCGGCGCGGCACCATGCGCGACCGAGTAGATCGCAGGCAGCGAGGCGTAGAGCGTCAGGCGCGAGGAGCCGTCACGGTAAAGCCGCCGCCAGCCTGACGCCTTCTTCTATCGCGCGCAACGCGTCTATGCCCGCGGCTTCGCGGGCGCCGCCGATCACGGCGTACGGAGGGGCTTGCGTATCGTCGGGGCACAGCAGATGCGGGGCCGACTCCTGCCCCGCACACACGACGATGGTATCGGCTGCGATGACGCGATCGGTGCCATCGATGCGGCAATGCAGCCCGGCGGTGTCGATACGTTCATAGACGCATTTGGAAAGCAGCTCGACGCGCCGTCGCCGCAGCGAAGTTCGCAGTATCCAGCCGGTTGAAACACCCAGCGTACTAGCCGGTTTCGCGGCGCTTCGTTGCAGCATGCAAACCGTTCTGGCCGGTGGCAGCGGGCGCTCGGGCCCTATGCCGCCCGCGCTCGTTGCGCTCGTATCCACACCCCATTCGCCATAGAACGCAGCGTAGGGATCCGCAGGATCGTCGACGTGCGTCAGATAATCCGCCATGTCGACCGCGATGCCGCCGCTGCCGATGATCGCGACCCGGGCGCCGACCTCCACACGTCCCGCAAGCACATCCGGATACAGCTTGATGCTGGGATGTTCGATGCCGTCGATCGCGGGCTTGCGCGGCACGACACCGGTTGCAATCACGACGCGATCGTAGCCGCCCAGCAACATGTCACGTGTGGCGCGGGTGCCCAGCCTCAGGTCTATGCCCAGGGTGATGATGCGCTGGCTGAAATAGCGCAGCAGTTCATTGAACTCCTGCTTGCCGGGCACGCGCTTGGCGAGGTTGAGCTGCCCGCCGATTTCGTGCGCGGCCTCGAACAGGGTCACTGCGTGCCCGCGTTCCGCAGCGGTGGTCGCGTACGCAAGGCCCGCAGCGCCGGCGCCGATTACGGCGACCCGGCACGGTGCGCGCGTGCGCACGCTGGCGAGTTCGGCTTCGCGGCCCGCGCGTGGATTGACGACGCACGTCGCGGTGCGGCCACTGAATATGTAGTCGAGGCATGCCTGGTTGCAGGCGATGCACGAATTGATCTCGGCCGCGCGCCCCGCCCGAACTTTGTCGATGAAATGCGCATCTGCGAGCAGCGGCCGCGCCATGGAGACGAGGTCCGCCTGCCCCTGCGCCAATATGGATTCGGCAACCTCCGGCGTATTGATCCGGTTCGATGCCACGACCGGGATGTCGACGGCGCGCTTGATGCGGGTCGCGGCAAACTGCCAGGCAGCCCTGGGCACCATATAGGCAATCGTCGGTACGCGCGCTTCATGCCACCCTATGCCGGTGCTGAGGATGTCGGCGCCGGCGCGCTCTACAGCCACGGCCAGCGCGGCTGTTTCCAGGCCCGTGGCGCCGCCTTCGACCAGATCGAGCGCCGAGATTCGGTACATGATCAGGAAGCCACGCCCCAGCCGCTGGCGGATGCGGGCGACGATTTCGACCGGCAGCCGCATGCGGTTTTCGAGGCTGCCTCCCCACGCGTCGCTGCGGTGGTTGGTACGCGGCGCCATGAACTGGTTGATCAGATAGCCTTCCGACCCCATCACTTCGACGCCATCGAAGCCGGCGCTCCGAGCATACTCGGCGCAGCGCACATAGTCGTCCATGGTCGCTTCGATCTCGTCCGCAGTCAGGGCACGCGGTACACGCGGGTTGATCGGCGACGCGATGGCGGAAGCGCCCACCAGCGCTGCGTGGCGGGCGTAGCGGCCGGCATGCAGAATCTGCAGCAGCAGCTTGGCACCGCCATCATGCACCGCGGCAACGATGGGACGCTGGGCAAGCGCCTGCTCGAAAGAATCGAGGAGCGGTGCGTCGGGCTCCATGAGTCCCGCACGATTGGGGGCGTGGCCTCCCGTCACGATCATGGCCACGCCGCCGCGGGCGCGCTCGCCATAGAAGGCAGCCTGCCGGGCGATGGGATCGGCGGCGTGCTCCAGACGCGTATGCATGGAGCCCATGATCAGCCGGTTTCGGAGCTGCGTTTGCCCCACGTTCAGCGGGGACAGCAGCGTCGCGAATGAGGAAGCAGCGGGCGTGACTGGGCTGATCGTCATGGCGGCGTGAGGCATAGGCCCCGCGCGCGGGAGCGAGCGAAGCTCAAGGTGCTGCGGCGGCGGCGGGCAGCAGCCCGGCAAGCTCGTCGATGGCGGTATCGTCGTAGCCGAGCTCGCGCAACACGGGACGCGTGTGCTCACCGAGCCGCGGCGGCGGCAGCCGCAGACTGCCCGGCGAGCGTGAAAACTGGACGGGGATCGCGGTGGTGATCATCGGCCCTTCGGTCGGGTGCTCGTAGCGGTGAAAGAATTCCGTCGCTTCGAGATAAGGATCCCTGGCCATGTCTCTGAACTCGTTGACGGCGCCATTCGGTATGTCCGCCGCATCGAGTACCGCGCGCCACTGTGCAGTGGTTTTGAGCTGCATCTGCTCGCCTACGATGCGATACAAGGCATCGATGTGCTGCGTGCGCTGCGCAAGTTTTACGAATCGCTGGTCGCGTGCCAGTTCCGGCCGGCCCATCGCGATGAACAAACGGGCCCATTGTTCATCGCTGACAGCGAGCAGGCAGATATGCCCGTCACGCGTGGCATAAGGCCGCCGGTGCGCGGAGAACATGCGCGTGTAACCGAGCGGGTCCTGGCTGTCGTCGAAGTTGGTCCAGAGGTGCTCGGTCAGATTGAACGCGAGCATCGTCTCGAGCATCGGCACCACCACTTCCTGCCCCAGGCCGCTGCGCTCGCGCGCGTAGAGCGCCATGCCGATGGATGACGCCAGCACCTGGCCGCACAGCTTGTCCGCCAATATCATGGGCACGTAGCGCGGCTCGCCCACCGTGCGGCCCAGCATGCCCGCGAGGCCGCTTTCGCCCTGGATCACGTCGTCGAATGCCGGGCGATCGCGGTGTGGGCCGTCGGGGCGGTAGCCGGGCGCGCATGCATAGACGATGCGTGCATTGCGCGCGGCAATCGCCGCGTAGGAAATGCCGAGCCGCTCGGCAGTCGCCGGCCGCAGGCTGTGCACGAACACGTCCGCCGTGGCAATGAGCCGCATCAGCGCCGCGTGCGCGGGACGCTGCTTGACGTCGAGCACGACGCTGCGCTTGTTGCGATTGGTGTTCATGAACAGCGATGCCATGCCGGGGTTGCGGGCGGGGCCGCTGTCGCGCATGGGATCGCCCTGCGGCGTTTCGACCTTGATCACGTCCGCGCCCATGTCGCCGAGTATCTGGGCGGCGAGGGGTCCGAGGATGTTGATCGTCAGGTCGACGACCCGGATGCCGGCCAGGGGTCCGCTCATGACGGCGAGTCCTTTATGCGGTGGCGCCCGGATCGCGGCACTTGACCATGCGCAGAGGCGTGTAGATCAATGCCACCTTGCCGTCGTGCTTGACCACGCGATTGCGGGTGCGCACCAGACCGCGCCCCGGCTTGCTGCGCGTGAGCCTGGCTTCGATCACTTCACACTCTACGTGTATGGTATCGCCGGCGAACACGGGACCTTCGATATCGAGCTGCATGTTGAGAAACGCGTAGCCCGTATGCTGCATGGTGGCCTGACACAGCAGGCCCTCGGCAAAGCTGTAGACGAGGGCGCCGGGCGCGACGCGGCCCTTGATGTCGGAATCGTGCTCCAGGAAGTGCACGTTGGTGAACAGCACTTCGACCATGCCCGTGCAGTTGACGAAGTTCACGATGTCGGCCTCGGTGACGGTACGGCCTATGGTCTGGAACTGCCTGCCCACGGGCAGTTCCTCGAAATGAATACCCAATCCGACGGTTTCCATGCTGGGGTCCTTTGTTTGCGGAGAAAGTCTTGCGCTTACGCCTGTGCGCGCGCTGACGTACGGCCCAGCACGCCGTTGGCGATGATGTTGCGCTGAATCTGGTTGGTGCCCTCGATGATCTGCAGCACTTTGGCGTCACGAAAATAGCGGCTGATCGGGTACTCGGCCGAGACACCTGCAGCGCCGAAGAGCTGCACTGCATCGGTGGCGACCCGCATGGCGACGTCGGTGGCAAAGCACTTCGCCATGGCTGCCGCGCCGGCAAGCTCCCTGCCCGACACGCCTGCGTCGACGAGTGCCGCCGCTCGATAAACGAGATGGCGCGCAGCTTCGGTCTGCATGGCCATGTCTGCGACCATCCAGCGCACGCCCTGGAAATCGCTCACGGGCTGGCCGAAGGCGATGCGGTTCTGAATGAACGCCACCGCATGATCGGTGGCGCCCTGGGCCAGCCCGACACCGCGCGCGGCGATGATGGGCCGGCTTTGATTGAATGCTTCCATCACGATCTTGAAGCCCTTGCCCTCGGGCCCGAGCCGGTTCTCCTCGGGCACCAACACGTCGTCGAAGAACAGGGGACACGACGGTATGCCGCGCGCGCCCATTTTTTCTTCCTGGCGGCCGACCTGGAAGCCGTTCATGCCCTTTTCGACGATGAACAGGTTGATGCTGCCAGTCGAGCTTTCGGCGCCGGTTTTCGCCGCTACCAGCACGAAGTCGGCGATGGGCGAGTTGGTGCACCAGATCTTTGCGCCATTGAGGCGATAGCCGCCGGGTGCCCGCTCGGCTCGCGTTTTGATGCCGCTTACGTCGGACCCGCTTTGGGGTTCCGTGGTGGCGATCGCGGCGCGCAATTCGCCGCTGGCGAGACCGGGAAGGAAACGGCTGCGCTGCGACGCATCGCCGCCGGCGAGGATCGCGCCGAACGGTATCCATTGCACGACCAGCAGGTAGGCCGTGTTGTAGCACACGCGTCCAAACTCTTCGACAGCGATACACGCTGACAGCATGCTGCCGCTGCCGCCGTATTCCGCGGGGAAGGGCAGCGTGAACAGACCGAGCTGCTTTAACAGGTCGAACATATCCTGCGGGTATTCGGCAGTACGGTCGATTTGATCGGCGCGCGGCGCGACCTTTTCGCGGGCGACGCGCCGTATCAGGTCCTGCACCTGCCGTTGGTCGTCATCTAGGTTGTAGGACATGACTCGATCAAGGGCGCGCGGTCGCGGGGTGCGACGCAATGACAGGGGGCTCAACTTTTTGAACGACGTTCGATATAATGAACGCGTCGCGTTGGGGTGTCAACCGCGGGGCCAGGCGCTGGCCGGACTTGAGTCCGAGAAGCTCCTTAGGCAAAACCGCCGCGGAAAAAATGCGCAAGTGTCGTCAAAAAAGTCATCGAAATGTTGCGTTGCTGCGTGCTGACCGAGGTGAAGCGGCTGTGGAATTAGCCATTATTCAGAAACAACGGGGCGGTTTTGCTGGCGCCGGAGGCTGACGGTGAACGGTCTCGCACGGATGGATCGATGACGCAGCAAGTGAACTCACCGCGGTCGCTGATGCGCCTGCTCGGGCTCTTCGACGCGATCGCGAAAACGGAGGGCGGCCTGACGCTCGCCAGGCTCAGCACCGTGCTCGAGTCGCCGAAGAGCAGCCTGCTCATGCTGCTGCGGCCGCTCGTTGCACAGGGCTACCTGATTCACGAGGCGGGCGTCTATCGCCTGGGGGCGGCAATCTTTCGCCTTGCGTCGGATATCCTCTCCACCCGCAACTTCCCCAAACTCGTGCGCCCTTTCATGGAGGAACTCGTCGCGCGCAGCCAGGAAACCGTGTTTCTCGCGGTCATCGACCGCGATGGCGCCAAGGTCGCGTATGTCGAGGGCATCGACAGTCCGCAAGCCATCCGCTACACCGCCCCTGTGGGCTCAGCCCGGCCTTTATACTGCTCCGCCGCGGGCAGACTGCTGCTGGCGTTTCAGGATGACGCATGGCGCGAGCGGTACCTGCGCACGGTGCAACTGAAGCCGGTCACGCCGCGCACCGTGACGAGCCGCGCGGTGCTGCGCAAGGAACTGGAGAAAATACGCAGGACCGGTGTCGCAATCAGTATCGGCGAGGCCATCCCCGGCGCGGCGGGCATCGCGGCCCCGATATTCAATGCGGACAAGACGGTCGCTGCAGCGCTGCTGATCGGCGCGCCCGTCGACCGCTTTCAGCGCGAGCAGGAAACGCTGCGCGGACTCGTGAGGGAAGTCGCCGCGAAAGCGTCGGGCATGCTGGGCAGCGGCCGCTAGCGCGGATCTCTCCCTCCCCTTCTAGGGGAAGGCCGGGATGGGACACCTGATTTCGCGCAGCGCTGATCTCTCCTTCCCCTTCAAGGGGAAGGTTGGGATGGGGATGGGGATGGGGAAAATCGGCGGATGGGGAATGAGGGGAACGGCGTAACGACACGCAAATGCCAGCAACCGACACGAGAATGAAAACCGCATGGGACCTTTAAGCGGAATAAAGATCGTCGAGCTCGCCGGCATAGGGCCGGGGCCGATGTGTGCGATGCTGCTCGCCGACCTCGGCGCCACGGTGCTGCGCGTCGACCGGGCACAGCCGGTCGATCTCGGCAATCCCCGGCCGCTGAAGTACAACCTGCTGTTGCGCAATCGCAAGGCCATCGCGCTCGATCTCAAGCAGAAGAAGTCGGTGGACCTGGTGCTGCGGCTGGTCGCGCAGGCCGACGCATTGATAGAGGGATTTCGACCGGGAGTGACCGAGCGCCTGGGCTTGGGGCCGGATGCGTGCCTGCAGCGCAACCCCCGGCTCGTTTACGGCCGCATGACGGGCTGGGGACAGACCGGCCCCCTCGCGGCGGCGGCCGGACACGATCTCAACTACATCGCGCTCGCAGGTGCACTGCACAGCATCGGCCGCCGCGGGCAGCTGCCCAGCCCGCCGCTCAATATCGTCGGCGATTATGCCGGCGGCTCGATGTACCTGGCGCTGGGATTGCTCGCCGGCATCATCGAAGCCCGGCAGTCGGGCAAAGGGCAGGTCATCGATGCGGCCATCGTCGATGGCACGGCATCGCTGATGACGTCGGTGTTCGGCCTCCACGCGGCGGGACTGTTCGACCTCGAGCGCGGCACGAACAGCTCCGACTCGGGCGCCTATTTCTACGATGTGTACGAATGCCAGGACGGCGGGCTGGTGTCCGTGGCCGCCATCGAAGGCAGGTTCCACGCGGAGCTGCTGCGCCTGATGGAAATCGATCCAGCGGAAATCGGCGCGCAGCGCGACA
>JBKJZR010000019.1:0-13384 GCA_046715035.1 Burkholderiales bacterium | reverse complement strand
CGCCGAGTATGCGCACTTTCGGCCCGGGCAGCCGCGCCGCGGTGGCTGCGCTGGCGAGCACGATCGCATCCGCGCCGCAGCATGGATACACACAATCGTAGAGATGGATCGGATCGGCGATCACGCGGGCATGCAGATACTCGTCGAGCGTCAGCGGCACTTTGAACAGCGCATTGGAGTTGAGCAGCGCGTTTTCGCGCTGTGCAACGGCGAGCCGGCCGAAGTCCTCGCGCCTGATGCCAAACGTTTCCATGTAAAGCCGCGTGTGCATTGCGAAGATGCCGTTCGCCGCACCGTAGCCCCATGGCCCCATGTAATCGTGCTGGCCCGGATTGCGGCTCATGCTCATGTGCGACGACACGTCGAAAGCGTCGGCCGCTACGATCACGACCACGTCCGCATCGCCGTGCTGGATCGCGCGGGCGCCCTGCAGCATGCCGCTGATGCCCGAGGCGCCGCCGTACATGCCCTGCACGAGAAAGCGGCACTCGAGCCCGAAATGCTCGGCGATCGTCGTCACGTTCTCCGGCGCGAGCGTAAAACACGTGACGCCGAGGCCGTCGACGTCCCGGAAGCGCAGCCCCGCCGACGTGAGCGCGAGATGCATCGCTTCCCAGATCAGGCGCGGCGAGGTCTTGGCGGTCCGCTTTTCATAGGGGGTCTGCCCGCAACCGACGATGAAGACGCCTTCGTAACCACTAGTGTTCATTGCGGCAGTCCATTTCCGACCTAGATGATCCTGAGCGCTTTCAGGCGCTCGAATTCCGCGCGCTCCATTCCGAGCTCGCCGAGGTAGATTTCCTCGTTGTCGGCCCCCAGCGCTTTGCCGGGATGCCGGACTTCGCCGGGCGTCCTCGTCATGCGTGGAACCGCGCTCTGCATTTTTACGGTGCCGAAATCTGGGTCCGGCACGGCGACGATATTCCCGCGCGCCTGATACTGAGGGTCCGCGAAGATATCCTCGATGGTATAGATCGGCCCGGACACGACCTCGCCCGCATCGAGAATCCGCACCGCGTCGGCAAGGTCGTGTTGGCGAAACCATTGCGCCATGATCGCGTCGAGCGCGTCGGCATTGCGCTGGCGGCGAAAGCCGTCGGTAAAACGCTCGTCGCGCGCGAGTCCGGCCATGCCCATGGTGTGGACGAGCCGATCGAAGCTCTTCTGCGTGCTCGCCGAGATCGTGATGTAGCGGCTATCTCGCGTTTCGTAGGCATTGCGCGGCGAGTCCGTCGTCGAGCGGTTGCCGATACGCTCGCGCACCACCTGCAGCTGGTCGTAGGCGATCGCCTGCGCTTCGGCGAGACGGAACATGGGCTCGTAAAGGCTCACGTCGACTTCCTGCCCTTTGCCCGAGCCGCCCTGGTCGCGCTCGTAGATCGCAAACATCGCGGCCATCGCCGCAAACGTGGCCGCGATCGAATCGGCCTGCGCGAACGACGAGCTGAGCGTCGGCGGCTTGTCGGGAAACCCCGTGAACGACGGAATGCCGCTGAACGCTTCGGCGATCGTGCCGTAACCGCCGCGCTGCGCGTACGGGCCGGTCTGTCCATAGCCGGACACGCGCACGAACACCAGCTGCGGGTTGAGCGCGGACAACACGTCGTAGCCGAGACCCCAGCGTTCGAAAGTCCCGGGCCGGTAGTTCTCGACGAGGAGGTCCGCGGTCGTGGCAAGCTTCTTGAGCAGCGCCTGTCCTTCCGGGGCCGAGAGATTCAGGGTAATCGTGCGCTTGTTGCGTGCGATGACTTTCCACCACAGCGAGCGCCCCTGCTTTTCGGGCGGCCGCGTGCGCATCGCATCGCCCTGCGTCGGATGCTCGATCTTGACGACGTCGGCGCCGAAGTCGGCGAGCAGCGTGCACGCCAGTGGCGCGGCGATCATCTGCCCGGCATCGATCACGCGCAGCCCGCTCAGCGGGCCGGCGTAGGCTTTCCCGCGCTCAGCCGCCATCGATGCTTCGCGCGAACGAGCAGCGTTTCATCAGAACTGGGTCTTCTTCAGTCCCGCATCCCCGATGATTTTTGCCCAGCGCTGCAGGTCGGTCCTGATGTTGGCGGCAAACGCTTCGGGCGTGCCGCCGGTCGGCGCCACGCCGACCGAGGTCAGGGCTTCCGTCACTTCGGGCAGGCGCAGGATGCGGTCGATCTCCGCATTGATTCTCGTCACCCGTTCGCGCGGCGTGCCGATCGGTGCAAACACCCCGTTCCATGAATAGATGTTGAGCTCGGGGTAGCCGGTTTCGATGGTGGTGAGCACCTCGGGCAGGGCGGCCAAGCGCGTGGGCGTGGTAATCGTGAGTGCGCGCAACTTGCCCGCCTTGATGTGCGGGACCACCGACGCCATGCTCGCGAAGCTCAGCTGTACGTCGCGTCCGCCCAGCAGGTCCGCGATCGCGGGAGCGCTTCCTTTGTACGGCACGTGGGTCATCCGGGTCTGCGTCATCGACTGGAAAAGCTCGCCCGTGAGATGACCCCCGGAGCCGGTGCCGGGCGACGAATAATTGAGCTGGCCCGGCCGGGCTTTCGCGAGCGCGATTAATTCCTTCACCGAACTGACGGGCACCGAGGGGTGAACCACCAGAATGTAGTACTGGTTGCCGAGCGATATGACCGGCATGAAATCCCGCAGGGTATCGAACGGCAGATTGTCGAACAGGTTGACCGCCAGGATCAGGTGGTCGGACGAGCCCACGTACAGCGTGTAGCCGTCGGGGTCGGCGGTGAGCGCGGCGCGCGCGCCGACTACCCCCGCGGCGCCCGGCCGGTTATCGACCACGACCGGCTGGCCCCAGCGCTCGCTGAGCCGCTGGCCGACCGTGCGTCCCAGGAGATCGGTACCGCCCCCCGGCGGGTAGCTGAGGATCATGCGCACCGGTTTTTGAGGATACGTTTGTGCGAACACGTAGCTTTGCAGCATGCTGAGCGTAGCCGCCGTCGCGAAGAGGCAGGTAAGCAGCCGCATGGAATTCACGCTCATCAAATTTCTCCCGGTTATCCTGCACCGCGCGCGGCCGCGCCAGCGTGTGATTTGAACTCCGCGGCCGCGCGTTCGCATGCTTGGCCCGAATTTATTCGTAATCATCCCCAGCGCGCAACCGCCGTCTGCAATTCAGAGGTACCTCAGTCGGGCAGCCAGCGCAGGTCGAGCGTCAGCGGAAACGCAGGGTTCAGCGCCTCGGGCGCAAGGGCGGCAGAACCCGGGGTGTGCCCGTGACTCCAGAATCGCGCAATACGGCGCGCTTCCGCTTCATTCGCGTTGACCGGAAAGGTTGCGTAATTGCGGCCCCCGGGATGCGAGACGTGGTAGGTGCACCCGCCGATGCTGCGCGCGCTCCACGTGTCGACGATATCGAACGTCAGCGGCGACTGGATGCCGATCGTCGGATGCAGCGCCGAGGGCGGCGCCCACGCGCGGTAGCGCACGCCCGCGACGTATTCGCCGGGAGCGCCGGTCGGCGTGAGCGGAACCCGGCGTCCGTTGCAGGCGACCGCATAGCGCGGCCCGCTCATGCCGGCGATTTTCACCTGCAGGCGCTCGACGGACGAATCGACGTAGCGCGCAGTCGCGCCCGCCATGACTTCCTCGCCGAGGACGTGCCACGGCTCGATCGCCTGGCGCAGCTCGAGCTGGATATCGTTGTAGCTCACCGTGCCGTAGCGGGGAAAACGGAATTCGAGGAAAGGCGCGAACCACTCCGCGTCGAACGCGTAGCCGGCCGCATTCAGGTCCCGCAGCACGTCGCGCATATCGGCCGCGATGAAGTGCGGCAACATGAAGCGATCGTGGAGCTGCGTGCCCCAGCGCACCAGCGCGCCCGTATAAGGCGCGACCCAGAAGCGCGCAATCAGCGCCCGCAGCAACAGCATCTGCGTGAGGCTCATCTGCGCGTGCGGCGGCATCTCGAACGCGCGGAATTCGACGAGCCCCAGGCGCCCGGTGGCCGTGTCCGGTGAATATAGCTTGTCGATGCAGAATTCGGCGCGGTGCGTGTTGCCGGTCAGATCGACCAGCAGATGCCGCAGCAGCCGGTCGATGAGCCAGGGCGTCAGCGTCTCCTTGCCGGCGCGCAGCTTGAGCGTCATTTGCTGGAACGCGACTTCGAGCTCGTACAAATTGTCGTCGCGCGCTTCATCGACGCGCGGCGCCTGGCTGGTGGGGCCGAGGAACTGCCCGGAAAACAGATACGACAATGCCGGGTGGTTCTGCCAGTAGGTGATCAGGCTCTTGAGCAGGTCGGGGCGCCGCAGCATCGGACTGTCGGCCGGCGTGGCTCCGCCCAGGGTGACATGGTTGCCCCCGCCCGTGCCCGTATGGCGCCCGTCGAGCATGAATTTCTCGGTGGCGAGCCGGGTGAGACGCGCTTCGGCATACAGCGCCGTGGTGTTCGCCACCAGCTCCTGCCAGCTCGCCGCAGGCTGAACGTTGACCTCGATCACGCCGGGGTCGGGGGTGACCCTGAGCACCTCCATGCGCACGTCGCTCGGCGGGGGATATCCCTCCACGCGCAGTTTGAGGTTCAGCGCCTGCGCGCAGCCCTCGACCGTGGCGACCAGCGCCAGGTAGTCCTCGAGCAGGGGCAGGGGCGGCATGTATACGTGCAGCCTGCCTTCGCGTGACTCCACGCACAGCGCCGTGCGCACGATCTCGTGCGGGCGGGGATCGGCCTTGGGCTTGCGCCTGACCCGTTCTCCGCCTTGCGCCTGATCGAAGGAATCCAGCGCGTCGACCGCTTCGAACGGGTCGCGCGGCAGATCCTCGTCCTCTTTTTCCTTCCGCGCGGGCAGACTGGCAAGGGGCAGGCGGAAACCGAGCGGTGAATCACCCGCGATCAGGAACAGATGCATGCGGCGCAGTGGCCAGGCGCTGCTCTCCCACTGCCTGCCGTCATTGCCAGCGGCCCGGCGCTTGGCCGTACGCAACGGCAGGACATAGCCGGCCGGCGTGCTCAAGCCACGCCGCAGCTGCGCGGCAAGGCGTTGGCGCTCCGCGTCGTCCTCCAGACCGGCCGTCAGCGGATCGATGTTGTACGGCAGCCGGCTTTCCTCGTCGAGGGCCTGCCACGGATCCTCGTAAGCCGGTATCACAAACTCTGCCGCCAAGCCGAGGGCATCGGCAATGGCCTCGATCAGCCGCCGTGCCTCGTGCGGCCCGTGGTCCGCGCCGGCGAAGGCGACGAGCTGCAGATTGCGCCATGTGGCCTTGCCGTCCTTGCGCCAGTAGATGCCCAGCGCCCAGCGTGGCAGCGGCTCGCCGGGGTACCATTTGCCCTGCCCGAAGTGCAGCAGCGCGCCGGGCGCGAAACGCTGTTGCAGGCGCTGCAGCAGCTGCTCGGAGAGCACGAGCTTGGCCGGCGACAGTGCGGTGTAGTTCCACTCGGGGCCTTCCATGTCGTCGATCGCGACAAACGTCGGCTCGCCGCCCTGTGTCAGGCGCACGTCTCCCGCGGCGAGCTCGCGATCGACCTGGCGGCCGAGCGTTTCGATCGCCTGCCACTGCACGGTGGAATACGGCTTGGTGACGCGCGGATCCTCGCGGATACGCGTTACGCTCATCGCGAAATCGAACTGCGACTCGCAAGGCTCGGTGTAACCGCTGACCGGCGCCGCGCTCGCCGGCGATGCCGTGCACGCGAGGGGAACATGACCTTCGCCGGCCAGCAGTCCGGAAGTAGGGTCGAGGCCGATCCATCCGGCGCCCGGGAGGTACGCCTCGGCCCAGGCATGCAGGTCGGTAAAGTCCCGGTCGGTCCCGGCGGGACCATCGATCGACTTGACGTCGGCGACGAGCTGGATGAGATAACCGGACACGAAACGCGCCGCAAGGCCGAAGCGTCGCAGAATCTGCACCATCAGCCAGCCGCTGTCCCGGCAGGAGCCGCTTTTGAGCGCAAGCGTCTGCTCGCACGTCTGCACGCCGTGCTCCATGCGCACCAGGTAGCGGACGTCGTTTTGCAGCCGGCGGTTCAGCGCCATCAGGAAATCGATGCTGCTGACGCCGGGTTTGAGCTCGTGGGCGCGAAAGTCCGCGATCCACTGACCGAGCTGCGGGCCGTCCTCATCGATCGCCAGAAAAGGGATCAGGTCCTGGGCGAGCTGCGGGCTATAGACGAAAGGGAACTTCTCGGCGTAGCTCTCGACGAAAAAATCGAACGGGTTGATGACCGTCATGTCGGCGACGAGATCGATCTGCAGCTCGAGCTCGCGCGTCTTCTCGGGGAAGACCAGACGGGCTACGAAATTGCCGTAGACGTCCTGCTGCCAGTTGACGAAATGTTTTTCCGGAACGACGGTGAGCGAATACGAGAGGATGGGCGTGCGGCAATGCGGCGCGGGCCTGAGCCGGACTTCCTGGGGCGAAACCGCGACCGACCGGTCATAGCGATAACGGGTGCGGTGATTGAGCGCAACGTGGATGCTCAAGGGTGCGTGTCCCCGCGCCGGGCGCCGCTCGAGCGTGCTGCGGCCGACATCATTCCCACTGTGGATTGGGGATCTGTGCGAAGACGCGCTTCAGACCCTCGCCCCACTGCGTGTGGATCATGTTGAAGTAAGGATCGCTTTCGTCGATGCGGCGCACGATGCCCGGCCGCAGCGTATTGTTGTAATAGGCGAGCAGGTCGATTGGCATGCCGACCGAAATATTGCTGCGCATCGTCGAGTCGAACGACACCAGCACGCATTTTGCCGCGTCGAGCAAATGGGTGTGCCGATTGATCACGCGGTCGATGACAGGCTTGCCGTACTTGCTCTCGCCGATCTGAAAGTACGGCGTTTCGGGAGTCGCCTCGATGAAATTACCCTCGCTGTAGACGTGGAACAGCCGTTGCGCCTCGCCGCGGATCTGACCGCCGACCACGAACGTGGCATGGGCTTCGATATTGTTCTGCAGCAGGTACGGCCCATCGCGGCGGCGCACTTCGCGCAGCGCATTGCCGACGAGGTCGGCGATTTCGAACATCGAGGCCGCATTGTAGACCGTCTTGTTGGCGTCCCCGCTGCGCGACTGCAGCTCGAGCAGGTTGATCGCGCTTTGCGTGATCGACAGGTTGCCCGAGCTGAGAATGACGACCAGCCGGTCGGCATCGCGGCTGATCACGTGCATCTTGCGGTAGGTTGCGATTTGATCGACGCCGGCATTGGTGCGCGAGTCGGAAGCGAACACTATGCCGGCATCGAGCATTACTCCAACACAATACGTCATTACAACGAGTCCCCGGGCCGCGGCGCCAAAGCGTCTATCCATTCAACATTACGAAACCGGACGAAGTTCGGTTTCGCTCGACCCTCGTTTCGCCCTCCCTCATCCCTGACCCTACTCCCGCAGGGAGAAGGGCAACATTTGCCTCCCCTCTTCCCTCGGGAGAGGGGCCGGGGGTGAGGGAAGGGGCGGGGGGCGAAGGTCGAGCGACGCGTACGTCGTTACGTAAAGCTCGATAATACCTCACACCGGAGAGTTGGTCTGATTCTGGCTGCCGTGGGCGGCACGCTTGCCGGGCCCGTGAAAATCGGGCACCAGGAAGTCCTTGTTGATTTCGTCGGTCAGCACGCATACACCGTCGAGGAATTCCATCAGGTATTCGTGCAGGCCCAGCTCGAAGATCTGCTGCGTGCGTCCGTAATGCAGCTTCGCGTGCAGCTCGCCCGCGAGGCGCTCCGCCTCGCGCTGCGAGTCGTCGCAAAGCTCGCTTAGAATCCCATAGATCTCGTTCATGCAGTTGTGGAGCGAGCGCGGCACGTCGGCGCGCAACACGAGGAGCTCCGCGACCCGCATCGGGGTGATCGCGTCGCGGTATACCTTGCGATAGGAATCGAGCGCGCTGACCGAACGCAGGAGCGCGCTCCACTGGTAGTAGTCGACGGCGCCGCCGACGTCGGCGACCGACGGCAGCAGCGTGTGATATTTCACGTCGAGTATGCGCGCAGTGTTGTCGGCGCGCTCCATGAAGGTGCCGAGGCGGATGAACTGATAGCCTTCGTCGCGCAGCATCGTGCCGAACGTCACGCCGCGGAACTGGTGCGATTGCAGTTTTACCCAGTCGAAGAACGCGCTGATGCCGCGAGACTCGATGTGCTCGTAATCGACGTTGCGCATGTTGAGCCACAGCTCGTTCAGGTCCTCGTACATTTCGGACGTGATCACGCCGCGCACGTTGCGGGCATTTTCGCGCGCGGCCTGGATACAGGAATAGATGCTCGATGGATTGGCGGGGTCCAATACCATGAAGTTCAGCATGTCGTCCGGCGTGATGCGGTGTGGATAACGCTGGTAGTAGGCGGTCGCGCGACCGGTGATCACCAGCGGCAGCGCCCAGGGATCGGCCCAATCCTGGTCGTTCTCGAGCACCTTGTAGGGCAGCAGCGACATGCGATACGTGACATCGAGCATGCGCGCCGTGTTCTCGGCGCGCTCGATATTGCGCGACATCCAGTACAGGTCGTTTGCAGCGCGGGCTAGCATGCTTGCAATCCTTCTTCCAGCACCCAGGTGTCCTTGGTGCCGCCGCCCTGCGATGAGTTGACTACCAGCGAGCCTTCGCGAAGCGCGACGCGCGTCAGACCGCCCGGCACCAGAGTTACCGATTTTCCCGACAGCACGTAGGGGCGCAGGTCGACGTGTCGCGGCGCAATGCCGGACTGCACAAACGTGGGGCACATCGACAAGGCGAGCGTCGGCTGCGCAATGAAGCTTGCCGGGGAAGCGATGATGCGCGCGCGGTAGGCATCGATCTCCGCCCTGGTCGCGGCAGGTCCGACGAGCATGCCGTAACCGCCCGAACCCTGTACCTCCTTGACGACGAGCTCCTCGAGATGCGCCAGCACGTAGCGCAAGTCCTCGTCGATGCCGAGCCGGTAAGTGGGCACGTTCTGCAGTATCGGCTCCTCGCCGAGATAGAACCGCACCATTTCCGGCACGTAGATGTAGGTCGACTTGTCATCGGCCACGCCGGTGCCGATCGCGTTGGCGAGGGTGACGCGCCCGGCGCGGTAGGCCGCGAACAATCCTGGCACGCCGAGCACGGAGTCGGGACGGAAGGCGAGCGGGTCGAGGAAGTCGTCGTCGATGCGGCGATAGATGACATCGACGCGCTGCGGGCCATGGGTGGTGCGCATATAGACGTTGGCGTCGGCGACGAAGAGGTCCTGGCCCTCCACGAGCTCGACCCCCATCTGCTGCGCGAGGAACGAATGCTCGAAATAGGCGCTGTTGGCCGACCCGGGCGTGAGCACTACGACCGTCGGGTTCACGATACCGGGCGGCGCCACCGCGCGCAGATTGTCGAGCAGTATGTCGGCGTAATGGTCGACCGGCGCTACCGCCATGCGTGAAAACAGCTCGGGGAACAGCCGCATCATCATCCTGCGGTTTTCGAGCATATAAGAAACCCCTGACGGCGTGCGCAGGTTGTCCTCGAGCACATAAAACGTATCGCGGCCCTCCTTGACGAGGTCGATGCCGGCGATGTGCACGTAGACGTCGCCGGGGACGCGAATGCCGCGCATTTCCGGGCGGAACAGGCTGTTGCCCGTAACCTGCTGCTCCGGAATGAGGCCGGCGCGGATGATTTCCTGCCCGTGGTAGATGTCTTTGAGGAATGCGTTGAGCGCGCGCACGCGCTGACAGCAGCCGTCCGACAGCTTCTTCCAGGCACCCGGACGCAGGATGCGGGGAATAATGTCGAAGGGGATCGAGCGCTCGACGCCGGTCTCGTCGCCGTAGACTGCGAACGTTATGCCATGCCGCGCATAGAGCGTGTTCGCCTCTTTCTGCTTCTGCAGCATGTAATCCAGCGGCTTGCCGTCGAGCCAGGCTGCATAGGCGGCGTAGTGCTCGCGCGGCAGGCCTGCATCGTCGTACATTTCGTTGAACCAGCGCGCAGACGCTGTTCGGCTGTCGAGTGAATCGTTCATGTCCGGTGGTTGCAACGCGATATCCGATGAACAGCCGCGGCGAGGCGCGGGTGGGCTGCTATTGCGTAACGTATGGCGTTTCCGTCGTCCCCCATATTACGCTGTTGCGCGTGTTAAGGGGCAGCCAGGCCCGGCGCGCTGAGGGTATGCATCCGGCGCCGCCGGACGCTCGATTTTGGTGCGCCCGGCGCGATGCTTGGTCGATCGAGGAGGCCGCGTGCTAATGTCTTGCGCGCTGCCCATAGGGAAGGCTTTCCATGTACCAGAAATGCCCGGTATGCGGTCATCAGCGCGCAGCCGACGATCGATCCGATCCCGGGATCTGTCCGCGTTGCGGGCTGGTGTTCGCGAAGTGGGTAAGCCGGACGCTCGGCACGGCGCCCATGCCGCGGGTGACGCGGGACGAGGACCGCGTCGTTGGGACCGGAGAAGATCTGCTTGCGCGCCTCACCTATGTCGAGCCGCGCACCGATCCCATTTATTTCTGGAGCCGCGTGGCGGCCTACGCGCTGTTGTTCGCCTGGGGCTGGTACTTTATCCTCCTCGATTTTCGCAGCAACGAAATCGGCGAGTCGTTCCTGCATCGCGTCAACCTGGTATTCCATGAGGCCGGCCATGTACTCTTCATGCCATTCGGGAGTTTCATGATGACGCTCGGCGGCACCCTCGGCCAATTGCTCATGCCACTCATAGCAGGAACGGCACTGGTCCTCAGGAATCACGACAATTTCGGCGGCTCGGTCGGGCTGTGGTGGCTCGGGCAGAGTTGCATGGACTGCGCGCCCTACATCGCCGATGCCCGGGCGCTGCAGCTTCAACTGCTGGGCGGAGGCACCGGCCAGGATCGGCCGGGCAGGCACGACTGGGAGAACATCCTCCTCGACCTCAACCTGCTCCACCGCGATACGGCGATTGCTGCGGGCGCGGATGCGATCGGCACCGTGTTGATGCTGATTGCGTTCGTATGGGGTGGCTATATCCTGCTGCGCCAGCATCGCAATCTTGAAACCTAGGACAAACCCGTTGGCAGACCACAGTCCACTGAAGCTCGTCGCGCAGGCGCAAGACCGGCACCTGGACGCGCAGGCTGCTGCGCTGAGCGCGGGCTACGCAGAACCCGACGCCGGGGTGCTGCGGCGCGCATTCGAGTGGGTCTCCGCGCGGGCACAGGAGCGCACGTCGATTAGCGGGGAGCCGGTGCTCGCACACGCACTGAATACGGCGCTCCTGCTGCGCGAGTTCAAGCTCGACGTCGAAGCGCTCGCGGCCAGCCTGCTCGCGCATTGTGTCGCGGACCACGCCGGGACGCGGGCGGTGCGCGACGCTTTCGGCGTGCGCATCGCCGAGCTTGCCGACGGCGTTTCCCGCATGGCGCTGTTCGAGACTCTGGGTCGCGACGCGCAGCGTGCCGCCGACCACGCCGGGCAGCTCGAAGGGCTGCGCAAGATGCTGCTGGCAATGGCGCAGGACGTGCGCGTGGTTTTGATCAAGCTCGCCGCGCACACGCAGACGATGCGTTTCGTCGTCCGCGCGGACAACCTGCAGGTGCGTCACGAGATGGCGCGTCTCGCGCTCGATATTTTTGCGCCGCTCGCCAACCGGCTGGGTGTCTGGCAGCTGAAATGGGAGCTCGAGGATCTGGCGCTGCGCATCCTGGAGCCGGAAACCTACCAGCGCATCGCCAGACTGCTCGACGAAAAGCGCTCGCAGCGCGAGCAGTTCATCGCCCACGCGGTAACGGACCTGCGCCAGGCGCTGGCCGAGTCGGGCGTCACCGCGGAAGTGAGCGGGCGACCCAAGCACATCTACAGCATCTATAACAAGATGCGGCGCAAGCACGTCGATTTCGACGCTGTCTACGACGTGCGCGCAGTGCGCGTGCTGGTCGAAACCGTGAAGGATTGCTATACGGCGCTCGGCATCGCCCACAGTCTGTGGTCGCCGCTGCCGCAGGAATTCGACGATTACATCGCCCGGCCGAAAAGCAACGACTATCGCTCCCTGCACACGGCGGTCGTCGGTCCGGCGGGCAAGCCGCTCGAGATCCAGATTCGCACGGGCGAGATGCATCAGCACGCCGAGCTCGGCGTAGCCGCGCATTGGCGCTATAAGGAAGGAACACCGCAGCGCGCAGGGCGCGAGGCCGGTTACGACGCGAAAATCGCGTGGCTGCGCCAGATCGTGGAATGGAAAGACGAGGTCGCCGATGCCGGTGAGCTGGCGGCACAATTCCGCAGCGAGCTCTTCGCAGACACGATCTACGTGCTGACGCCGCAGGGGCGCGTGATCGATCTGCCGAAAGGCGCAACGCCGATCGATTTCGCCTACCACGTGCACTCCGACCTCGGCCATCGCTGCCGCGGGGCCAGGGTGAACGGCGCCATGGTGCCGCTCGCCACGCCGCTGAGCAATGGCCAGCAGGTGGAGATCATCGCGGGCAAGCAGGGCGGGCCGAGCCGCGACTGGCTCAACCCGGCGCTCGGCTTCCTGAAGAGCGCGGGCGCGCGCGCCAAGGTCAGGCAATGGTTCAACCGCCAGAACCACGAGGCCGCGGTCGCGCAGGGCCGCGAATGGGTCGACAAGGAGCTGCAGCGGCTGGGGCTGACCGACACGAGCCTCGACCAGCTCGCGCAGACATTCGGGTTCGACAAAGCGGGCGATTTCTTGGCCGCCGCAGGACGCGGCGAAATCGGCCAGCGCCAGCTGCAGATCGCATTGCGCGCCCCGGAGGAGCCCGCTCCCGCGGCAGCGCGGCCGATCGTGGGCAAACCGCGCGCGCGGCCGGGCGGCATACTGGTGGTCGGCGTTGACAAGCTGCTGACCGTGACAGCGAAATGCTGCAAACCCGCGCCCCCGGATGCCATCGTCGGCTTTGTCTCGCGCGGACGCGGCGTGACGATCCACCGCAAAGGCTGTGGCAACGTGCGGCGGCTCGACGCCGAGCGGCTGGTGGCTGCCGACTGGGGCGCTGCGGCGGAAGCCACCTTTCCCGTCGACGTCGTGATCGAAGCCGGAGACCGGACCGGCCTCTTGCGCGACATCACGGAAATCCTGACGCGCGAGCACATCAACGTCACTGCCACCAATACGGCGAGCCGCGACGCGGCGGCGCGCATGATGCTGACCGTCGAGATCAACAACCTCGACGCGCTGAATCGCGTGCTGAGGATGATCCGCGAGGTGCCCGGGGTCGAGAGCGCGGCGCGGCGCTGACTTCGGTTCACTCACAATGTCGATCTGGTGATTCAGCTTCGGCCAGCCAACATCATTCCCGCATTTCGCGCCTTGACCTCGCTCGGTTATCGGCCGCGGGTGCCCGTGACTGCGGAGCAGTTTGCGGACCAGGGGCAGAGGCAGCAATGGATCAGCGAAAAAGGCATGAGGGTGCTCAATTTTCATAGCGACCGACACCGGGAGACGCCCGTGGGTGTTTTCGTCTCTGAACCCTTCGACTTCGACCGTGAGTACGAGGT
>JBKJZR010000018.1:0-22426 GCA_046715035.1 Burkholderiales bacterium | reverse complement strand
CATTTTCACGCCGGCCATCGCATTGAAGAGCTCGCCCGCGAGGTGATTCGAGCCGCCCGTGCCCGACGAGCCGAAGTTGAGCTTGCCCGGGCGTGCCTTGGCCAGCGCAATCAACTCTTTGATCGATTTCGCCGGCACGCTGGGATTCACGACGACGACGAGCGGCGTCGTATTGATGAGTGTGATCGGCGCGAAGTCCGCTAGCGCGTCGTAGGGAAGCTTGGCAAGCAGGCTCGGGTTGATCGTGAACGGCGCGGGCGTCACCAGCAGGGTGTGGCCGTCGGGCGGGGATTTCGCGACGATTTCGGTGCCGATCACCGTGCCGCCACCGGGACGGTTGTCGACGACGACCGGCTGTCCCCACATCTCCGCGAGCTTTTGCGCGACGGTGCGGCCGACGATATCGGTGCTGCCGCCAGCGGCGAATGGCACCACCATTCGCACGGCCTTATTGGGGTAGGCGACAGGCACAGTCGCAGCGATGGTTCGAAAACCGGCGGCACGCGCGTCGAGAACGGGCCTTCGGCTGGGTCTTCCGGATGAGTCCGCCTCTTCGAGCCCCATTACCCGTGCCGCTTTCGCGGGATAGGCTTGTGTCCAGGCCACGGTGGGTAGCGCAACCAGCGCCATGATCAGCAGTCGAGCGATCCACATATTCTCTCCACGAAAGCTCGCGAATTATAAAACGAACCAAGAAAGTATCGTCATTCCAGCGCCCGCTGGAATCCAGGGTGACCTAATCAAGCACGCTTGGCAGGCGGGAGACCGCTGGTGGAAAGCTATTGCTGCTTCAACACTATCAGTGCATCTGCGGCGACCACACCCTGGCCCGCCGCACGCACGAACAGCGGATTCACGTCTATTTCGGCGATGCGATCCGCGTGATCGGCGATCAGCAATGAAACGCGCGCCAGCGTGTCCGCAAGCGCATCGACGTCGAGCGGCGGCTGGCCGCGAAATCCCGTCAGCAGCGCGCTGCCCTTGATGGCGCCGACCATCTGCTTCGCATAGGCCGAGTCGAAGGGCGCAAAGCCCTGCGTCACATCGTGCAGCAATTCGGTGTGGATGCCGCCCAGCCCGAAGACGACCACTGGACCGAAATACGGGTCGTTGACGGCGCCGATGATGACTTCGAGACCGCGCGCCATTTCCTGCAGCAAGATGCCGTCGATACGCGCATCGGGAGCGTGTTGGGTAGCCGCGGCGACGATCTCAAGCGCGGCCACCTTCAGTTCTTCCTTCGTGCGGATGCCGAGGCGCACGACGCCCGCTTCGGTTTTGTGCGGAATGTCCGGCGAGTCGATTTTTACCGCGAGCGGAAACGGCAATGGGGGCTGGTCCAGCGCGGCGACTGCTGCGGGTGACATCAAAACCTCAGCGACAATCGGAATGCCGTAGGCCTTGAGCACCTGCTTGGAGCGTCGCTCGCCCAGCGTCCCTGCGCCTGCGGGCAGCCCTACGGGTTGGCGGGAGACGATGCGTGGCGCCGGTACGCGCAAGCGCTGTGCGTAGGCGCGTTTCTTCTGCGCGAATTCATACAGCGACGCCAGCGCGCGCACGGTGCGTCCGGGCGCCAGGATGCACGGCACGCCGTTGGCGTCGAGCAGCTGCATCGCTGCGGCGTTGTCATCCGGGGAGGTCGGCCAGTTGATCAGGATCGGCTTGTCGGTCGTGCGCGCGATCTCGACGAGGCCCTGGGCCCACGCAGTCGCAGCAGCGCCGCGCGGCGCGCGGGCGATGACCTGGTCGATGCAGGGGTCGGCAAGCACGGTAGCGAGGACGCGGTTATAGGAGGCGAAGTTGTCGTTGTAGCCGTTGGCGGTCGCGTCGACCGGATTGGCGACCGAGGCGAACGCGACCACGACTTTTTTCAGCTCGCGGGTCGTGGCATCTGTGAGCGGCGGCAGCTCGAGTCCGTGCTCGATGCAGCGGTCGGCGAGCAGCACGCCGGCGCCGCCCGACAGCGTAACGACGCCGGTGCGGTTGCCGCGCGGCAGCCGGCGCGCGCGGAACGCCTTGAGCGCGTCGATGAGATCGTCGATGTCGCGCACCTCGACGAATCCGCCGTGGCGAAAAGCCGCCTGGAAAAGTTCATAGGGTGCGGTCATGCGCGCGGTATGCGAGGTCGCCGCCTGCCGGCCGATCGCGGAGTTGCCCACCTTCCACGCGAGTATGGGCTTGCCGATCTCGAGCGCACGCTCGCCGAGAGCAAGCAGGCGGCGCCCGTCGGTCACGCCCTCCATGAACATCACCACCGCTTCGACGTCGTCGCGCTCGAGAAAGTGCTCGGCGAGGTCGAGTATCGTGACATCGGCTTCGTTGCCGGTCGAAACCGCGTAATTGAAGCCGACACCATAATAGGCGGCGATGGCGACTACCCCGAACCCGAAGCCGCCGGATTGCGTGATCATCGCGAACGGCCCTGCAATGAGCGTTCTGAGCTGCAGCGTGCCCCCGAAGCCATTGCGCACGTTGTCCTTAAGGTTGAGCGAGCCGAGACAGTTCGGACCGATCAAACGCACGCCGCTCGCGCGTGCTGCGTCGACGAGCTGCTGCTGCAGCACGCGCCCGTCGGCGCCGACTTCGCTGAAGCCTGCCGACAGCACAATGGCGAAAGGAATCCCGGCGGCGCCGCATTGCGCGATCACAGCGGGGACGTGCTGCGCGGACAAGGCGATCAACGCAACGTCGCACGGCTGGGGCACCGATCCCACCTCGGCATAGCAGGGCAATCCCTTGATCTGCGCGTGCTTCGGGTTGACCGGGTACACCTTGCCCTGATAGCCGTACTCGGTGAGCAGCTTGAGCGGCTGGCCGCCGATACGCGTGAGATCGCTCGAAGCGCCGACGACGGCGATGCCGCGCGGATTGATCAGGCGCGAAAAATCGTGTCGCGGGTGGACGGCTGCGACTGCCGGTTGATCCAAGGGGGCGTCCTCCACGCAACTGACATGGTGCGTGCGCATTTTACCTTGATCCCCGCGACGCTCGCGATTTACACTGCGCGCACGAGCCGAAAAAGGGAAGGCCCATGCGTTCGGCGCTGATCAAATTCTTGTGCGCAGTATTGGCCAGCGCTGCTGCGGGCGTGCATGCCCAGCCGGCGTATCCGGGCAAACCGGTCCGTCTGATCGTCGGCTTCGCCGCCGGGGGCGGCACCGACGTGCTAGCGCGCGCGCTCGGGCAGCAGTTGACGGAGACATTCGGCCAGCCGGTTACGATAGACAACCGCGCCGGCGCGGGCGGCATCATCGCTACCGAGCTTGGCGCCAAAGCGGCGCCGGATGGTTATACGCTGCTCGTCGGCAGCGCCGCGGCCTTCGCGATCAATCCGAATCTCATCGCGAAGCTGCCGTACGACCCGGTCCGGGATTTCGCACCGGTGGGTCTGTTCGCCACGCTCTCGTACGCGGTCGTCGTGCATCCTTCGCTGCCCGCGAAGTCGATCAAAGAGCTGATCGCGCTCGCCCGGGCGAGGCCGGGTGAGCTCAATTATGGCTCCGCCGGCAGCGGCTCTTCGACGCACCTTGCGATCGAACATTTTCTCGCGCAGGCGGGCGTGCGCATGACGCACGTTCCGTATAAAGGCAACACGCCCGCGATGACGGCCTTGATGAGCGGCGAAGTGACCATGGTCTTCGACCCCGTGCTGACCTCGGTGCCGCAGATCAGGAGCGGACGCATCCGCGCGCTGGCGGTGAGCACTGTCAAGCGCTCCGAGCTGCTGCCGGGCGTGCCGACGGTCGCAGAGGCCGGCCTGAAAGGCTACGAGTCGGGCAACTGGTTCGGCATCTTCGCGCCGGCCGGCACGCCGCGGCCGATAATCGAGCGCCTCAACGCAGCGATCAACAAGGCGATGACCAGCGCCGACGTGAAGTCGCGTCTGCTGGCTCAGGGCGCCGAGCCGCTGACCGGCTCGCCGGAGGATCTCGGCCGGCACGTGCAGCTCGAGATCGCGAAGCACGCAACTATCGTCAGGAGTGCGGGGATCAGGATCGAATAGATCGTAAGCGGTCCCAGCCCTGCCGCGACTGATCATTCTCAAGGAGCGCGCGCCCGTGCGACAAAAGCTCGCCAACTCAGCGGTCATCGCGTCAGCAATAGCAGCCGTGCTGCTGGCGGTGGACCATAACACCACCGTGTTCGCGCCCAGCGCAGAAATGGGCGCGCAGGAGCGCGAGCGCTGCTATGGTATCGCCAAGGCGGGAATGAACGACTGCGGCACCGCCGTGCACGCATGCGCAGGACGTGCCGTAGCCGATGGGCTGCCTTTCGAGTGGAAGATGGTCCCGGCCGGGACGTGCGAAAAAGTCCACGGCGGCAGACTCAAGTCGAGCGATGAGACGCAGTCGTGAATGCTGATAAGAGCGAACGTCGCGGATGGGGCTGGATCAGGGGATTCTTCGGGGGGGCGGATTTCGCCGCGGCCCTGCCCGAACGCATCAATGCCGGGATACGCAGGCAGCAATTCCGCGCAGAGATCATGGTGGCGGTCGTGCAGCTGGCGATCGTCGCTGTATTTTTCGCGATGTATGTCGCGGTGCCGGCCAGCTTTGCGCCGGGAGCCCCAGTCAGGGCGACCCCGCTCGGACTGTCGTTGTTCGCGATCCTGGTCAGTGTGCGGCTGTGGTTTGCGGCGACCGATCAGCTCGGCCGCGGCTGGCTCGCTTTCTTCGTCATCGCCGAAATGGCGATCCTGATGTTCACGATCTGGGCGTATCACCTGCAGTTCGAGGCTCAGCCGAGCCTTTACCTGAAAAGCACGGGGTTGTTCTACGCGTTCATCATGATCGCGCTGCGCAGCCTGCGTTTCGATCCGCTGTGGGTCGTGCTGTCAGGCCTGACCGCGGTCATCGGGTGGCTCGTGCTGACCGCATATGCGCTGGCGACCGCGCCGGGCAATCCCGTGACCTGGGACTACGTGACTTACATGGCCTCGTCCCAGATTCACTTCGGCGGGGAATTCGACAAGATACTGGCGCTTGCCCTGGTCACCGCCACGCTGGCGCTGACGCTCGCGCGTGCGCGCAGCTTCCTCGTGCAGGCGGTCGCGCAGGCGCAGGCGGCCAGCGATCTCTCGCGCTTTTTCGACCGCGACGTCGCGGCGCGCATCACCGGCGACGACCGCAGCGCGAGCGCCGGGCACGGCGAGCTGCGCAACGCAGCCATTTTGTTTATCGACATGCGCGGCTACACCAGGCTCGCGGCCACGCTCACCCCGGCTGAGCTCATCCAGCTGATCAGCGAGTATCAGCGGCTGCTGGTTCCGGTCATCCACGCGCATCACGGCACGATCGACAAGTTCATGGGCGACGGCATCATGGCGAGCTTCGGCGCCGCAATTCCCTCCGACCGTTACGCGGCGCACGCGCTGGCGGCAGTCGACGCGGTGATCGCCGCGGCCCAGCGCTGGAAAACAGAGCGCGTCGCGGCGGGCAAACCTGCGCCCGACATCGGCGCTGCTGTCGCGGGAGGGGAAGTCATATTCGGTGCGATCGGCGACGAAAACCGACTCGAGTACACGGTGATCGGCGATGCAGTAAACCTTGCCGCCAAGCTGGAAAAACACACCAAGACCGAAGGGGTGCGCGCGCTTGCGACGCGCGACTTGCTCGAGCTTGCCGTGCGACAGGGCTACTCCAACGGCGAGGGCAAGCAGCTGCTACGTCAGCGCGCCGTCGGCGGTGTCACCGATCCGCTCGACCTCGCGGTGCTCGGCTGAAGCGTGCGGCTGCGTTTCAGCAGTCCTTGTCGGGCCTGACGCGTCCGCCAGGCGGCGTGCTGCGCCGCTCGCGTGCGAGCAAGACGTAGAACGCGAAATACGCACCGCAGATCGCGGTCGCCATCAACCAGCCCCAATTGGCGTGCAGCCAGTTCAGCATCGCCGGGCAGCGCGTCAGCGGCCGTCGAACATGGGTGGTCGCTTGTCCTTGAAAGCCTGCACGGCTTCCCTGTGATCGTGCGTGAGCCGTACGATGCCAGAAGCGAGCTTCTCGGTGTCGAGCAGCATTTCGAGCGTAGGCGAGTACATCGACTGCAACATCTTCTTGGCCAGCGCGAGGGCGTAGGTGGCCGAATCGGCGAGCTCGCGGGCGAGCGCCTGGGCATCGCGCTCCAGGTCGGCGTCCGCGCACGTGCGTGCGATCAGCCCCATCGCCTGGGCTTCCTCGGCGCCGAACTGTCGCGCGGTGTACACCAGCTCCTTCGCCTTGCTGATGCCGAGGTGTTGCGTGAGGAAGAAGATCGCTCCGCCGTCGGGCACGACGCCCATTTTCTTGAACGCCATCGAGAACCTGGCGGTGTCGGCGGCGATGACGATGTCGCAGGCCAGCGCCAGTGCGTTGGCAATGCCGTAGCAGGGGCCCCGTACCGCAGCGATCACGGGCTTTTCAAGGCTGTGCAATGCCATCACCATGCGGTGGCGCAGATGCGAGCGTGCGCGGCCGGAAACGATATCGGACTTCGCCATATTGGCGATGTCGCCGCCCGCCGAGAAAGCGCGGCCCGCGCCGGTCAGGACCACCGCTCGCGTAGCGTCGTCGCCTGCCAGCTCCGCCCAGTAATCGTACAGTCTGGCGTACATCTCGTCCGAAAGTGCGTTGAGCTTTTCCGGCCGGTTCAGCGTGACGGTGGCGATGCCGTCCTTCTTTTCGAGGGTGACGGTCATGGGCGCTGGCCCGGCACGCGTTGGTTCAAGCCGTCACCCAACGTGCTGTTGATCTCGTAAAAGGTCGCTGTCACGCAGTGATCTCGGCGCGGCCGTTGTTCAATACGGTCACGCCCCGCGCGGGCACGGTCGAGCGAAACGCAACCGTGCTGCCGTCGCGCCACATCTCAGTGCGTATGGTTTCACCCGGATAGACCGGCGAGGAAAAGCGCCCTTCCATGCTCCTGAACCGCGCAGGCTCGTAGCCGCCCAGGGTCTTCAATAGCGCATGGCAGGCGATGCTGAACGTGCAGCGCCCGTGCAGGATCGGCATTTTGAAGCCGGCTTTTTGCGCGTAGGCAGGGTCCGCGTGAAGGGGATTGTAGTCGCCTGACAGCCGGTAGATGAGCGCCGCCTGCGGCAGCGTGGGCAGATCGCAGACAGCGTCGGGAGGGGCGTCCGGAATGGGGTGCTGGGGCGTCGCCGGTCCGGAAGGGCCGCCAAAGCCGCCGTCAGCCCGGCAGAAAGTGGTGGAAGTGAGCGTGCAGATCGTGTCGCCGCGCGCCTCGTCACGCACTGTGCATTCGGTCAACACCAGCGCGCCTTTTTCCCTGCCCTTGTCGATGACACCCTTGACCGTGGTCAGGCCGACGACGGCGCCTTCGACCGGCAGCGGCCTGTGTATCGTGAAGCCTTGCTCGCCATGCACGACATGGCTGCGCGTGATGCCGGTGCCGCTCTGCGCATGCCAGGGTCCCGGGTAACCCAGGATGATCGCCATCGCCGGCAGCGCCTGCAGCTGCTCCTCATAGACGAACTTGAGCTGCTCGGTATCGCACGGATCGCTGCCCAAGCCGACGCCGAGCGCGAACAACATGGTGTCGCGCTTCGTCAGTTGCTGCCCGACCTCGGGAATTTTCCAGTTGATGAGTTTCTCGTAATCGATCGGCATGGGTGCTCCGCGGCAGGCTGTAAGGTGTCGTTCTCGTGGTCATTCCGACAGTGCGCGCGAATGATATCGGCGGTGCTGGAATCGCGCGCCAGCGGCTGATCCTGGGGCGTTTAGGCGGCTGTATACTAGCATAGCGCACGACACACTTTAGCGCGCGAATGAGGATAAGCAGACATGCTGGAGATCATCATGGCAGCGGCGTTGACTTCCTCGGCGTTCGTACTCAATGCCGAGATACCAGACAGTACACGTGTCAGGGTTCAGATATTTCAGTGCCGCTCGCGTGGAGCGGATTGCCGGCAGGAACGAAAAGTCTGGCGCTGATCTTCGACGATCCCGATGCGCCCGATCCGGCGGCTCCGCAGCTGACTTGGGTGCACTGGGTGCTCTACAACATTCCACCGAGCGCTGCGGGTCTCAAGCAGGCGATCAAGCCGGGAGAACTGCCTAAGGCCACGCTGGAAGGGCTGAACGACTGGAAGCGCACGGGCTACGGCGGCCCATGCCCGCCAATCGGCCGGCACCGCTATTTCCACAAGCTCTACGCGCTCGGCACCGTGCTGCCCGACCTGAAACGACCGACCAAGGCGCAACTCGAAAAAGCGATGCAGGGCCACGTCCTCGATAAATTCGAGCTGATCGGGACGTATCAGAAAAACTGAGAAGCTCTCATGGTTCGTTCGTGCTGCTGCATCAAGGCGAACGTATTTCCGCAGAGCGAAAGCGTGCATCCCCTTCGACGTAGCTCCAGCCCAGGTTTGTATGAGTCAGGGGCGACGGATGGCTCCCCTGAAGCGGGGGCGTTACAACTTTTTGTCCATGCGGCGCAGGCGGTCGACGATGACGCGCATCAGTTGCAGCGCAAAGTGCGGCGTCTGCTGAACCAGAAACTTGAAGCGCTTTTCGTCGATCTGCACCAGCCGGCAATCTGTTCTTGCCACCGCGGTCGCGCTGCGCGGCACTGCATCGATCAGCGCCATTTCTCCGAGCACACCGCCCTGACTAAGCTGCTCGACCAGATTCTCCCTGACCAGCAGGTCGACCTCGCCGTCCATGACGACGAACATCGTGTCGCCCGCATCGCCTTCCTCGAAGATCTTTTGCCCGGCGGTGTAGGCTCGGGTAGTTGACTCGTTGCGAAACAGGTCGATCGTTACCATGCGGTCTCCCGTAAATGCCTGCCGGCAGACGCCGACTTTGTGACGAGGCTATAACGGGGATTGTTACGGTTTCGTGACGCGCCCGATCGCCGAAGAGGGCGGACGCGGCCGTGATTCCGGCCACGCCCCACGAATGCGGACGCCACCGCCTAGTGTCGTGTCCCGCAAGTTTCTTTAATAAGTGTCATCCCAGCGAACGCTGGGATCCAGGCGTGGCTCCAGATATCTGGATGCCGGCTTTCGCCGGCAAGACGGCACTTTATATTGCAAGTTATCAACGGGACATCACGCTAGCCGCGATGACCTGGCGATCGTGAAAGGCAACGACCGAATCCGCTCCCCCGCGCTACTTGGGCGCTTTCGACACGTCCGTCGCAGTGATCGTCCCCAATGGCAGCGTGACCTTGGCATCGCGGGCGACCTTGCGCGCGATCGAGTCATCGATGGCGCCAGGTGCGGGCTTGTCGACGTCGATCGCCTTCGCTTCCTTCAGATACACGTAGGTTTCATCGAGCAGCTTGCGCACGCGGTCGTCGAAAACGAAAGGTTTTTCGTCGCGTATCGGACTGCCGCCTGCCGCCTTGGGAATGGCGCCGTAAATCGAAAACCACGCCATCGGCACCGTAATGCCTGCGGTCTGGCCTTTGACGAACTCGGCGACTTTGGTCCAGTTCTTGGGGTCGAGGACGTAGCGCTGCGCTTCGAGCTCCGTCTTCAGCCAGGCTTCGACGATGTCCGGGCGCTGCTTCATGAAGTCCTCGCGCATCGCGATCGCGCCGGCGTCGGAGATCCCGAAGGTGTAGCCGGTTGCAACGATACGCGCGACGCCTTCGCCGACGATATCGCCGATCCGCGACACCGACGGTTCCCATAACACGGCGCCGTCTATTTTTCCGGTGCGCAGATTGGTGGCGATGACCTCGATCGACTGGTTGAGGATCGACGACGGCTTGATCTTGGTTTTCTCGATCATCAGTCCCAGAAAGCGATGCGCACAGCTGCCCTGGGGGGTGGCGACCACTTTGCCGTCGAGCCACTTGATGGCTTCTTGAGGCGAGTTGAATTTCGGCGCGTCGGCGCGCACCACCACGACATTGCAGCGCTGCCCCGGCGACATGCCCGTGTTGGCGACGAGATTGATCGGTGCGACGCTGCGCTTGGTCGTGGCAACCACGGCCGGCATATCCCCCAGATAGCCAATCTGCTGCTTGTTGGCGAGCATCTGATTGACGATCACCGAACCCTGCAGGGCGTTCTGAAATTCAACTTCGCTGCCGGGTGGCAGATATTTCTTCCACAATTCCAGCGCGCGGATAACGACTGCCGAGTAGGAGATCGTGTCGTAAGGCTGATAACCGACGGTGAGCTTTACGGCTTCTGCTGCAGTCGCAACGCGTGCAGGCAGAAAAACACATAAGGCGAAGAGCAGGGCGAACCGCAGCGATTGCGTGTGATTTTCATAGACACCTCCCATTGTGGAAACGAACAGTGCGCCGTCGTCGGCTGCGTAGCATACACGACCGAACCTTGCACACCCAGTGGCGTGCCGGGCGCGCTGTTCAAGCTTGGAACGAGCGACGATGATGTCTGATGCCCCTTGCGTTGGCATCGGACGGAGGCTGCTCGGGCGGAGCGCCCTAGCCTGCGAACGCCTGCCACAACCACCGCAATAGCAGGAAGCCGGCAATACCGGTCGCCGCGAGGACGAGAAGAAGCGACGCGAGGACGCCGAAGACGAAGCCGCGACTCGACGCGGCGGTCTGGTGCGGATGCTCGAGGTAGGCATTGAGCAAAGCGGCGTTGCGCTGGTTGGCTTTCCACGCTGCGTCGAACAGGTCGCCCAACAACGGAACCAGGCCTACCACTCCTTCCACAGCGACGTTGAAAACCATGCGCATCAAGATCGCTTTCGGCACGCCGGCGCGCGCCGCCTCGCGCACGATGTAGCTCGACAACACGACGCCGATCACGTCGCCTATGCCAGGCAGCAGGCCGATGATGGCATCCAGTCCGATGCGGAACTTGAGCCCGGGAATCGGAATCGAGCTGTCGAGCAGCCACGCCAGCCGGTTGAGTTGTTGCCGCAGTGCTTCTATATCGGGTTTGGCCATCGATTGTCCGACGAGTCTGCTTGCCTGTTAGAACCGGGGCGCGCCGGCTGCGCTTCGCGCTGCGGCAGCCGCGCGCCCGCGCACGCTAAGCGAGCCGTTCGTCGAGCGCCTCGATCCAGTGGCTAACACCGAGACCGGTGGCGCTTTGCAGGTGTGCCTGGCAGCCGATGTTGGCGGTGATGATCGCCTGCGGCGCCCCGGACATGAGGGCGGCAATCTTGTTCTTGAGGAGCTGACCGGAAAGCTCGGGCTGCAGTAGGGCGTAGGTGCCGGCCGAGCCGCAGCACAGATGGGCGTCCGGCACCGGGGTCAGCTGAAAACCCAGCTCCTGCAGCAGGGATTCGACTATCCCTTTCAGCTGCAGGCCATGTTGGAGAGAGCAGGGGGCATGAAAGGCGAGGGATGAGGGATGAGGGATGAGGGATGAGTCAAGCAGAGCCTTAATCCTGTCTTTTTCGGCGACGATGACTTCGCTCACGTCTTTCATCAAGGCTGAAACGCGTTTGGCTCTTTCGGCGTAGGCGGGATCGAGGGCGAGCAGATGACCGTACTCGGCGACCATGGTCGCACACCCGCTGGCGGTCATCACGATAGCTTCTATGCCTTCGTCGACGTACGGCCACCACGCGTCGATGTTGCGGCGCGCGTGGTCGAGGGCTTCCGCCTGGGCGTTGAGATGAAACGACACGGCGCCGCAGCAGCCGGCGAGCGGGGCGCGCACCAGCGAAATGCCGATGCGATCGAGAACGCGCGCTGCGGCCGCATTGGTGTTCGGTGACAGCGCCGGCTGGACG
This sequence comes from Burkholderiales bacterium, assembly GCA_046715035.1. GTDB lineage: Bacteria > Pseudomonadota > Gammaproteobacteria > Burkholderiales > SG8-41 > PALSA-1004. The sequence goes on along the minus strand of JBKJZR010000018.1, from coordinate 10,763 downwards.
CAGCCATCGAGCACCAGCATGCGGCGCGCGTGCGTGCGCGCGGGCCAGGGTGTCCGACGTGCGCGGTTCGGTATTCTGCGCTGTAGCCCCTCCGGCAGCAGCGGACGCACGAGCTGCCCCAGCCTGAGCAACGGCGCAAATAGCGCAGGCCTCGGGATGACGGCGCGCAGCGCTGTGCGCACCAGAGTTGCGCCGGCGCTGCGTCCGACACGGGAATCGACGACATGCCTGCCAATGTCGGCGAGCCGGCCGTAATCGACGCCGGAAGGGCAGGTCGTTTCGCACGCCCGGCAGGTCAGGCAGCGGTCGAGGTGCAATTGCGTTTTTGCGGTCGGCTGCGCGCCTTCGAGCACCTGCTTGATCAGGTAAATGCGTCCGCGCGGTCCGTCCAGCTCGTCGCCCAGCAGCTGGTAGGTCGGGCACGTCGCAGTACAGAAACCGCAGTGCACGCACTTGCGCAGGATCGCTTCGGCTTCGCGGCCCGCCGGCGTATCCCTGATGAAGTCGGCTAGATTGGTCTGCATGAGTGCCGTGAGGCGTGCAACGCCTCCCCCGCCGTGCGGCTGTTTTCGTAGTTTTTCGCCTTACTCCTCACGCCTCAATCCTCACGCATTTCAAAATTCAGCATACATGCGGCCGGGGTTGAAGATGCCGGCCGGATCGAACGTGCGCTTCAGGTTGTGATGCAGCACTGCGACCGCCGGCGCGAGCGGATCAAATACCCCCGCGGACTTGTCGCCGGCGCGGAACAGTATTGCCTGGCCGCCGCCCGCGGCTGCAGCTGCGCGTATGCGTGGCGCAACTGCATCGGTTGCGACCCAGCGCAGCGCGCCGCCCCATTCGACCAAAGTGGCGCCGGGCAGCTCCAGCGGCGGCGTCGTCGGTTTGAGCGACAGCCGCCATAAAGGCTGCGGCGTCTGGAAGAACGCCGCGGTTTGCTCGCGCACGCTGTGCCAGAACGCAGTCGCAGCCCCGGGCTCTGCGCGTTCGCCGCCGAGCTGCCTGGCCGCCGCATCGACCGCCGCTGCCGCGCCCGAAAGCCGCACCGACAACTCGCCGCCGTGCCACGCCGTGGCGCTTACGGGCAGCGGCTGCCCCGCCCAGGCGTTAACCCTCTCGAGCATTTCACCTTCCGTCGCCGCAAAGCGCAGCGTCGTTTCCGCAACAGGCAATGGCAGGACTTTGAGCGACACTTCGAGGATCACGCCGAGCGTCCCGAGCGACCCGGTGAGCAGGCGCGACAGGTCGAATCCGGCAACGTTCTTCATCACCTGCCCGCCGAAACGCAGGTCGCTGCCCCGGCCGTCGAGCATGCGCACACCGAGCACGAAGTCGCGCACGGAACCCGCAGACGAGCGGCGGGGACCCGACAGGCCGGCCGCGATACAGCCGCCGAGCGTAGCTCTGCCATTCTTGGGCGCGATCTGTGCACTGCTTGCTGCTTTTCCCTCATCCTCAGTCCTTCTCCCGGGGGGAGAAGGAAGCCTCGAATTCCCCTCGCCCTCCGGGAAAGGGGCTAGGGGTGAGGGCATCTGCTCGAAGTGCGGCGGCTCGAAGGCGAGCATCTGGCCGCGTTCAGCAAGCGCGTCTTCGATCTCGGCAAGCGGTGTGCCGGCGCGCGCAGTGAGCACCAGCTCGGTCGGCTCGTAATCGACGATGCCGCGATAAGCCGTAACCGGAAAGGGCTCGCCGCGCAGGGCCGCACCGTAAAAATCCTTCGTGCCACCGCCGCGTATGCACAAGGGGGCCCGGTTCTCGGCGGCTTGCCGAATGGTGGCTGCGAACTGGTCGATGATTTCGCGCACGAATGGCAGATGATAAGGCGTTAGGCGTGAGGAATTAGGCGGTTAAGGAAAGATGCTTTTGTCGCCTCACGCCTCACCCCCCACGCATCCTCGTCAGAATCTCGGCAGGTCGGGGAATCTCTCCTCCCCGCCATGCACGTGCATGCGGCCGAACTCGGCGCAACGCTGGAGCGTGGGCACGGCCTTGCCGGGGTTGAGGAGCTGGTGCGGGTCGAATGCCGCCTTTACGGCATGGAAAGTCTGCAGCTCGAGCGACTTGAACTGGACGCACATCGAATCGATTTTTTCGACGCCGACACCGTGCTCGCCGGTGATGGTCCCGCCGACATCGATGCAGAGCTTGAGAATCTCGGCGCCGAAGGCTTCGGTCTGCTCGAGCTCGCCGGGCCGGTTGGCGTCGTACAGGATCAGCGGGTGCAGGTTGCCATCGCCCGCGTGAAAAACATTCATGCAGCGCAGCCCGTACCGGGCAGACAAGTCGGCGATCGCCTTGAGCACGCGGGGCAGGGCGCGTTTGGGGATGGTCCCATCCATGCAGTAGTAGTCGGGAGAGACGCGGCCGGCCGCGGGAAAGGCCGCTTTGCGCCCGGCCCAGAAGCGCAGGCGCTCCGCTTCGCTCGCCGATACGCGTACTTCCGTCGCACCGCTTTGCTGCATGACCGTTTTCATGCGCTCGATTTCCTCGGCGACCTCGGCGGCGTTGCCGTCGGATTCGCACAACAGGATCGCCTCGGCGTCGAGCGGATAGCCGGCCTTGACGAAGGGCTCGACGGCGCCGGTGGTAATGCGGTCCATCATCTCGAGGCCCGCCGGAATGATGCCGGCGCCGATGATGTTGGCGACCGCCTGGCCCGCTTTGCCGACATCGTCGAAGGCCGCGAGGATGCATTGCGAGCGTTCGGGTTTGGGGAGCAGTTTGACCGTCACCTCGGTGATCACGGCGAGCAGCCCTTCGGAACCGGTCAGCAGAGCGAGCAAGTCGTAACCCGCCGAGTCCAGACCCTCGCCGCCTATTTCCAGCAGTTCGCCGCGGATCGTGTAAGCGCGAAGCTTGAGGATGTTGTGCACCGTCAGGCCATACTTGAGGCAATGCATGCCGCCGGCGTTCTCGGCTACGTTGCCGCCGATGGAGCAGGCAATCTGGCTCGAGGGGTCGGGCGCGTAGTAGAGCCCGTAACGCGCAGCGGCTTCGGAAACCGCCAGATTGCGCACACCGGGCTGCAGTCGGGCGGTGCGCGCGGCGGGATCGATGTCGAGAATCCGCATGAAACGCGCGAGCGAAAGCAGCACGCCGTCACCGAGCGGTAGCGCGCCGCCCGACAGACCGGTGCCCGCGCCCCGCGCAACGACGGGCACGCGCAGGGTATGACAAATCTCGAGTATGCGCTGCACCTCGGCTTCGGTTTCAGGCAGCGTGACGACCATCGGCAGCTGGCGGTACGCCGACAGCCCATCGCACTCGTAGGGCTGCACGTCCTCCTGCTCGTACAGCAAGGCGCGCTCGGGAAGAAACGCCGCCAGTGCGCCCACCACGTCCTGCTGCCGCGCGCGATCGACGGCTGCCGCAGTGGTGCTCAAAGCCGGAACACCTTCCCCGGGTTGAACACGTTGTCCGGATCCAGGGCGCGCTTGATCGCGCGCATCACGTTTACGCCCTCGCCGTGTTCGGCCTCGAGAAAGTCGAGCTTGCCGATGCCGATGCCGTGCTCGCCGGTCGAGGTCCCGCCCATGGCGAGAGCACGCAAGACGACGCGTTCATTGATCGCCTCCGCCTCGTCGAGATCGGCGCGGCGCGCCGGATCGACCAGGATTACGAGGTGGAAGTTGCCATCGCCGACGTGACCGAAAAGCGCGATGGGCATCGAGGCCCTGGCGATATCGGCGTTAGTGGCGGCGATGCATTCGGCGAGCCGCGAAACCGGCACGCAGACGTCGGTCGATACGCCACGGCTGCCGGGGCGCAGCTGCATGCATGCGAGATACGCATCGTGCCGCGCCTGCCACAGCCGCGTACGCTCCTCCTGTTTCGTGGCCCATTCGAAATCGAGCCCGCCGTTCTCCGCGGCGATATCCTGCACCGTTTGCGCCTGCTCTTCGACGCTGGCGGGCGTGCCGTGAAATTCGCACAACAGCATCGGCGCCTCGCGCAGGCTCAAGCCGCTGTAGCGGTTGACAGCCTCGATGGTGAGCGCATCGAGCAGCTCGCAGCGCGCGATAGGGATCGCCATCTGCACAGTCTGGATCACGGTGCGCACCGCCGCATCGACCGAGGGAAACATGCACACTGCGGCGGATACCGCTTCCGGTTGCGGATGGAGGCGCACCGTCACTTCGGCGATCACGCCCAGCGTGCCTTCGCTGCCGACGAAGAGCCGGGTCAGGTCATACCCCGCCGAAGACTTGCGCGCACGGCCGCCCGTGCGGATGACGCGTCCATCCGCGAGCACCACGGTCAGCCCCATGACGTTTTCGCGCATCGTGCCGTAACGCACGGCGTTGGTGCCGGATGCGCGCGTCGCGGCCATGCCGCCCAGCGTGGCGTCAGCGCCCGGATCGATCGGAAAGAAGAGTCCCGTGTCGTGCAGGTGCTGGTTCAGCTGCTTGCGCGTGACGCCGGCCTGCACCGTGGCGTCGAGGTCATCGACATTGACGGCGAGTACCCGGTTCATGCCGGTCAAGTCCAGGCTCACCCCGCCGTGGATCGCCAGCACGTGCCCTTCGACCGAACTGCCGGCCCCGAAGGGGATCAACGGCGTGCGGTGCGCGTGACACAGCCGGACCACCTGCGCGATCTCGTCAACGGTCTGCGCAAACACGACGGCGTCGGGCAGCGCGTGCGGATGCGCAGACTCGTCCTTGCCGTGGTGCTCGCGCACGGCCTGGGAGGTGGCGACGCGATCCCTGCACAGCGCATGCAACTGTGCGAGCAACTCGGGAGACAGCGGTTGCCTGAGGGCGGCGGCGTGAGGAGTGGCGTAATTCATCGGTAGCCCGGGGATTTTACTACCGGGCGGCGCCGGCGGCCGCGATTATCGTCGGCTTATGCTTGCGCGACGTCGTGATTCGCCATCTTTTCAAGGGCCTTCACCATGGCCGAATGGTCCCATTTGCCGCCGCCGTTGGCGCTGCAGGCATTGAAAAGCTCCTGCGCTGTGGCCGTATTGGGCAGCGAGACCCCGAGCGCGCGCGCGCCCGCCAGCGCCAGGCTCAGGTCCTTCTGATGCAGCTCGATGCGAAACCCGGGGTCGAACGTGCGCTTGATCATGCGCTCGCCGTGCACTTCGAGAATGCGCGACGCGGCGAACCCGCCCATCAGCGCCTGCCGCACTTTGGCCGGATCGGCGCCTGCCTTGGAGGCGAACAACAGCGCTTCGCCGACCGCCTCGATGTTGAGTGCGACGATGATCTGATTGGCGACCTTGCACGTCTGCCCGTCGCCGTTGCCGCCGACCAGCGTGATGTTCTTGCCCATCAGCTCGAATATCGGTTTGACCTTTTCGAAAGCCGGCTGCGTGCCGCCGATCATAATCGTGAGCGCGGCATTCTTGGCGCCCACCTCGCCGCCCGAGACAGGAGCATCGAGATACTCGCACCCAAGCTCGTTGATGCGCTTCGCGTACTGCTTGGTCTCGATCGGCGAGATCGAGCTCATGTCGATCACGACCTTACCGCTGGACAGGCCCGAGGCGACGCCGTCGGCTCCGAACAACACTTTTTCGACGTCGGGTGTGTCCGGCACCATGACGATGACGATCTCGGCTTGCTGCGCGACTTCCCGGGCGCTCGCGCACGCCGTTCCGCCCGCGGCCGTAAGCTCCGGCGGCACGCCGCTGCGCGAATTCAGGAACAGCCGGTGGCCGCCCTTGATCAGGTTCAATGCCATGGGATTGCCCATGATGCCGAGGCCGATGAATCCGATGTTGCTCATGTAAATCCTCCAGGTGTATTCAAGGCAGAGCGATATTGCCACAACGCGCGCAGTACGCGCGCCCATGCAGGAGCGCGTAGCGCCAGTGCCCCGGACTCCGGCTGAAACGGCAGTTTGCGGTGTCATGCGGGGCTGAACGCGGCGCGCCGCGAAGACGCGCGCAGGAAGCTCAGTCGACTCTCGCGCCGGAGGCCTTGACGACTTTCGCCCATTTGGCGATCTCGGCGCTGATGTGCGCGCCGAAATCCTCCGGGGTCCCCGGCGCCGGGGTCGCGCCCTGTTGAGCGAATCGATCGATCATGTCGGCCGCGTTGACCGCGCGGTTGACCTCGGTATTCAGCCGCCCGACGATTTCCTTCGGCGTGCCTCCCGGCGCGACGACGCCGAACCACGCGCTTGCTTCGTAGCCCGGCACTCCCGACTCGGCGACCGTCGGCAGATCCGGCAATCCGGGATAGCGCGACGCAGTGGTGATCGCGATTGCGCGCAACCGCCCGCTTTTGATATGCGGCATCGACGGGGGCAGGTTGTCGAACATCACCGAGACCTGTCCGCCGACCAGGTCGGTGAGCGCCTGGGCGCTGCCTTTATACGTGATGTGCACCATGTCGGTTCCGGTCAGCATCTTGAACAGCTCCGCCGACATATGAATCGAAGTGCCACTGCCTGAAGAGGCATAGTTGATCTGTCCGGGCCTCGATCTGGCCAGCGCTACGAATTCCTTCACGGTTTTCGCCGGCACCGAGGGATGCACCACCATGACATTCGGAACGCGCGCGATCAGCGCCACCGGCGCCAGATCGCGCGCAAAGGAAAACGGCAGCTTGGTGTAGAGCGTTTCGCCGATCGCCTGCGCCACAGTAGCCATCAGAATGGTATGGCCGTCCGGCGTGCTCTTCGCGACCACTTCCGTGCCGACCGCTCCTGCCGCGCCCGCGCGATTTTCGACGACCACCTGCTGACCAAGCGCAGGGGTCAGTTTTTCCGCCACCCAGCGGGCGAGGATGTCGGTCGCCCCGGCGGGGGGAAAAGGTACGATGTAACGAACTGGCTTCGACGGCCAGGCCTGCGCCGATGCGGCGAATGGCGCGCCACAAAACAGCGCGAGGGCGGCGGTGCGTGCGGCGATTTGCATCACGATTCCTCCCGTTGCATGACTTCAGCCAGCGTAGAAGTTGCGTGCGGTCAGACGGACTGTCGCAAATAAGGCTGCGTCCAGCCCAGCCCGTCGGTTGTTTTCGCGGCGGGTTTGTATTCGCAGCCGATCCAGCCCTGGTAGCCGAGTTTGTCGATGTGGCCGAGCAGGAATGTGTAATTGATCTCTCCGGTGCCGGGCTCGTGCCGCCCCGGCGTATCGGCAAGCTGCATGTGGGGAATCAGTTGCAGATGCTTTTCGATCGTCGCCGAGAGATCGCCTTCCATGATCTGCATATGATAGATGTCGTACTGCACGAACAAATTGTCCGAGCCGACCGCCTTGACGATGTCGATCGCCTGCGCCGTGTTGCACAGGAAGAATCCCGGTATGTCGCGGGTGTTGATCGGTTCGATCAGCAGCCGGATTCCAGCCGCCTTGAGGCGCACCGCGGCGAACTGCAGGTTTTTGACCAAGGTCTCCCTCGCATCGAGCGGGTCGAGACCCGACGGCCGTATCCCCGCCAGACAGTTGACCTGTTTACAGCCCAGCGCCGTCGCGTAGTCGATCGCCCGGTCCACGCCGGCCTCGAATTCGGACACGCGATCCGGATGGCAGGCTATGCCGCGTTCACCGCCGCCCCAGTTGCCGGCGGGCAGGTTGTGCAGCACCTGCGTGAGCTTGTGCTCCGCCAGCTTTTCCCGGAGGGCATGCCTGTCGTACTCGTACGGAAACAGATATTCGACGCCCTTGAAACCGGCCTGCGCGGCTGCGGCGAAGCGGTCGAGAAAATCGACTTCGTTGAACATCATGGTCAGGTTCGCAGCGAGCTTGGGCATGGCGGCCTTGGCGGGTAGTGGATCGAGTCACGGTGAGCATAATTTATAATGGCATCGATGAACATCAGCGCGATTCTGTTGGCTGCCGGCGCCGGATCTCGCTTCGGCGGCGACAAGCTGCTTCATCCGCTGCAGGACGGCGTGGCCATCGGCGCGCATGCGGCGCGCAACCTCAACGCGGCCGGACTCGCAGTGATTGCGGTAGTGAAGCCGGGCGACTTTCCGTTGGCGGACATGCTCGAGCAGGAAGGCTGTTATGTGATGGTGTGTCGTGACGCCGCCCGCGGCATGGGAGCGAGCCTGGCGCATGGCATTTCAGGCGCCCGCAATGCTGATGGATGGGTGATTGCACTCGCCGACATGCCCTCCATAAGACCTGCCACGATCGCCGCTGTTGCGCGCGAGCTCGAGACGGGCAGCGAACTGGTGGCGCCGGTGTATCGGGGACAGCGCGGTCATCCGGTCGGCTTCGGCAAGCGCTTCGGTGCACAGTTACTCGCGCTTCAGGGCGATGCGGGTGCGCGAGATCTGATTGCTGCGCACGAGGATAAGCTGGTGCGCGTCGCGTGCGACGATGCGGGAATAGTGCACGACATCGATCGGCGCGCCGATCTTTACGGGATGAGCGCCCACAGGGATTAGCTTTTCAATATGACGAGCGCCCGCCATCGGCGGCGATCGTTGCGCCGGTGATCATGCGTGATTCGTCGCTGGCGAGAAACAGCGCGATATTGGCGATATCTTCGGGCTGGCCTACCCACAATGGATATTCTTTCAGGCGCCCGGTCGCATCCTGGCGGTCGGCGATCGGGCCAGGTTTGCCTGGCGTGCCGTACCTGCTGATGCTGAGCTCGGTGAGGATGCGCCCCGCGCAGATCGCATTGGCGCGCACACCTTGCTTGACGTAGGCGCCGGCCAGCGCGCGAGTCAGCGACAATATCGCACCCTTGGCAGCGGTGTAGACATGCCCAGGCGCGGCGCCACGCAATGCAGCGCCGGACGACATGTTCACCACCGTCCCGCCGCCAGCCTTGATCAACTCCGGAATGCCGTGTCGGCAGCAGAGCATGGTGCCGAGCAGGTCGACCCTCATGGTGAATTGCCACACTGCGTCGAGATCGACATCGGTAATGTGGCTGTCCGTGGGCAGCGCGCCGCCGGCGCAGTTGTAGAGCACGTCAAGCTTGCCGAAGTGCCTGACGGCGGTAGCCACCGCCGCGCGCACGCTATCCTCGCTGGCGACATCGGTCTGCACGAACAACGCCTCGCCGCCGGCGTCACGCACCATTTGCTCGGTGGACCGCCCCGTTTCCGGCTTGATTTCGGCGATGGCGACCCGAGCGCCTTCCCGGGCGAAGATTTTCGCCGCCGCGCGCGCGATGCCCGCGCCAGCGCCCGTGATGAAAGCAACCTTGCCCGCAAGTCTGTCCATGCTCGATCGACCTTGATGTGCCTGTTGAGAATTACTCCACCTTCACGCCGACCTGTTTGATGATCTTCGCGTACCGTTCCATGTCCGCCTTGATGATGCGGCTGAAGTCTGCAGGCGAGCTTGGCGTGAGATCGAGCGGGTCGAATCCCTGGGCGTCGAACTGGTTTCTCACTTCAGGCAGATTGAGGATGCGCACGACTTCGTCATGCAGTTTATTCACGACCGGCCGCGGCGTGCCGCCAGGCAGGAATACGCCGAACCACGAGCTCCAATCGTAACCGGGCACGCCGGCCTCGATCATGGTCGGCATTTCGGGTGCGAGCGGTGAGCGCTGCTTGGACGTCACCGCGAGCCCGCGCAACCGGCCGGTCTTGGTGTGCGGCAGCGCCGGCGGTATTCCCGGCAGCATGAGCTGCATCTGACCGCTCATCACGTCGGTCATTGCCTGCGGCACGCCTTTGTAGGCGACATGCACCATCTCGATGCCTGTCATAATATTCAAGAGCTCGCCGGCAAGATGGTTGGAGCTGCCGATGCCGGGAGAGGAAAAGTTGAGTTGCCGGGGCTTGCTCTTGGCGAGCGCGATCAGTTCCTTGACCGATTTCGCCGTCAACGCAGGATTCACGACCAGCATCAGCGATGTCGAGACGACGAGCTTGACCGGTATGAAATCCTTGTGCGTGTCGTACGGCAGCTTGTAGAGGCTGGGATTGACCGCGAATGCGACCGACTGGACCAGGATGGTGTGACCGTCCGGCGTCGCGCGTGCGGCGACTTCCTGGCCGACGATGCCGTTGCCGCCGGCGCGATTGTCGACCACAACCTGATAGCCCCAGTGATCGGTAATTTTCTGCGCGAGGGTGCGCGCCACTATATCGGTCGGCCCGCCGGGCGGAAACGCCACGAGTATGCGGATCGGCTTGTACGGATACTCCTGCGCACTGACTGCAGTCAACGCTCCCGCAAAACCAACGCAGAGAACCAAACAGGCATGGCGCGAATGCATTTCGGAATTCCTGATTCGCCGTAACGCGAAACGTTTCGGTTGTCTCAGCAGCAACGAAGTTTGAGATGACAGGATGGTGGACAAGCTAAGCCAGCCTATGGGGAAAGTCAACGCGGTAGTGCGCGTGCGTCACCGATCGCTGGCGGTACAGTTGTTCTATAATCACTGTGTTATTCATCACCAATTCGAATGAAAGAACACCCCGATGCGTTTTGAAGGCACAGAGTCCTATGTAGCAACCCAGGATCTGATGATGGCGGTGAACGCCGCGATCACCCTGGAGCGCCCGCTGCTGATCAAAGGCGAGCCGGGAACGGGCAAGACCATGCTCGCGCTCGAAGTTGCCAGTGCGCTCGGGCGGCCGCTCTACGAATGGCATATCAAATCGACGACCAAGGCGCAGCATGGCCTCTACGAGTACGACGCGGTGTCGCGGCTGCGCGACTCGCAATTGGGTGATCCGAAAGTGCACGAGATCAAGAACTACATCGTGCGCGGCATGCTGTGGAACGCGTTCGAATCCGACGCGCACTCGGTCCTGTTGATCGACGAGGTCGACAAGGCCGACATCGAGTTTCCGAACGACCTGCTGCGCGAGCTCGACCGGATGGAGTTCTA
>JBKJZR010000017.1:0-11518 GCA_046715035.1 Burkholderiales bacterium | reverse complement strand
CGTCGCCATCGGAGCCCGACATAACGGCCGATTCCCCAGCGGATGACGTCGCAAAAACTCGCGTCACCCCGGAAGCTGCAGTGACGTCTACCGGCCCCATCGATTTCGACTTCGACGCAGCAGCTTCAAAGCCGCGGGCAGATGCTGGCAAGGGCTATACGCATGACGGCACCGTTATCATGAGTCCCGAGAATCAGGATAAGGCGGCGGAACTCACCATGGATTTCGAGCTTGGTGACGCGCCGCCTTCGTTGCAGACGCAAACGACGACGACAACGACCGATACCACTACGCTCACGCCTGCGGCGCCCGATTTCACCCTGGATCTGCCTACAGACACCGCACCGCCTAAGCCTGTTGAGCTCGATGGGATCGATCTGAGTCTCGAGGATCCCGACAAGACGATCGTCACCTACGCTCAGACGAGCGGACCCAAGGACGATCACTGGTACGACGTGCAGACGAAGTTTGATCTGGCCAAGGCATACCAGGAAATGGGCGATAAGGAAGGGGCGCGCGAAATCCTGCAGGAAGTGCTCAAGGAAGGCGATGCGGGACAGACCGAGGAAGCCAAAAAGTTGCTAGAAGCGCTCGGCTGATCTTGTTAGCTTGTTCTCCGCTGCCGCCAGATCCGCGATCTGCGCGGCAGTTCTTTTTGTGAACCTGCAAAAGCCTGGAATACGCCCCTGACCGGTCAAGCTTTGAGATGCCGGTCATGGGCATTGCTGCCGGCAGCGATTCGCATCGGGCCTGTGCGTAGTGGATTACCGGGAGACGACTTCATCCCCATGGCGCGCATTGCGCTCGGATTGGAATATTTCGGCGGCGCATTCTGCGGCTGGCAAACCCAGCCCTCGGGATGTGCCGTGCAGGATGCGCTCGAGTGCGCGTTAAGCGAGATCGCGGGCGAGGCGGTGGCGACCATCTGCGCTGGCCGCACTGACGCTGGGGTGCATGCAGTCGGGCAGGTAGTTCATTTCGACGCCTCCGCGCACCGTCCCGAGTCGGCATGGGTCAGGGGCGTCAACGCGCTGCTGCCGCCGCAGATCGCAGTGCTTTGGGCGCGTACAGTCGCTGACGATTTCCACGCGCGCTATGGCGCGCGCGAGCGTCGCTACCGCTATGTGCTGCTCAACCAACGGCCGCGTCCCGGGCTCAACCATCGGCGGGTAGGGTGGATACACGCGCCGCTCGAGCTGCTGCCCATGAGGGAGGCCGCCCGACTGCTGATTGGCAGACATGATTTCAGCGCGTTCCGCTCAGCTCAATGCCAGGCGAAATCTCCGGTGCGCGAGCTGCGCGCGGTGGAGATTCTCAGCGACGGCGACTATCTGGTTTTCGACCTCGCTGCCGACGGCTTCCTGCAGCATATGGTACGCAATCTCGTAGGCAGTCTCGTCTATGTGGGTAAAGGAAAATACCCGGCGTGTTGGATCGCGGAGGTGCTCGCAAGCTGCGACCGTGCGCGCGGGGCGCCGACTCTGGACCCCGCGGGACTGTATCTCACCCACGTGGTGTACGATGCGCACTGGGGTCTGCCGCAGGCGAAGCAGTCCGCAGGCACGGGCTTGCAATGTCTCATCTGAGTCGATGACGGCCGTCAAAATCTGCGGGATCACACGTAAAGAGGACGCTCTCGCAGCGGCTCGGCTGGGTGCGCACGCACTGGGCTTCGTGTTCTATGCGCGCAGCGCTCGCAACGTCAACCCGCAGCATGCCGCCGCTATCATTCGGGCGCTGCCGCCATTCGTAACCGCGGTCGGCTTGTTCGTTGATGCGAGTCGCAGCGACGTCGACAGCGTGATCGCCCAAGTGCCGCTCGAGCTGCTGCAGTTTCACGGTGACGAGCCGCCCGCATTCTGCAGCGCATTCGCGTTGCCCTACATCAAGGCGGCGCGCGTCAGGCCCGGACTGGATTTGCTACAATACGCGCGGCTGTACGAAAGCGCGCGGGGTCTGCTGCTCGATTCGTTCATTGACGGCACGCAGGGTGGTACCGGTAAGACGTTCGACTGGGACCTGATTCCCCAAGCGTTGCAGCTGCCCGTCATTTTATCGGGCGGCCTCGCTCCGGACAATGTCGCTGCCGCGATCCGCCGCGTAAAGCCATGGGCGGTCGATGTCAGCAGCGGAGTCGAGGGTGCACCCGCCATCAAGGACCCCCGCAAGATGGCCGCATTTTTTCAAGGTGTCCGCGATGCAGATCTATGATTTGCCCGACGAACGAGGTCATTTCGGCCCCTATGGGGGCGTCTTCGTCGCCGAGACCCTGATCGAAGCGCTCGACCAGCTCAAGGCGGCGTATGCCCGCTATCGGAATGACGCGGATTTTCGGTCCGAGTTCGAGGGCGAGCTTAAACACTATGTCGGCCGCCCAAGTCCGGTCTATCACGCGCGGCGCTGGTCAGAGCGTTTTGGCGGCGCGCAAGTCTACCTGAAACGCGAAGACCTGAATCACACGGGCGCCCACAAGATCAATAACACGGTCGGCCAGGCGCTGCTGGCCAGGCGTATGGGTAAGCAGCGCGTCATCGCGGAAACCGGTGCAGGACAGCACGGCGTTGCCACCGCAACGATTGCGGCGCGATACGGCATGGAGTGCGTGGTCTACATGGGGTCGGAGGACATCAAGCGCCAGGCCCAGAACGTCTATCGGATGAAGCTGCTCGGCGCCTCGGTGGTCCCCGTCGAATCAGGATCGAAAACGCTCAAGGACGCGCTCAACGAAGCGATGCGTGATTGGGTGACCAACGTTACCGACACTTTTTATATCATCGGCACGGTAGCCGGACCGCATCCCTATCCGATGATGGTGCGCGATTTTCAGTCTGTCATCGGCACCGAAGCGATACAGCAGATGGATGAAATGGCGGGCCGCCAGCCCGACGCGGTGCTAGCCTGCGTCGGTGGCGGCTCCAATGCGATGGGGCTGTTCTACCCCTACATCGCACAGCAAGCCGTGCGCCTGATCGGCGTGGAGGCCGCCGGTCACGGGCTCGAAAGCGGCAAGCACGCCGCAACCTTGTGTGCCGGAAAACCCGGCGTGCTGCACGGCAATCGCACTTATCTCATGCAGGACGACAACGGCCAGATCATCGAAACGCATTCGATATCGGCAGGTCTCGACTACCCGGGCGTGGGTCCCGAGCACGCCTGGCTGAAGGATTCCGGTCGTGCCGAGTATGTCGCGGTGACGGACGACGAAGCGCTGCAGGCCTTTCACGACCTGTGCCGGCTCGAGGGGATCATCCCTGCACTCGAGTCGAGCCACGCTTTGGCTTACGCGGCGAAGATCGCGCCACGCATGAAGCGAGAACAGATCCTGCTCGTCAATCTTTCGGGCCGCGGGGACAAGGACATGCATACGGTGGCAGAAAAATCGGGCCTTGACTTCTCGTGAGGAGAGAGGCGCTAGGCGTGAGGCGTAAATTCAAAGTCAGGGCGAGTCGTTCCGCCTCGCTCCTTACGCCTCACCCCTCACGGGTCTACTGATGTCCCGCATCGCTCCTACTTTCGCCGCACTTCAGAAGCAGCACCGCAAGGCGTTGATTCCATTCATCACCGCCGGCGACCCCGACCCTGCAATGACGGTGCCGCTCATGCATGCGCTGGTCGAGGCCGGCGTCGATGTGATCGAGCTGGGCGTGCCGTTTTCCGATCCGATGGCGGATGGACCGACCATACAGCGCTCGAGCGAGCGCGCGCTGAAGCACGGTACTTCGCTGAGGAAGGTATTGGCTTTTGTGGCTGAGTTTCGCAAGAGCGACAGCGGGACGCCGATCGTTCTAATGGGTTACGCGAATCCGATCGAAGCCATGGGGTATGAAACGTTTGCGGTGTCAGCGGCGGAGGCGGGCGTCGACGGCGTGCTGGTCGTTGACTATCCGCCCGAGGAGTCTGCGGAGCTGACGACGCTGCTTGCTGCGCGCGGCATCGACGCGATTTTTCTCCTGGCGCCGACATCCACCGCCGCACGCATCGAGCAGGTGGCACGCCACGCGCGCGGCTACATTTACTATGTTTCGCTGCGCGGCGTGACGGGGGCAGCCCACGTTGATCTGAGTGAGATCGCGCGCAAGATTCCGCAGATCCGCGCGCGTATCGATTTGCCGATAGGGGTTGGATTCGGCATCCGCGATGCGGCTACCGCGTGCGCCGTGGCCGAGATCGCAGACGCCGTGGTTATTGGCAGCCGGCTCGTGCAGGAGATCGAGGCGTCGCCGCGCGAACGGGTACTGGACAATGTCTCGGTTCTGGTTAAGGATATCCGCAGCGCGCTCGACGGCTGAGGTCCTGGTATGAGCTGGCTACAGAAATTACTCCCCCCCAAGATCAAACGCGATACCGGCAGCCCCAAGAAGGTGGTGCCGGAAGGTTTGTGGAGCAAGTGCGAGTCGTGCGAAGCGGTGCTCTACCGTGCCGACCTCGAGAAGAACCTGAACGTATGCCCTAAATGCAGTCTGCATAATCGCATCACTGCACGCGAGCGCCTCGATTTCCTGCTCGATCCCGAGGGGCGATACGAGATCGGTTATGAAATCGTACCGGTCGACAGCCTCAAGTTCAAGGACAGCCGGCGCTACACCGAGCGGCTCGACGAGGCCAAAAAGGAAACCGCGGAGGACGATGCCCTGATCGTGATGCAGGGCAGCATCAGGACCATCCCCCTGGTCGCCGCGGTCTTCGAGTTCAGATTTCTTGGCGGGTCGATGGGCTCCGTCGTGGGCGAGCGTTTCGTGCGTGGTGTCCAGGTGTGCCTCGAGCAAAAGCTTCCCCTGGTTTGCTTCACGGCGAGTGGCGGCGCGCGCATGCAGGAAGGGCTGCTGTCGTTGCTGCAAATGTCGAAGACCTGTGCCGCCCTGACCCAGCTCGGGACGGAGCGCCTGCCCTTCATTTCGGTGTTGACCGACCCCACGATGGGCGGCGTTTCAGCAAGCTTCGCGTTGATTGGCGACGTCATCCTCGCCGAGCCCGGGGCCCTGATCGGATTTGCAGGACCGCGGGTCATCGAGCAAACTGTGCGCGAAACGCTGCCCGAGGGATTCCAGCGTTCTGAGTTTTTGCTCGAGCATGGCGCCATCGATCAGATCGTCGATCGCCGCGAGATGCGCGACAAGCTCGCCAGTCTCATAACACTGTTGCTCAGGCTCCCGGCCGCAGCGTAGATCGCCCGACAACGGGCAACGGGCAGCGGCCGCGACTTGCCGCTGTATGCCTCGGTTTCTTTCTGGAACACTTACGCTGAACGCTGAATCCCGCAGTCTTGCAGAGTGGCTCGGGTATCTCGAGCGCGTCCACCCGCAGACGATCGCAATGGGGCTCGAGCGCGTGCTGCAGGTCAAACAGGCACTTGCGCTGGCGCCCGTATTCCCGCTGATCACGGTGGGGGGAACCAATGGCAAGGGCTCATGCTGTGCCATGCTGGAAGCGGTGTTGCATCAGGCGGGTTACCGCACCGGCGTTTACACTTCGCCGCACCTGCTGCGCTATAACGAGCGCGTGCGTATCGCTAGTGAAGACGCGAGCGACGACACCCTGTGCCGTGCGTTCGAGCGGGTCGAGGCGGCGCGCGGACACATTGCGCTCACTTATTTCGAATTCGGCACGCTGGCAGCAATGCTGGTTTTTGCCGCGGCCGGCGTGGATGCCGCGATAATCGAAGTCGGCCTGGGCGGTCGACTCGATGCCGTGAACGCATTCGACGCTGACTGCGCACTCGTGACTTCGATCGACATCGATCACGTCGAGTATCTCGGCGCTACCCGCGAGGCGATCGGCTACGAGAAAGCCGGTATCTTCCGCAGCGAGCGTCCCGCTATCTGTGCCGAGGGTGACCCTCCAGCGTCCCTGGCTGGCCACGCCCGCGCCATCGGCGCCCGCCTGCTGCTGATCGACCGGGATTTCGGTTACAGCGCCGATCAGGGTCAGTGGCAATACTGGGGGCCCGGCGGCAAACGTCATGGGCTGCCGTTGCCGGTATTGCGCGGGGATTATCAGCTCAGCAATGCTGCAGCGTGCCTCACTGCCCTCGATCAGATGCGCGATCGGCTGCCGGTCACGGCGCAGGACATACGCAGCGGACTGTTGCGCGCCGAAATACCCGGGCGCTTTCAGGTGCTGCCCGGGCAGCCTGTCGTCATCCTCGATGTGGCTCACAACCCGCATGCAGCGCGCGCGCTGGCTGCCAACCTAGCGCGCTTGCCGCCTGCCGGCAAGACCATCGCGGTATTTGCGATGTTCAAAGACAAGGATATCGCCGGGGTGGTCAACGCCATGACGGGGCGCATTACGCACTGGCTGGTCGCGACGACGGAAGGCGCGCGCGGCGCGACCGCTGAGCAGCTTGCAAGGGAAGTGACGCGTGTGGGCGCGGCGCAGTCGCTCGAGGTGTTCGATGATGTCGTATCCGCATGGTCAGCCGCCTGTAAACTCGCGTCCGGAAATGATAAAATCATCGTTTTCGGATCGTTTCTTACCGTTTCCGCGGTGATGCGCGCGCAACATCGCCGTCGCGGCGCGTGAAGATTCGAAAGCCATGGCGAAATCGATCAGCGCAGAAGAACTTCAACTCAAGAAACGGGCGCGCCGGCGGCTGATCGGTGCGATAGCGCTGGTGACCGTTGTCGCTGTATTCCTGCCGATGATTCTGGATCACGAACCCAAGGCGCCCAGGCAGGACATTAATATCCAGATTCCCTCGTCCGATTCCGGCACTTTCACGTCCAAGATCGTGCCCGTAGTGCCGGGCAGTCCTGCGTCTAAACCGCCAGCCAAGTCCTCATCCGAAGGACCCAAGCCTGTGCCAGTCGCCAAGCCAGAGTCTGCCAAATCCAGAGGTGCAGAGGCGACACCGCCTGCTTGGGACACGGAGGCAGCGCCGCCAGCGAAACCGGCGCCAGAGGCGGTGGCCAAACCCACCGTCAGGCCTGCCCAGCCGCCCGCGTCGCCCTCGTTACCGCCGGCGCCAGCGGCATCGACAGGCTTTGTGGTCCAGGTTGCTGCGCTCAACGATGGCGACAAGGCAAAGCAGATGCAGGAGCAAATGCTGGCCGCAGGAATCAAATCGTACACCGAGACGGTGCCGACCCAGAAGGGAACCGTGACCCGCGTGCGGGCCGGACCGTTCGCATCGCGTGACGAGGCCGAGAAGATCCGCGATCAGCTCAAGGGCATGGGGTTGAGCGGCAACCTGGTGCCTCGCTAAGGTCGATGACCGGGTTCGATTACGCGGTCCTGGCGATCATTGCAATTTCGGTGCTGCTCAGTCTCATCCACGGGCTGGTGCGGGAGGTGCTGGCGCTGGCATCCTGGATAGTGGCGTTCATCGTGGCGCAGCTGTACGCCGCAGATGTGGCGCCGCTGTTGTCCGCTGGGGTTGCGAACCCGTCCCTGCGGCAGCTGGTCGCTTTTTTGGCGACGTTCGTGGCTGCGTTAGTGCTGATGACGCTGCTTGCAATCGCGGTTTCAACTTTGGTGAAGACCGCCGGGCTGGGCGCGCTCGATCGGCTGCTCGGCGCGATTTTCGGATTCGTTCGGGGCATAGCCATCGTGATGATTGCAGTGTTGCTGGCGGGGTTCACGCCGCTGCCGCGGGAACCACTGTGGCGCGAGGCCATGTTCAGCGCGCCGCTCGAGGCGCTCGCCAATGTGATAAAAGTCTGGCTACCATATGATTTTTCGAAGTACGTGAACTTCGACTGAGGACTGGCGCTGGTATGTGCGGCATTCTGGGCGTGGTGGCGAAGAATCAGGTGAATCAGCTGCTCTACGACGGGCTGCTGGTCCTGCAGCATCGCGGCCAGGACGCGGCGGGCATAGTGACTGCCGAAGGCGCGGCGTTTCACATGCACAAAGGGGGCGGAATGGTGCGCGATGTGTTCCGTACCCGCGACATGCGCGCACTGCTGGGCGCCTGCGGGATCGCGCACACGCGCTATCCCACTGCGGGTTCCGCCTGGTCGGCAGCGGAATCCCAGCCGTTCTATGTGAATTCGCCCTTCGGCATCGTGCTTGGGCACAACGGCAACCTGACGAATACCGCGCAGTTGAAGAGCGATCTATTCCGCCAGGATCTGCGTCACGTGAATACCAACTCGGATTCCGAAGTCCTCCTCAACGTACTCGCCCACGAACTGCAGGAAGGGGCCGCCAATTACAAGCTTGACCCAGCGACCATTTTTGCCGCGGTTTCAGGCGTGCATCGCCGCTGCCGGGGAGCGTACGCGGTGGTGGCGATGATCGCGGGCTACGGGTTGCTCGCGTTCCGCGATCCCTATGGAATCCGGCCGCTGGTCTTCGGCAAGCAGGAAACAGAGCACGGCAGCGAATATCTGGTCGCCTCGGAATCGGTCGCGCTCGATGCGCTCGGCTTCACGCTCGTGCGCGATGTGGGCCCCGGTGAGGCGATCTTTATCGACGAGGACGGCCATTTCTATGCCCAGCAATGCGCGCTTAACGCAACGCTGAATCCCTGCATCTTCGAGTACGTTTACCTGGCGCGTCCCGATTCCGTGATCGACGGCATCTCGGTTTACGAGACCCGGCTCAGAATGGGGGAAAGCCTCGCCGACAAGATCAAGCGGGACCACGCCGACCTGGATATCGACGTCGTGATTCCGATTCCGGATTCGAGCCGCCCGTCCGCGATGCAGCTCGCCAACCGGCTCAGCCTCCCTTACCGCGAAGGTTTCATCAAGAATCGTTATATCGGCCGCACCTTCATCATGCCCGGGCAGGCGATCCGCCGCAAATCGGTGCGTCAGAAACTGAACGCGATCGGCATGGAGTTCAAGGGCAAAAACGTGATGCTCGTCGACGACTCGATCGTGCGCGGCACGACCAGCCGCGAGATCGTGCTGATGGCGCGCGAGGCCGGTGCGCGCAAGGTATTCTTCGCTTCCGCAGCGCCACCCGTGCGCTTCCCCAATGTCTATGGCATCGACATGCCGACCCGCGATGAACTCATCGCAACCGGCCGCACGAACGATCAGATTGCGCGCGAGATCGGCGCCGACTGCCTGATCTACCAGGATCTCGATGCGTTGATCGATGACGTGCGCTCGGTGAATCCGCGTGTAACGAACTTCGAGACCTCGTGCTTCAGTGGCATCTACATCACTGGCGACGTGACACAGGAATATCTCGACGATGTCGAAACCCAGCGCCGCGACGGCTCCACGCGTCCGGGACACGCGGCCACGCAGCTCGACCTCAAGCTCGAAGTAGTCGACTAGTTTGTGGCCGTACGAAGTTGACAAGCCCGCACCGAGCGGGTAAGTTGGCATCAGCGCCGATTTGATATCAGCTTGCGGGCGCTTAATAAATACGGCTAAAGCGAACCCGAACCCGGTCCGCGCAAGCTGACCGGGTTTTTTATTGGGAAAGACCTTGCCATGAAGAGCGGCTTTACCACGACGATCCTGCATTCGGATCTCGAATCACCAATCGAGCATTTTTCCGTACACAAGCCGATGCACCCTGCAGTGGCATTCGGCTATCCCGACGCGCGGGATCTGGCGAAGGTGTTCAAGGGTGAGCTTCCCGGCTATGCCTATGGCCGCCAGGGCAATCCCACCACGGCCGCGCTGGAAGTGAAAATCAGCAAGATGGAAGATGGAATTGCCACCGCCTGCTTCAGCACCGGCATGGCCGCCATTGCCGCAACTTTCGTCGCATTATTGCGCGCTGGCGATCACGTCGTATCGAGCTCGTTTCTGTTCGGCAACACCAATAGTCTGTTCGGCACCTTCAGCACTCTGGGCTGTGAGATAAGCTTTGTCGATGCTACCGACGTAGAGAACGTGGCCCGGGCCATCCGGGCCAACACCCGGCTGGTATTCGTGGAAACGATCGCCAACCCGCGTACCCAGGTCGCCGATCTGGCGCGCATCGGCGAGCTTTGCGCCGGCCACGGCTTGCTCTACGTGGTGGATAACACGATGACGTCGCCGTATCTGTACCAGCCGAAGCGAAACAAGGCCGGTCTGATCATCAATTCATTGACCAAGTACATCGGCGGTCACGGTAATGCGTTGGGCGGCGCGGTGACCGATACCGGCCTGTTCGACTGGACGCGCTTTTCGAATATTTACGACAACTACAAGAATGCGCAGCCCGCCCTTTGGGGAATACTGCAGATACGCAAGAAAGGATTGCGGGACGTGGGCAGCACGCTGGCCGCCGAGCATGCGCACCGCCTCGCGACCGGCGCCGAAACATTGGCGCTGCGGATGGAGAAGGCCTCCGACAATGCGCTGCAACTCGCACGCTTCCTGGCCGCGCATCCCAAAGTGACAAGAGTGTATTATCCGGGTCTCGAAAATCACCAGCAGCACCGGCTTGCCGAGGAGCTCTTCAAAACTTACGGTGCGCTTATGAGCATAGAGCTGGCGGATGGAATCGACTGCTTCGATTTCCTCAACCGGTTGAAGCTCGTGATTTCATCCAGCCATCTGGGCGACAACCGGACTCTTGCGATCCCGATAGCCCACACGATCTATTGGGAGATGGGACCGGAGCGCCGCGCCGAGATGGGCATCGCCGACTCGCTCATCCGGTTGTCGATAGGCATCGAGGACCTCGACGACCTCAAGGCCGATCTGGCGCGTGGGTTGGAGTAAGCCAGGCGCCGAGCTTGATTGCTCGCCGGCCCGCAGCGCTATGCCGCTTCCTTCATCGGTTGCACATCGCGCTTGATCTTTGAGTCGAGGGTTTGTTGCGCCACTTGCAGATCATAGTGAGCCTGCCAGTTCAGCAAGGATTGCGCATCGGTGCCGAAGTAGCGCGCGAGCCGCAATGCGGTGTCCGGCGTGATTGCGCGCTTACCCGCTACGATCTGTCCGATCCGAATCGGCTGCACCCCAATCGCCTTGGCAAGCGCGTATTGTGTGAGACCGTACTCGGTCATCGACTCCTGCAAGAACAAGCCGGGGTGCACCGGCAATACTTTCTTCGCCATCGCTGCTCCATTCAATGATAGTCGGTTATCTCGACGTCAAATGCATTACCGTCCTGCCATTTGAAAAACAATCGCCATTGTTGGTTGATGCGGACGCTATGTTGCCCTTTGCGGTCGCCTTTCAACGCTTCCAACCGATTCGAGGGATAGATCTGGCGCGCGCGATCGCTGTACGCAGGTGGAAGCTCGTCAAGCCATGGCGGTGGTTCGTGCTTCGATGGCGGCGGATAGAACAA
The DNA here is from genome assembly GCA_046715035.1 of Burkholderiales bacterium. Lineage (GTDB taxonomy): Bacteria > Pseudomonadota > Gammaproteobacteria > Burkholderiales > SG8-41 > PALSA-1004. Next base: position 325 of record JBKJZR010000017.1, on the reverse strand, counting down.
CCTGCCGCAGTCGCCATTCTCTGAGTTCCATGTGCTGACGCGAAGTTAGGTTTTCTTGCAGACCTGGCATTGAAGTAGTACAGACGTCTCCGAGAACGAGATCGTCGAACCATTGTCGAGGCGGTCCTCGGATGTATCTTTACACCGCCCGGCTATCGAATGCCGCCACATTGATTGCAACAGTTGTAGGACGGTTCGGCTGGCACACTGGCTCCTAGGAGTTCTAAAGACATCAAATACATCATTTGAATCATGCTAATGCCATATACGGGTATATGCAAATCTATCCGGGTATGTGGAGCATACGCCGCTATATAGCTTTCGC
>JBKJZR010000016.1:0-9233 GCA_046715035.1 Burkholderiales bacterium | reverse complement strand
ACCGTATCCGCGACTTGGGCCTCGACCAGGCGTTCGAGCCGGCGCGGCGCGCGCGCCTGGAGGACGCGATCCATCAGGGCCATTGTGGCAAAGCGCCGCCGGAATCGCTGAGCGGGATGGTCGACGCGCAGCGTGCGCGCGATGCGGTCATGGCCGAGGCGCTCGCCGTGCACCGCGAGCGCGGCGCGGTATTGATCGCAGGCAACGGCCACGTACGCCGGGATTTCGGCGTGCCATCGCATCTCGAACGCCTGCTGCCGCGCGCGATCGCGGTGAGCGTCGGGTTCATCGAAACCCAGCCGGACCACCTGCGCCCTGAGGATTATGTCGCCGCCCGGGAGCCCGAGTTCGATTACGTCTGGTTCACCCCGCGCATTGCCCGCGGCGACCCGTGCCTGCAGTTCGAGCGTCCCCTGCCGAGATAAAGCGCTGTCGATCGGGTGAGCGCGCCCGTTGCTTTTAGCCGCGGCGCTTCAGTTGACTCGGTGAAGGACGCCGCGTCTCTGTCGACGACGCACGCGCACGGCGGCGCCTGACCGCCGTTGCCGGCGCCGATTTCATAATATAAAATTGACCCATAACCCGAAGTAAACAAACCCAATTGGCTGCCGTGATCGAGAAAGAAGCGAAATCGTCGATCCAGGTAATCGAGCGCATGATGAGCCTGCTCGATGCCCTGGCCGGGCAGTCCACCGCGGTCAACCTCAAACGTCTGGCGGCCGCAACCGGGCTGCATCCTTCCACCGCCCACCGCATCCTCAACGTGATGGTGCAAAACCGCATCGTCGATCGCATCGAGCCGGGCACCTACCGGCTGGGCATGCGGCTGCTCGAGCTGGGCACGCTGGTCAGGTCGCGGATCAGTATCCGCCAGGAGGCGTTGCCCTTCATGCAGCAGCTGCACCGAGAGCTCGGCGAAACCGTCAATCTGTCCGTGCGGCACGACGACGAAGTGGTTTACGTCGAGCGCACCTCGTCGGGAACCCAGATGATGCGCGTCGTGCAGCTCATCGGCGCGCGCGCCCCCCTGCACATCACCGCGGTCGGCAAGATATTCCTTGCCGCCGACGGCTCCGAGAAATGTCAGGAATACGCGCAGCGCACCGGGCTGCCCAAATACACCGACCATACGCTGACCGACCAGGCCAACCTGCTGCGCGAAATCGAGCGTGCGCGTGCCGCCGGCTACGCGTTCGACAACGAGGAAGCCGAGAAGGGCGTGTCGTGCGCGGGCGCCGGCATCTACGGCGACGAAGGGCACTTGGTCGCGGGCCTGTCGGTTTCAGCGCCGGCCGAACGTTTCAACCAGGCCTGGGGAGCGCAGGTCAAGCAGATGGCTGACCGCATCTCGCGCGCGGTCGGCCACCAGCCCCCAAGATCGGCCTGAAGCGGCTGCGCAAGTCCCGGCAAACACGCCCCCTCTCCGCCGCAACGGCAGCAGAAATCAGCCGCGCGGCGCACTGCCGCACTCAGCGATAGGCACGCATGAGCAAGACACTCCACGAGGCCATGGGCGATTTGGCGGCCCTCGAGCGCGCCATTGCCGCGAGCGCGCACGATGCGGTGATCGCCGTGTCACCGGAAAACGTGCGCTACGCCGGCGACGTCCACATCGCGACCCAGCGCAGCATACGCGACCGTCTCGCCTTCATCGTCTGGCCGAAGCACCGACCACCCGTATTCCTCGTCTGTGCTGTCGAAGCCGCCTATGTCCGGGCGCACACCTGGATCGCCGACGTCCGTACTTACCAGGAGTTCGTCGTCGATCCCGTCGACGCGCTGGCCGACATTCTGCGGGATCTCAAGCTCGACGCAGGCCACGTGGCGATCGAAACCGAGTACCTCGCGGCGAAATACTACAACGAGCTCGTGCGGCAATGTCCCAGGCTCACAGTTGGTGCCGCCGAACCGCTGTTCGCACAGGTGCGAATGTTCAAGACTGCGCGCGAAAAAGCGCAGATCATCGCCGCCTTCCACGCCACGGAGAAAGCTTTTCTCGCGGCGTTTTCGAGAATCCGCATCGGCGAGCCCGAGCGTGCGGTGGCGATTCGCCTCGCCGAAGCGATGCTGACCGAAGGTGCCGACCAGGTGACGTCGAACTATTGCAACGCCGGCGCGAACACGGGGTTTCCCCACATGCTGCCGTCGGCTTACCGCATCCAGGCGGGGGATATCGTCAAATCGGATTCAGGCGGTCTGTTCCGCCAGTATTTCTCCAACGTCGGGCGCACTGCGAAGGCCGGCATCCCGACCGCGGAGGAAGCGTCGACGTGGCGCAAGCTGCGCGACGTGCACCACGGGGTGATCGAGCAGTGCCGCGCGGGCAGGACGGGACGCGAGCTGTTCGATCTCGCCAGGCGGCTGCAGGAAAAAGCCGGGCTGCCCTTCACCTACGCGCACAATGGACACTCGCTCGGGCTCAACATCCACGAACGCCCGATCGTCGGACCGCGCGAAGACATCCCCTATCAGCCCGGCATGATCACGACCGTCGAAACCCGGGCGCGCTGGCCCGGCAAGCTCGGCTTGCATATGGAAGACATCGTCGAAATCACCGACGGCGCACCGGTCTGGCACGCCAGATACTTTCCCAACGAGGAGTTGCTAGCCGTCGGTTGACGCGGCGGCGAGGGCGCGTGGCCGACGGCTCAGCCTTCGGCCTTGATTCCGGAGTCGCGCACGATCGGTCCCCAGCGCTCGTATTCCCTGCGAAAAAATTCGGCAAACTCTTCGGGCGACAGCGGCCGCAGGATCGCGCCGTCTTCGATCAGGCGGCGGCGCGTTTCGGGATCCTGCAGCGCGGCATTGACCGCCTGATTGAGCTTGACCACGATCTCACGCGGCGTCTTCGGTGGGGCGTGCAGCGAATACCACGTCGTCATGTCGTAGCCCTTGATCGCCGACTCGTTCAGCGTCGGCACATCGGGCAGCGCCTGCGACCGCTGCGCCGACGCGATGGCGAGGGCGCGCAGGCGGCCGGCGCGCATGTGCGGGGCACCCGACGGAATGGTCACGAACATCGACATCACATGACCGCCGAGCAGGTCGCTGATCGCGGGCGCACCGCTTCGATAAGGCACGTGGGTGAGCTGGATACCGGCCATCTTCTGCATCACGACCGCATTCAGATGCTGGGACGACCCCACGCCCGACGAGGCGTAGGTCAGCTCGCCGGGCCTCGCCTTCGCCAGCGCGATGTAGTCCCTGGCCGTTCGTACAGGCACCGAGGGATGGACCGTGAAGACGTTGGGCACCAGCGTGAGCAAAGCGACATGCGCCACCTCCCGCGGATCGTACGGGAGCTTGGTGAAAAGATACGCATTGAGGACGTGGCTCGAGAGCCCGCCCAGCGCGACCGTGTAGCCGTCGGGCGACGCCTTGGCGCCCGCCTCGGCACCGATGATGCCCGAAGCGCCGCCCCGGTTGTCCACCACCACCTGCTGACCGAGATACTCGCCGACTTTTTGCGCGAGGATGCGCGACACGATGTCGGCGGCACCGCCCGCGGCGAAGGGGACGATCCAGCGGATCGGCTTGACCGGCTTCCAGTCGGCCTGCGCAAACGCCGGCGACCAGAGACAGGCAGCAAACGCGGCCAGCAATGCCGCGTAGATTCTACGTAAACGCATTGGTCGTTTCATCGAAGCCGTCGCGAAAATGCGGTGACGAGTATGCCATACCGTCCGCAGACGTAGCGTCGCCCCGCTGCAGCTGCAGATCGCAGGACTCAGCGCGAACGGAGAACTCGCACCGGCTAGGGCATAATTCCTCATCTGACCCGCGGAGGATATCCACCATGAAACACGTCATCGGTTTGCTGGTCGCGCTCGGCGCGGCCCTGATCCCCTGCGCCCACGCCCAGACGTTTCCGGCCAAGCCCGTTCGCTTCATTATTCCTTTCCCACCGGGCGGTCCCACGGACATCATGGGGCGGATGGCGGCAGACACGCTGACCCGGGCATGGGGTGTCCAGGTCGTCGCCGATAACCGGCCGGGCGCCGGCGGCAATATCGGTTCGGAACAATGCGCGAAGTCGCCTCCCGACGGCTACACCGTGTGCATGCTCACGGTCGCGCAGAGCATTTCGCCCAGCATTTACAGCAAGCTCAACTTCGATCCGCTCAAGGATTTTTCGCACGTAACGCTGATGGCGATACTGCCGAGCCTGTTGATGGTGCATCCCTCGGTGCCGGCGAAAAACGTGAGGGAACTGATCGCGCTGGCCAAAGCCAGACCCGGGGCGCTGACTTATGCTTCGACCGGCAACGGCACGAGCCCGCACATGCTGATGGAAATGTTCAAGGTGCACGCCGGGGTCAATCTGCTGCACGTGCCCTATAAAGGCGCCAGCCCGGCGATGATCGACCAGATCTCGGGCCAGATCGAAGTCGCATTCAGCACCGCGATCGCGGCACTGCCTTTCGTCCAGCAGGGCAAGGTGCGCGCGCTCGCGGTGTCGACCCTCGACCGATTTCCTCCGCTGCCGGACCTGCCGACGATCGATCAGTCGGGTCTCAAGGGGTTCGATGGCAGCTCGTGGCAGGGCGTGGTGATGCCGGCCGGCACGCCGCGCGACATCGTCAACCGGGTACACGGCGAGCTCGCGAAGATGCTCAAGACACCCGAGAACCGCGAAAAGATACTCGGCATGGGCGGCATCGCGTCCGGCAACACGCCCGAGCAGTTCGCCGCGTTCATCAAAGTCGAAATCGACAAATGGGCGAAAGTCGCCAAGGCAGCCAAATTGAAAATCGACTGAGCTCGCCACCCGCCGGCGCTGTCCTCCCCCGCCGTAATGCACGATCAGCGCCACCGCGAGCCGGAGCCGCAGTGGCCGCGGGAAATCATTCGCGTCCACCGCACGCCCGCGCGTTTGTCGCTGCACTTTCCCGCGCTGCGCGGCTGGCGGGCCGCGCGCAGGCTCGCACTGACCGGCGCCGCGCTGCTCGCTGCGTCGCTGTATGCTGCGGTCGCCTACATGCCGGGCGGGCAGGCGGATGCCGGCGTGCTGCTCACGCTCGCGCTGACGGCGGCCGTGGTCTATCCTGTGATGCTGCTGGGCGCGGTGTTCGTGCTGATCGCGTTCTACGCGGCGGCGAGCTCGTTCACCGTCGAGGTGGATGCGAACACACTGCGCCGTGCCGACCGCGTGCTGGGCTGCAAAGTCAGCCATCGCAGCATACCGTCCGCGTCGATAACGACCTTCAAAGTCGAGGCGGCCGCCGCGGCGCGCGGTCTGGGCGGCTCGACAACTTATCGGGTGGCAGCGTTGACGCGAGCAGGGGAGAGCGCGCTCGTGATCGCCGAAGGCCTCCCCGACGAGCAGCTCTGCGGCGAACTGCGAAACCTCATCGAATACTACGCGCGGCAGGGACGGATCGATATCGAAAGGAATGAATCATGAACGCCGATCCTGCACTCACCGCCCGTATCGATCTCGTCGCAGCATTGCGCTGGGCCGATCGTCTCGGCTACTCCGAGGGCATCTGCAACCACTTCAGCTTTGCGGTGCCCGGCCGGGATGGACACTTCCTGATCAATCCGCAGGGCCTGCACTGGTCCGAGGTAACACCTGCGGATCTCGTCGTGGTCGACGCGGCGGGCAACAAGGTTGAAGGCCTGCACAGTGTCGAGCCGACGGCATTTTTCATTCACGGCTGCATCCACCGGTCGGTGCCGCGCGCACGGTGCGTGCTGCACACACACATGCCGTATGCGACCGCGCTCACCGTGGTGCACGCCGGCAGGCTCGCCTGGGCAAGCCAAAACTCACTCAAGTTCTATGGCCGCGTCGCCTACGACGACGACTACAACGGCCTCGCGCTCGACGCCGCGGAAGGCGGCCGGCTCGCCGCCAGGCTCAGCGATGCCGATGTGCTGTTTCTCGCCAATCACGGCGTCATCGTGTGCGGGCCGAGCATCCATGCCGCCTTCGACGATCTCTACTATCTCGAGCGCGCGTGCATGCTGCAAGTGCTAGCCGCCGGCTTGGGCCAGCCGCTGCGCGTGGTTTCAGAGAGGATTGCGAAATTGACGCGCGCACAGATGGATGATGCGAGCGTGCAGGCCGAACTGCACCTGGCTGCGTTGAAGCGTTTGCTGGATCGCGACCAGCCCGGATGGCGCGGGCAGGAACAGGCGCTGAAGGCGCGGGTGCCTGCGGCCTAGTGCACCGTCATCGAAAAGTTTACGAGCACACCGAAGTCCGACAGAAATTCGTCGACATGCTCGGGTGACGGGTCTTCGCCAAGGGCACCGATCATCGACTCGCGAAATCGTTCGGCGACGTCGCCCTGAAAATAGGTTCCGCGACCCGCATGTTTGTCGACGACTTCGTATCCGTGGTGCTGCGGATATTCCACCACGTAGTAGTTGTCGCTGTTGTAAACGATGTTCATAAGTCCCTTAACGGTCAGGTGCGGATTTGGTTGAAGGGCAGACGTGACCGAAGTCACGATGCGCCGCCCAACCTCTCGAAAAGACCCATTCCACGACGAAAAGGGGGAGCAATAATCACGCCAGGTCGCCCTGGCACGCGAAGAATGTAGGAGACAACCTTACCTCCGGCGCGCTAGCGCCAGCGACTGAGGGCGATACCCATCATGATGAGTGCCAGACCGGTCACCGCGGCGGGCCCCGGGTGTTCGCCGAGCAGCAGCACCCCGGCAGCCACCGCAACGACAGGCGACAAATAATTGACGATCGACATGAACGTGGGGCCGGCCACTGCGATCAGCTTGAAGTAGACAAGGGTGGCCACGGCGGTCGGGCCGACCCCCAGCCAGGCGATGGCAGCCAGCGATTTCAGGCTCGGCGTCGATTCCCACGGCTGGTCGATGAGCAGCGCCAAAGGCACGCTGATGACGCTCGCCACGAGCAGCACCGCTGTCGACGTTGCCAGGAAATCGTCGAGAACGGCCCTGCGGGCGAACACGCTGTTCGCGGCGTAGCACAGCGCACCGCCCAGCACGCTCACCTGCGCAAAAATCTCGCGTAACGAGCCCCCGAAGCCCGCCAGCGCTGCCGGTCCCATCAGCACGACGATGCCGAGGAAGCCAGCCGAGAAGCCGGCGGCACGGCTTACCGACATGCGCTCGCCGGCAACGAAGACATGCGCCAGCACCAGCGTGGCCAGCGGCATCGCCGCGATCAGAATCGCAGCGAGCGCGCTGTCGATGTATTGCTGCCCCCACGAGATCAGATAGAAAGGCATGCAGTTGCCGAGCAGTGCCAGCACGGTCAATGACAACCAGCGGTTGCCCGAACGCGGCAGTGCGCCACCGCGCCAGCACAGGATCGCATAGAGCACAGCGGCGCCGATCACCACACGCAAGGCAACCAGGGTTGCCGGCGCAACGGTTGCGACACCGATCTTGACGAACATGTAACCCGAGCCCCAGATCGCAACGAGGGCGGCGAGCAGGCCCCATTTCCTAAAGCCGGGTGTAACTATCATGGAGCTCTGCAGGAAATGTCTAGACATCATGCATGTATTGACCTGCCGCACCGCAAGTGACGCGGGTTACGCTTGGGGTTGTTCAAGCTTCGGCGCAGAGCCGCAATTGAGGGGGCAGGTCATGAAAGAGTTTAGCAAGTACGTGGGACTGGATGTGCACAAGGACACGATCGCAGTTGCGGTGGCCGAGGCCAGCGGTGGGGAGGTTCGCTACGTGGGCGAGATTGCGCACACGCCAGAGGCGATCACGAAGCTGCTCAGGCAACTGAAGCAAGGCGCCGGGCGGATTTCGTGGTGCTATGAGGCGGGGCCGTGTGGCTACGGGCTGTATCGGCGACTGAGCGCTGCGGGAGAGCATTGCCAGGTGGTCGCCCCTTCGCTGATTCCGAAGAAGGCGGGCGATCGGGTAAAGACGGATCGACGTGACGCGTTGTCGCTGGCGCGCTTGCACCGTGCCGGAGAACTCACGGCGGTATGGGTGCCGGATCAAGCGCAGGAAGCATTGCGCGATCTCACCCGTGCGCGCGAGGACATGAAGCACCTGCAGCAGCAAGCCAGGCAGCGGCTGTTGGCTTTCCTGCTGCGCCATGATCGTCGCTTCACGGGCAAGTGCAAATGGACGCAGATGCATTTTCGCTGGTTGGAGACGGTGAAGTTCGCGAGAGCCGGTCCAACAGCTCGTGCTCCAGGAGTATGTCGATACGGTCGATGCATGTAGTAAGCGGGTGCGCGGGCTCGATGAGCAGCTCGAGCGGGGTAGCACGCGAATCGGTGTTCTGGCCGGTGATCGAAGCGTTGATGGCCTTGCGGGGCGTAAACCTGCTGAGCGCAACGACGATAGTGGCGGAGATCGGTGACCTGCATCGCTTTGCCAGTGCCCCGCAGCTGATGGCCTACCTCGGCCTGGTGCCGAGCGAACACTCCAGCGGCGCCAAGCAGAGCCGCGGCGGGATCACCAAGACCGGCAATGGCCATGTGCGCCGTCTGCTGGTGGAGGCCGCGTGGACGTACCGGCACGATGCGAAGTCGCGCAGTTACGACGACTGCATTCGTCGAGAAGACTGGCAGCTGTTCGCAACTGCGCGCTGACGGCGCCCAAGCCGCGCCATCCAGTAACAAGCACTCGCGATCCGCAACAAGCGTGTGCGTGCGCAGTCGCCGGCGCGCCGAATCGCCATCTGTATAATGCGCGATTTGCCCGGCCACTGCGTGCTCCCGCGTGCGCTACTGAGCGTTTCAGAAATGGCTACAGCCCATCGCTGCTCGACGTTCCCCTCTTCCCCGGGAGAGACACCACGGCGCGCGCGCCGCGAATTGTACCCACGAACCTGCCGTGGCGTGTCTTCCCTCATTCCCAACCCTTCTCCCGGACAACGCAAGAGCGTTGTACCCTCACTTGCAGGGCGCGCGCCTGCCTGCATGCCGGAGCCGCTGGTCGGGCGCGGAGCAGGCCCCGCGAAACCCCCGACAAGCCTCCCAGCCCCTCTCCCGGAGGGCGAGGGGAGCGCTGTGGCGCTCGCACGCGCTTATCGATCGAGTAGGGAGCGTCGTGCGTCTCTCTCCCCTCGGGCAGAGCGCAGCGAGGGAGGGCGCAGCCGACCGCGGGTGAGAGAAGGTTCCTGGGCAGGGATTAGAGGTGAGAGAGCGGGTGTTAAGCGTTTATGCAAAGCCCGCTGATGCTGCTTTACGCTTGTACGATTTTCACCAGCGCCTTTCTGCTGTTCCTGCTGCAGCCCATCATCGCCAAACAGATTCTGCCGTGGTTCGGCGGATCGGC
>JBKJZR010000015.1:0-9976 GCA_046715035.1 Burkholderiales bacterium | reverse complement strand
ACGACATCGGTGAACGTGCCGCCGCGATCGATCCAGAAATGCCAGCGTTTGTCTTCTGAATGTGGCACGCGCAGTCCGTAAAAATAAAGCGCTAGGCGCAGCGGAACGACGCAGCAGACCACCGGCGCGTGATGGCGCGCTCTACGCAAGCGGCCGACGTCACGTTTTCGGCAAAGGGAATCGGTGCGGGAAATACCACGGTCTCTGCGCCCGGCGAAGGCGCAACATAGCAGCATGCCAGCGCTGCCGCAAGCCGCTCTAAGTGTTAGACAACCGATTGTTTTAAGTTGACAATCCAGAGTTGCTCGACCACCATCAGCGCTCAATCCGCGCTATCTGGAGACCGGCGATCATGCGTTTACAAACAGTATTTCTGGCGGCCGCGGCTGCCTTCGCGATGAGCCTCGCGCACGCGCAGCAGAAATGGGACATGCCCACGCCCTACGGCGAAACCGAGTTCCATACCCTTAACGTGAAGCGCTTTGCGGAAGACGTGAAGCGGGGCGCGGGAGGCCAGCTCGAAATCGTCGTGCACGCCAATGGCTCGCTGATCAAGCATCCCGACATGCTGCGCGCCGTATCGACCGGGCAGGTCAATCTCGCCGAATTCCTGCTGGGGCAGTTCGGCAACGAGGACCCGGTATTCGCGGCCGACAATCTGCCGTTCGTGGCGGCCGGCTGGGACAACGCGTGGAAGTTTTACCAGGCGCAGAAGCCGCTGCTCGAAAAGAAGCTGCAGGGTCGCGGCCTGAGGCTGCTGTATTCGGTCGCGTGGCCGGGGCAGGGGATCTACACCAAGAATCCCCTCAAATCGGTCGACGACCTCAAAGGCGTGAAATTCCGGACGTACAGCCCGCAGACCGCGCGCCTCGCGGAACTGCTCGGCGCGAGCCCGACTGTCATCCAGGTTCCGGAGATTCCCCAGGCATTCGCCACCGGCACTATCGCCGCGATGATCACCTCCTCGGCAACGGGCACCTCGACCAAGTCGTGGGAGTTCGTCAAGAACTACTATCTCACCAACGCCTTTCATCCGAAAAACGTTGTGGTGGTCAACGAGCGCGCGTTTCAGCGTCTCCCGGACAACGTGAGGAAAGTAGTTCTTGCCGCCGCCGCAGACGCGGAGACGCGCGGCTGGGAATTCGCCAAGCAGCGCGAGCAAAGCGCCAACAAGGAACTCGCGAACAACGGCATGACGCTTCACGAGCCCGATGCCGCGATGAAGGCCGCGTATCGCAAGGTCGGCGACACCATGCTCGCGGAATGGCAGAAATCCGCCGGCGCCGACGGCGACGCCATCATCAAATCGTATCGCGGCAAATAGCCGGTCCGCCGCGAGCGCAGTTTCCATGCTGCGCCGGCGATTCAGGATAGCCCCTTAAAGAAGGGTGCGTAGCGAATGCGGCGGTTCCTGGACCGACTCTATGCTGTCAGCGGCGCATTCGCCGCAACCTGCCTCGCGGGTATCTGCGTCCTGATGCTCGCGCAGTCTTTCGGCCGCCAGCTGTTCGGTCTGCTCATCCGGGGCGCCGACGACATCACGGCGTGGCTGTCTGCTGCCGCCGCATTTTTCGCGCTGGGACACACGTTTCGGCAGGGCGAGCTGGTGCGCGTAGGCCTCTGGATCGACATGCTCGGACCCGCCGCGCGCCGCCGGGCCGAAATTGTCGCGCTGGCGCTCGCCGCCATCGCCACCGGCTACATGGTCTGGGCAGTGACGCGCTTCGTCTACGAGAGCTGGAAATTTTCCGAAGTCGCGCAGGGCCTCATCAAGCTGCCGATCTGGATACCGCAACTGAGCTTCGCGCTCGGCGTGCTGATCTTCTTCGTCGCCGTGCTCGACGAGCTCGTCACGGTGCTGCGCGGGAACAAGCCCGCCTATCAGATCGCCGAGGAAGCCCGCCGCGCGGCGGGCGACTTCTCCGAGACCGTGTGATTTGAGCACGCTCGCGGTCGCCTCGGTCCTGCTCGTCGTCCTGCTGGTGCTGCTCGCGGCGGGCGTGTGGATCGCCCTGGCGCTGGCCATGGTGGCCTGGCTGGGCCTGCAGTTTTTCACGAACACGCCGCCCGACGTCAACTTGTTCCAGTCCTTCTGGGGATCGAGCGCGAACTGGACGATCGCCGCGCTGCCCCTGTTCGTCTGGATGGGGGAGATTCTCTATCGCACCCGGCTTTCCGAGGAGATGTTCAGGGGACTATCGCCGTGGCTGGGGTGGCTGCCCGGCAGGCTGATGCACGTCAACATCCTCGCCTGCGGCATCTTCGGCACGGTGTCCGGCTCATCGGCAGCGACGTGCGCGACCATCGCCAAGGTCGCGCTGCCTGAACTGATCAGGCGCGGCTACGACGAGAAAACCTGTCTCGGTTCGCTGTGCGGCGCGGGTACGCTGGGGATTCTCCTGCCGCCGTCGATCATCATGGTGGTCTACGCGGTGGCGGCGGAGGTTTCCATACTCAAAGTCTTCCTCGCCGGATTTCTGCCGGGCCTGATCCTGATGGGCCTGTTCTCAGGCTATATCATCGTCTGGGCGCTGCTCAACCCTGACAAAACACCCCCTCCCGAGGAGCCCCTGCCGTTCGCTGAAAAGCTGTATCGCAGCCGGCACCTTATACCGTGCCTCGTGCTGATCGTCTTCATCGTCTGGGTGATGATCGTCGGCTGGGCGACGGCGACCGAAGCTGCGGCATATGGCGTGCTGGGCGCTCTCGCAATTGCCTGGTGGAGCGGCGGGCTGAACCGCCAGGCGTTCTGGCAGAGCCTGATGGGCGCGACCCGCTTGTCGTGCATGATCATGTTCATCCTCGCGGGCGCCTCGTTTCTGAGCTCATGCATGGCGTTTACGGGGATACCGAAAGCGTTGGCTGAATGGGTGACCTCGCTCAATCCGAATCCCTACACCCTGATCGCCATACTCGCGCTGATCTACGTCGTCCTCGGCACCGCGCTCGACGGGGTGTCGATGATCGTACTGACCACGTCCATCGTCATTCCGATGATCGAAAAAGCGGGGTTCGACCTCGTCTGGTTTGGAATTTTTATCGTGCTGCTGGTCGAGATCGCCGAAGTGACGCCGCCGCTCGGCTTCAATCTGTTTGTCCTGCAGACGATGAGCGGCCGCGACAGCAACTACGTCGCTTATGCTTCGATCCCCTTTTTCTGCATGATGCTGATTTGCATCGGGCTGATCACGGTTTTCCCTGCAATCGCCACGTGGCTGCCCGACGCGGTGATCGTCAAGTGAGGGCGTACCTATGCGTGGTGTCGAGCGGTGGTTGAAGTCCGCTCGCGATTGCATAATGCGCTGGGCCAGCGCCAGCGTCCGGATGCTCTGGGCGATGTCGGATTATTTTACATTCATGGTTCGAATGATCCGCCAGCTGCATGATTGGCCGCGCCTATGTCGAACTGGCGCGGTTCGTGCATAGCTCAAAGCATGACCGAAATTCTGCTCTGGATCGGCGGCTGGCTGCTGATCATCTGCCTCGTCGCGTGGGGTCTCGCCAAAGTATCGGACGCCAAGAAACCATCGGAAGAGTAGCGTCCGGTTCGTTAGTTCGCTCGAGGCGGTGTCGCCGGGCGGTCGGCAGCACCATCCATGACGAGAGGAAATCACATCGTGAGCCGCACAACCCTGGTCGGAGACACGGCGTTCATAGAGGACGAGGGCGAGAGCGGAGAGATTACGATCGTCCGCGGCAATCAGCGTTTTGTCGTGCCCCTGACGCATTTGCAGGAATTGGTCGCCGCACTCCACGCAGTGCGCTCGCAAAGCGCAGCGAACGAGGCACTCCGCGGCCTGTACGACGGCGTCCACGCCTTGCCGGTGTAGCGTCGAGCGACGCAAAAAGCTACAGGTGGGCGTACGGCTCGCCGTTGCGGGTTATGCCTGTTCGCGCTGCTCGTCAATTCGTAAAGTTGGTCAAAACCCGGCCCCGCCCATTTCGGCAGGTTGTTTCGGGGCCGATGGATCACCGCGGCGGTATGCGGGCGTCTGCAACGACCTTGGCCCACTTCGTCATTTCTGCGCTCAAATACTTGCCGAAATCATCGGCATTGGCAGGCGTGGGCTCGATGCCCTGATTGATCAGGCGATCCTTCACGTCGGGGGCCTCGAGCACCTTGACGATTTCACTGCTCAATTTTGATATCACGGCTTGGGGAGCGGCGGCCGGCAGCATAATGCCGTACCACGAGCTCGCCTCATATCCAGGCAAACCGGCTTCACTTACGGTCGGTACATCCGCCAGGGCGACGCTGCGCTTGGCGGAGGAGACGGCGATAGCGACGAGCCTGCCCGCCCGGATTGGGGTGAGCGTGGAGCTGAGAGGGCTGAATGCCAGATCGGCGTCGCCCCTGACCACCGCGATCGTTGCAGGCGCGCCACCTTTGTAAGGCACGTGCGCCATGGTTATCCCGGTCATGGTGGTAAACAATGCCATCGCCAGATGGGTGATGTCTCCAGCGCCGCCGGAGGCGTAATGGAGCTTAACCGGATGGCTTTTGGCCAGGGCCACCAACTCGGTTACCGACTTCGCGGGCACCGAAGGATGCACGACCAGAGCGGATGGCCCGGCACCGATCAGTGCTGCGGGCGCAAAGTCCCTGGTCACATCGAACGGCAGCTTCGAAAATAATGACGGAGTCGCAATCGAGGCGTTTGCTAGAAACAGGGTGTAGCCGTCGGGCGGAGATTTGGCGACAGACTCCGCTGCTCTGTTGCCCGCCGCCCCGGGCCTGTTATCGACGATCACCGTCTGCCCGATCGTGTCGGTGAGCTTCTGCGTGATTGCGCGCGCGGCTACGTCGCTGGCGCCGCCTGGAGCAATCCCCACTACCAGACGTATCGGTCGCGCCGGATATTCTTGCAGCGCCTGGATTGGTTTGAGGAATTCGCACTTCATCCAGCCCTCGCGACCTTCCGGCAACCGAATCTGGCACCACTCGTTGGCAGAGCGCTCTCTTACTTTCACATACGCGCCCTGGGGCACGGTGCCGAAAACCGCTCCCGTCCGCGAGGGCGAGCTTCGAAACCGAGCACGATCGCGTGACACTTCGAGATAGATTCGACGTTCCGGACTATCGGGCGGTTCGTTCATCAGCGCCGTGCGGAACTCATCCCGACCGTTACGTCGATCAGAGGAATAGTTCGTGAACATCGACTCGAGGGTTACTGGGGAGCGATCCTGAATGATGGTCTCTATTCGCCCAGTCGACTTGTCGATCTTCGAGCCGCTCGCCGCTGTGCCTGCCTGAGCGAGGGACCGAGTCGCTTGCACCGTCTCTTCCGAGGTCTTGTCGACGCCTTCTCGGATCGGCTTACGGGTGGAATTCAGGATCGCCATAGCAGCAATGGCAAGGACAACAATGAGCAGTAAACCGGGAAGCACAAACTTCCATCGCGCTCGATCATGCTCGACGGGTTCCCCGGGTGACATGGGCGCTGGGGGAACTGCGACGGGGGCACGGGCAACCCCGGCGGGGGTTGTCGCAACCGTTATGTGCGCCGGTGGGACTGTCACGGGCGCGGTGGGAGCTTCTGCGGTCGCGTTGGTTTCCGCTTCCTCGCGCGCCTTGCGTATGGCTTCGGCGCGTGACCGGCGTTTGAGCTCGATTTGCGCTTCCATTTCTGCACGTATCTGACGCTCGAACTCGACCTCCGCTTCAGCTTCGGTGCGCGCTTTGCGATCGGTCGCGGCGTTCGCTTCGGCTTCGTCGCGCGCCTTGCGCTCGGCCGCAGCGCGGACTTCGGCTTCCTCGCGCGCCCTGCGCTCGACGGCGATGTTGGCTTCCGCTTCCTCGCGCGTCCTGCGGATTGCTTCCTCGCTCGCGTGGAGTTCCGCCGCGGCACGAGCTTCGGCTGCCTCGCGTGCTTCGCGTTCGCCCGCAGCGCGGGTCTCAGCTTCGGTGCACGCTTTGCGCTCGGCGGCGACGTTGGCTTCTGCTGCCTCGCGCGCCCTGCGCTCGGCCGCCGACATTTCCTCGGCCTCGGCGCGTGTCCTGCGGATTGCTTCCTCGCTCGCTTGGAGTTGCGCTGAAGCATGTGCCTCGGCTTCCTCGCGCGCCTTGCGCTCGGCCGCAGCGCGGGCTTCCGCTTCCTCGCGCGTCCTGCGCTCGGCGGCGATGTTGGCTTCCGCTTCCTCGCGCGTCCTGCGGATTGCTTCCTCGCTCGCTTGGAGTTCCGCTGCGGCACGAGCTTCTGCTTCCTCGCGTACCTGGCGCTCGGTTGCCACTTTTTCTTCTGTCTCGGCGCGCGCCCTGCGGATTGCTTCCTCGCTTGATTTGAGTTCCGCTGCGGCGCTGGTTTCGGCTTCCTCGCGCGCCCTGCGCTCGGCGGCGACGTTGTTTTCAGCTTCCTCGCGCGTCCTGCGGATTTCTTCCTCGCTCGCTCTGCGTTCCGCTGCGGTACGAGCTTCCGCTTCTTCGCGCGCCTTGCGCTCGGCGGCGACGTTGGCTTCGGCTTCCTCGCGTGCCTTGCGCTCGGCCGCCGACAATTCCTCCGCTTCATCGCGCGCCCTGAGGATGCTGTATTCGAGCGCTTTCATTTCAGCGCGGATTTTCGCGTCGGCCTCCTCGCGCGCCTCCGCCTCCGCCCGGGCCTTGGCCAGCGTCTCGGCAAGCGCGCGTTCAGCCTGTTCGGCTTTGGCCAGCGCCTCCTGCTTGGCAGCTTCAGCAGTACGCATGATCACGTCCGCGTCGCTGGTGACGATGCGTTTAACCTGGTCGTTTGCGCGGAGCGCGGCAGCCGCCCGCGCTTCGGCCTCGGCCACCGCCTTGGCTGCGGCTTCGGCGTTCGCGGCAGCCGCGGCTTCCGCCATGGCCCGCGCCTGTAGCATCGCTTCCTCGGTCGCTTTGGCGCGCGCCTCGGCTTCCTGGCGCGTACGCGCTGCTTCTTCGGCACGAGTTCTGGCTTGCGCTTCGGCACGCTCTCGCGCTTCGGCTTCCGCTATACCGCGTGCCTCGGCCAGTTTCAGCGCCTGTTCCATTTCGCGCATCTTGGCCTCGATCGCCACGCGTGCACGGGCTTCGGCCGCCGCGCGCGCGTGGGCTTCGGCCTCGTTCCGCGCGCCGGCTTCCGCCTTCGTCTTGGCCTCAGCTTCGCTGTTGGCCCTCGCTTCCGCCAGGGCACGCGCGTGGGCTTCGGCCTCGGCCGTGGCTTCCAACGCGGCGCGCATGCGTTTTTCAGCCTCGGCTCTGGCAGCCACTTCGGTGGCGGCCTCGGCTTCGCCTTGCGCAATTGCGCTTGCCTGCGATTCGGCGAGGGCGCGCGCCTCGGCGGCCGGGGCAGTCGCTGCGGGCGCCGGGGGAACTGTCACAGGCGCGGGGGACATTGCGGGCGCAGCGGCAACTGTTTCCGTCGCCATCTCGATTCCTCCGCGGCGTTCTGCGCGCAGCCGCTTGAGGAGTTCCTTTTCGTAGTCCGCCTGCTCCAGCGGAGTACGGGAATTATCAGCGCTCATCTGCATTCCTTCCCAGCCAAGATTGCGCAGCGCTAACATCCGCCACAACATGCGCGAGCAGCCAAGCGACGCGCAGCCCGCGAAGCGTCATAACGCGCCAGGACGCGCTACCGTTTATCGCCGCACTTGCATTTCAAATAAGTTAACGGGCCTTCTCACAATAGCGTCATCGGGTGAGGCAGGGGATCGCTTGCACAAAATCCCCCGGCGCCTTCTTGATCCTGGGAGTCGAAAACCCCACTTTATGCGTCATTCGCTGCTTGCAGTAAGTGCCTGAATATTGGCGTGCCTGGCGCGATGGATGGGCGCTGGCGCGAAACAATAAAGTTTGAGGTGGGCGATTGCCTCAGACCGGCGGCAAATCCTTGAACGGATTGAAGACCTTCAGGCCGGGCCGGCGGAAGTCCTTGTCGTTTCCCGTCACGATGGTGAGCCCGTGACGCTGGGGCGGTGGCGGCGATGCAGCCGTCCTCGACGGGCATACGCTGCCCCTCTTTCTCCCGCTAGAGCTCTTTGACGAGCAATTTGCGAAATTTGATCGGGCCCCCGTTGAATTGAAGCCCGATTCTTCCTTCCGGGAACCTGCTGTCCCGGGCACTGACCGTGACGACGCCGTTCAGCCTGACGGTAATCTCGGGGCCCATGGCGAAAATCTCGTAGGTATTCCACCGGCCGCCGGCTTTGTGTATGGGATGCACCGCGGCGACATTGACGAGGCTACCCGTGCTGTACGCGGGATTCGGATTCTTGTCCCAGATCTGCACCTCATAGGCGCCTGTTGAGGTGCTGACGACGGTGGGATTCATGGCGCGTATGTAGACGCCACTGTTGGTGTCGTCGGCAGCCCAGAATTCGGTATACAGCTCGAAGTCCTTGAAAGATTTCTTCGAGACCAGGACGCTCGCGCCCTTGGTAGTGGTCTGGTCCGCCTGGATGGAGCCATCCGCGGCTCTCCAGTTGCCACCCCCGGTGATGTTCCAGTTTTCCATGCCAGCGTTGCCATCGATCAGCGTGATCCACCCCTGGGTTGGCAGAAAGTGTCCGCAGCCGGTAACGGTAAGCGCGACCACCAGCAGTCCCACGACAATTGCAATTCGTTGCTTCATGTTGACCTCCCCATGTTGATGACGAGCCGGGACAGAATGGGGCAGTCGCCGGCGGATCGTCAAGACGTCGCGTACAGTCTAGCGTCCCATCGCGCATGGCGCGCTTCCGGCGGTTAATATTGAGTGACGGCCCGGGCGTTGTGTAAAGGAGAGTTTAGTTGGCACCCCAAAGGGGATGAAGTGGGCACTGGCGCGAGGTCATTTCTGTCTAACAGGGGGGGCAAGCCCTGATCGACTCGCAGACTTTGGCAAAGGCGCGTCCTTTAACAGGATTACCGACTAACGAAGCAGGGCAATCGCAGTCATAGATGTGGTGGCTAGTCGCGCTTGACGTTTGCTGCCTTTATCACCTTCGCCCACATGTCTATTTCCGAGTGGATGCGCTGTCCGGCCTGCTCGGGTGTGGTGGAGGTGCTGAAGGCGCCCTGTTGCAGGAGCTTTTCGGTCACCTCCGAAAGCTGCAAGACCTTGGCCAGGTCGGTGTTCAGGCGAGCGATGATCGGCTTCGGCGTACTGGCTGGCGCCAGGATGCCGAACATGGAACTTACTTCGAAGTTGGACAGACCCGCTTCCGAGGCAGTCGGCACGTCGAGCAGCATCGGGACGCGCTGCGCGGTCGTCACTGCCAGCGCCCGGAGCTTCCCTCCCTTGATGTGCGGGAGGGTCGCTGGCACGGACTCGAACGCCGTGAGGACTTGGCCGCCGATAAGACCGATGATAACCGGGCCGGTCCCTTGATAAGGCACGTGAAGCATGTCCACGCCCGTTCTCAGCTTGAACATTTCGGCCGCCAGGCGCTGCGGCGCCCCGGCGCCCGAGGACGCGTAACTGAGATGGCCCGGCTTCGCCTTCGCGTAAGCAATGAGTTCCCTTAGCGACTGGGCCGGGACCGACGGATTTACCACGAACACGGCCGGCACGCATTGCGGTGCCGTCACCTTCGAGGCCGACCTACTCAGCGCGCATTTGATAGCTACGAATTTGGTTTCTCAGTTCATCTTGGCCGAGCTTTGTCGTTACTTTCTCGGCATACCATTGCGCCGGCCTTGTCTCGCACCCAACGGGGTTTTTTGCGTACTGCTCAATAGTCTCTTTCTCCCCACATCCCAACAGAAAAAATGACCCAACGACAACCGCAATACTTGAAGGCCCCGCAATAGACCGCGACTTTCCGCAATGAACTGACATCAGCGCACTACGCGTTGACGCAACGCACGTACAGCCATGCGAGAGGGGCTACGAAGCGCAGAAGCATATGAACAGTGTGAGGTCATAGTGTTTGAGGGGCCCAACGTTCGCGATGACGCGCGCCGGCAAGCGTGAGCAGCGCTTGCCACGCGTCGCTGTCGATCGCGTGGTTATACGTTGCCTCATGCGAATGCATCGTTGGATGCATCCTCGTTCCAGATGTA
>JBKJZR010000014.1:0-6641 GCA_046715035.1 Burkholderiales bacterium | reverse complement strand
CCTACGAGCGGCTCAAGATCGCCGGCCGCAAGGTCTGGCGGGTGTGATCGATCGTTGCCACAGCCGACCACAACACGCCGACCCGCAACTGGGAGCAGGGCATCAAAGACCCGATCTCGCGGCTGCAGGTCGAGACGCTCGATGCCAACATCAAGGAACACGGCGCACTCGATTATTTCCCTTTCCTGCACGAGAAGCAGGGCATCGTGCACGTGATCGGACCCGAGCAGGGCGCGACATTGCCGGGCATGACCGTGGTCTGCGGCGATTCGCACACCAGCACCCACGGCGCCTTCGGCTGCCTCGCCTTCGGCATCGGCACGTCCGAGGTCGAGCACGTTCTGGCGACGCAATGCCTGGTCCTGAAGAAGGCCAAGACAATGCAGATTCTCGTCGAGGGTGATCTCGGTCCCGGCGTCACTGCCAAGGACGTGGCGCTTGCCGTCATCGGCAGGATAGGCACTGCGGGCGGCACGGGCCACGCCATCGAATTCGCGGGCAGCACGATACGCGGCCTCTCGATGGAAGGCCGCATGACGGTATGCAACATGTCGATCGAGGCGGGGGCGCGCGCCGGTATGATCGCGGTCGACGCAACAACGCTGGAATACGTTAAGGGTCGTCCGCTTGCGCCCAAGGGCAAGCACTGGGACCAAGCGGCGCCCTATTGGCTCACGCTCAAGAGCGACGCCGGCGCCAAATTCGACAAAGTCATCTCGTTCGATGCCGCCGCCATTATGCCGCAAGTGACTTGGGGCACATCTCCGCAAATGGTGGCTGCGGTCGACGGCCGCGTTCCCGACCCGCTCAAAGAGGCCGATCCGGTCAAGCGCGAAGGCATCGAACGCGCGCTCAAGTACATGGGGCTCAGGCCCGATACGCCGATCACCGAAATCGCAATCGACAAGGTTTTCATAGGGTCGTGCACCAACTCGCGCATCGAGGACTTGCGCGCTGCCGCGGCGGTGGCACGCGGGCGCAAAGTCGCGGGCAGCGTGAAGCTCGCCATGGTCGTGCCCGGTTCCGGCCCGGTGAAACGGCAGGCTGAACAGGAAGGTCTCGATCGGATATTCCTCGAGGCCGGATTCGAATGGCGCGAGCCCGGATGCTCAATGTGCCTGGGCATGAATGAAGACCAGCTGTCGCCGGGTGAACGCTGCGCGTCGACGTCGAATCGCAACTTCGAAGGCCGGCAGGGGCAGGGGGGGCGTACTCACCTCGTGAGTCCGGCAATGGCGGCAGCGGCGGCCGTGACGGGACATTTCGTCGACGTGCGAGAGCTCGAGGCAATTCCCGCGGCATAGGGCGGCGAAAACACGGGGCCCGGCGATCGGTATCGTCCTGATTTGTTACGAGTGATGCTTACGGGGGTTGAGTCATGGAAAAGTTTGTTTCCCGCGAGGGACTGGTGGCACCGCTCGATCGCAGCAACGTCGATACGGACGCGATCATTCCGAAGCAATTTCTGAAATCGATCAAGCGCACCGGTTATGGGCCCAACCTTTTCGATGAATGGCGCTATCTCGATCATGGCGAGCCGGGTATGGACAATGCCGGACGTCCGCTGAATCCCGATTTCGTGCTCAATCAGCCACGTTACCGCGGCGCTCAAATACTGCTCGCGCGGGAAAATTTCGGCTGCGGGTCGTCACGCGAACACGCACCCTGGGCGCTGCTCCAGTTCGGGTTTCAAGCAGTCATTGCGCCGAGCTTTGCAGATATTTTCTTCAACAACAGCTTCAAAAACGGCTTGCTGCTGATAAGGCTCGACACGAAAACCGTCGATCGTCTGTTCACAGAAACCGAGTCGTCGCCTGGATACCGCTTGGCGGTCGACCTCGAGCAGCAAACGGTGACGACGCCAGGGGGCGAAGTGATCAAGTTCGAGATCGATTCGTTTCGCAAGCACTGTCTGCTCAATGGTCTCGATGAGATCGGCCTCACCCTCGAGCATGCCGACAAGATAAGGTCATTCGAAGCGAAGCGGCGGCACGAGCAGCCGTGGCTGTTCAACGAGGTGAGGAGTTAAGCGTGAGGCGTGAGGAGGAGAATCCGTTTCACGACTCGTGCCTGCTTGAAACCCGTCTCCCGCCTCACGCCTCACGCTTCACGCCCTCCAGATGAAGATTGCAGTACTAGCCGGTGATGGCATCGGCCCCGAAATCATCGCGCAAGCCGTGCGCGTGCTGGATCTGCTAAAGCACGATGGGCTCGATGTCGAGGTGGCATCGGCGCCCTATGGCGGGGCGGGATACGACGCGCACGGTGATCCGCTTCCCGCAGAGACCCTGAAGCTCGCGCAAGACGCCGATGCCGTGCTCTGCGGCGCGGTCGGCGGTCCGCAGTACGATGCGCTGCCGCGTGCGCTGCGTCCCGAACAGGGGCTACTGCGTATGCGCAAGGAGCTCGGGTTGTTCGCGAATTTGCGCCCCGCGCTATTGTTCGAGGAACTGGCCGGAGCCTCGCCGCTCAAGACGGAACTCGTCGCGGGGCTCGATATCCTGATTCTGCGCGAGTTGACCGGTGACATTTACTTCGGCGAACCGCGCGGCCGGCGCGCCAATGCGCGGGGCGAGCGCGAGGGTTACGACACCATGCATTATGCGGAACCCGAGATCCGGCGGATCGCCGAAGTGGGCTTCCAGGCAGCGATGAAACGCAGACGCAAACTGGTTTCGGTCGACAAGGAGAACGTGCTCGAAACGAGCCGCTTATGGCGCGAGGTCGTCAAGGATGTTGCACTGAGATATCCCGATGTCGAGCTCTCGCACATGTACGTCGACAATGCCGCGATGCAGCTGGTACGCAACCCGAAGCAGTTCGACGTGATCGTCACCGGCAACATGTTCGGCGACATCCTGTCGGACGAAGCCTCGATGCTGACGGGATCGATCGGCATGCTGCCGTCGGCTTCGCTGGACGCTGACGGCAAGGGGCTGTACGAGCCCGCTCACGGCTCCGCACCTGATATCGCCGGCAAAAACGTGGCCAATCCGCTGGCGACGATCCTTTCGGCTGCAATGATGTTGCGCTACACCTTCAATTTGGAGGACGCCGCCGCGCGCATCGAAGCGGCAGTGAAGACGGTGCTCGGTCAGGGATATCGGACTGCCGACATTTACCAAACCGAGATGAAGCGCGTGGGAACGCGGGAGATGGGCGACGCCGTGATCGCGGCGATGAAGACCAGCGTCGTATGATGCGCGTGGGATTCGTCGGATGGCGGGGCATGGTCGGCTCGGTGCTGATGCAGCGCATGCAGGCCGAGGGAGATTTTGCGGCCATCGAGCCGGTGTTTTTCACCACTTCACAGATTGGCGGCCAGGGGCCCGCGGTCGGTGTGGCCGCGGGCCCGTTGCGCGACGCGAAAGATGTCGCTGCTCTGGCAGAATTGGACGTGATCATCACTTGCCAGGGCGGCGAGTACACAACCCAGTTTTATCCGCGGTTGCGAGCCGCAGGCTGGACCGGCTACTGGATCGACGCGGCGAAAACGCTGCGCATGCAGGATGACGCAACGATTATCCTGGATCCCGTAAATATGGCGGTGATCGAGGATGCGCTCGCCAAGGGTGTTCGCAACTACATCGGCGGCAATTGCACGGTCAGCTGCATGCTGATGGGAATGCACGGGCTGTTCCAGCAGGATCTCGTCGAGTGGATGACGTGCATGACATACCAGGCAGCGTCTGGCGGTGGCGCCCAGCATATGCGTGAATTGCTCACCCAGTTCGGGCTGATCAATGGCGAAGTTCGCACGCTGCTCGACGACCCCGCATCGGCCATTCTCGAGATCGACAGCAAGGTGCACGCGATGCAGACGGATGGTAGCCTGCCGATGGAAAATTTTGGCGGTGTCCCGCTGGCGGGCAACCTGATCCCATGGATCGACAGGGACATGGGAAACGGCATGTCGCTCGAAGAATGGAAAGGATGCGCCGAAACCAACAAGATTTTGGGACGCGGTGCCGCTTTCGGCACTTCACCCACACCTGTCGACAGCTTGTGCGTACGCATCGGCGCACTGCGCTGCCATAGCCAGGCACTGACGATCAAGCTAAAGCGCGATGTTCCGCTCGACGAACTTTGCGAAATCATCGCCACAGCCAACGCGTGGGTGCGCGTAATTCCCAACGAGCGCGAGCCATCGATGCGCGAATTGACCCCAACGGCCGTGGCGGGACGCATGCACATCCCGGTAGGGCGACTGCGAAAGCTGGCGATGGGACCGGAGTATCTGGCCGCATTCACGGTGGGCGACCAGCTATTATGGGGCGCGGCCGAACCCCTGCGGCGCATGTTGCGCATTCTCGTAGAACGAGTGAGCGCGCCCGCCGCCGTCACTTGACTGGGTGGCGTTCGCATCGGCAGGGCTCTGCTAAAATCGCCATTGACCGCTACCCGCTACCCAATAGATTCATAAGGTTAGAGGCAAGGTTAGCTTGCAACCCTAACTATTTGATGTTAATTTAAATGTCCCTGAAAATAACAAAAGGGTGGGCAGTGCTCAAATTTCCATATAAAACATGGCTGTTAGCAGGGATTTTGGCACTGCTGCCATGGGCTGCACATGCAGCCGGGTTGGGCCAACTGAGAATTCTGTCTGCTTTGGGCCAGCCGCTGCTGGCCGAGGTTGATCTGATCTCGGTGCGCAAGGATGAACTCGCTACACTCGCGGCACGTCTTGCCGCGCCCGAGGCGTTCAGTCAGGCGCGCATTCAATACAGTCCAGCGCTGGTCGGGGCGCGCCTTAGCATCGAGAAACGCGCGGACGGCAGACCCTATATCAGGATCACTTCAGCGCGCCCAGTCAATGAGCCCTTCATCGATCTGCTGATCGAGTTGAGTTGGGCGCAGGGTCGGCTCGTGCGTGAATACACCGCGCTCATCGATCCTCCCAGCATTCCGTCAAGCGAGCCCTCTACCGCAGTTGTTGTCGTGCCGCCAACCGCGGTCGAGGCCAGGCCCATCACTCCGGTGGCACCAACGCCGGGCGTCGCGGTCGCGCCAGTCGCGCCCAGAGCAAAACCTTCCGCAAGGGCATCTGCCGCTGCCCGCGGCGCACCCGCCGGGGCTGCAGGCAGCGAGTACGGCCCGGTCAAGAAGGGTGAAACGCTGGGCAGAATCGCTGCCAACGTGAAGCCCGAGGGTGTGACCCTCGAACAGATGCTCGTGAGCTTGTATCGATCCAATCCGGATGCTTTTGCAGGCAACATAAATCGCCTGAAGACCGGCCGTATACTGCGCGTTCCGGAAAAGGATCAAGTCTCCGAGACGTCCCAGCCCGAGGCTGTCAAGGAAGTGCGGGTTCAGTCGGCGAACTGGAACAGCTATCGTCAGAAACTGGCTGAGACCGCGGGCGATACAGGGGCGCGCGAAACGACCTCGGCTTCGCGCGGCAAGATCGCGACGACTGTCGAAGACAAAGCGGGCACCAGGGAGCCTGCAAAAGAAGTCCTCAAGCTCTCGAAAGGTGATTCCAGCGCGACGGGAAAATCGGCCAGCGGTAAGCCGATACCAGCGCGAGAGCGTGCGCGCGCGCTCGAAGAAGAGGCGACTGCGCGCGAAAAAGCGTTGGCTGAGGCCAATGCGCGAATCGCGCAGCTCGAAGCAACGATCAGGGACATGCAGCGGCTGCTCGAGCTAAAAGGTCAGGTGCCGCCCAAGCCTGCGGTGACGCCTCCATCGCCAGCGCCGGCTGGGAAGCCCGTGACGACGCCGCCACCGAAGGCAGATGCGCCCGCCGCACCCAAAATGGAGGCCACGCCGCCGCCGAAGGCGGAAGTCATCCCACCGCCAAAAGCAGAAATTGCGCCGCCGCCAAAAGCAGAGATCGCGCCGCCGCCCGCACCTAAGCCCGAGGTAGCGCCAGTGCCGCCGCCAGCGCCAAAAACCGATCAGGTCGTAAAACCGGATCCGCCCAAAGCCGAGCCGCCCAAAGATGCACCGAAATCCCCTGAAGCGGTTAAACCTGACGCGCCCGCAGTCGTGCCAGCGCCGTCTGAGCAACCGAAGCCCAAGCCGCGGATCGTTCAGCCGCCTCCGCCGGCGCCTGACCTCGTAGACCAGATCCTCGGCGAGCCGCTGTATCTCGCCGCTGCCGCTGCCTTGCTCGCACTGCTGGGCGCCGGTATTTACATGCTGACGCGGCGCCGTACTCGCGCCACCGATGCGGATTTTGCAGAAGCCGGCGTGCGCACCGCCCCGAATTTGGGCAGGACGGCTCCGGCGGGAGCAGCCGCAGCGCCGATCGTTGCTGCGCCGGGCACCGTCGAAGATGTCGATCCGCTTGCCGAGGCCGACCTCTATTTGAACTTCGGCCGCGATGCGCAGGCTGAAGAAGTGCTGAAGGAGGCGCTCCAGAAGAATCCGCGGAACGCGGAAGCGCAGCTCAAGCTGCTGCAGATCTATGCGCCGCGCAAGGACAAGGCCGCGTTCGAAAAGGTGGCGAAGGAGTTGCACAGCCAGACCGGGGGAACCGGGGAAACCTGGATGAAGGCCGCGGCACTGGGTTTTGCGCTCGACGCAGCGAATTCCTTGTATGAAGCAGGGCGAACCGCGCCCGCTACGCCCGCGGTCGCCGGCGCTGCACCAAGTACAACCGATCTCGATTTCGACTTCGAGTTGTCGCCGACAGCCGC
>JBKJZR010000013.1:0-12295 GCA_046715035.1 Burkholderiales bacterium | reverse complement strand
TGATAGCCATGGTCAAAACGTGGGCGCGCGAGCTGGGGCGCAAAGGAATTCGTGCCAACGCGGTGTGTCCCGGCTTTATAGCGACGACGATACTCGGCTCGATACCGGAGCGGGTGTTGCGCGCCCTGGAGGAAAAGGTCCCTATGGGCCGCCTCGGTAAGCCGGAGGAGATCGCCAACACCTTTGCATGGCTGGCCTCGGACGAGGCGAGCTACATCAACGGAGCGGTTATCGAAGTGACCGGTGGGATGACGCTCTAGGCACTTTCCGACATCCCCGCACTTTGCGGGTAGTGCCGGCCCAGCGCCTGCGAACCTACGTGGCCATCAGCTTTTTTATCGTGGCGGTCGAGGGGCCCGCCAGCACGCCTTTCTCGGTGATCAGCCCGGTGACGAGCTCCGCGGGCGTCACGTCGAACACGGGATTGCGCACGGCGACATCGCGCGCCGCCCAGCGCTGACCACCGTACCCCCTGACTTCGTCGGCGTCGCGTTCTTCGATCGGAATGTCGCCACCGCTGGCGATCCGCACGTCGATAGTCGACAGCGGCGCCGCGACGTAGAAGGGGATTCGGTGCCGGTGGGCGAGGACTGCCACCGGATAGGTGCCGATCTTGTTGGCGACGTCACCGTTGCAGGCGATACGGTCGGCGCCAACCACGACCAGATCGATTTCGCCGCGGCTCATCAGGAACCCCGCCGCGTTATCCGCGATCAGCGTGACGGGTATGCCGTCCTGCGCCAGCTCCCACGCCGTGAGCCGCGCTCCCTGCAGAAACGGGCGCGTCTCATTGGCGAACACGCTGACTTTTTTTCCCGCCTCGACTGCGGAGCGGATGACCCCGAGCGCCGTGCCATGACCGGCTGTCGCCAAAGCCCCGGCATTGCAATGCGTGAGAATGCGCGCACCGTCGGCCACCACCTCCGCGCCGTAGCGTCCCATGCTGCGATTCGCTTCGATGTCGGCGTTGAAAATTGCGTGCGCCTCGGCGAGGAGCATGCGCGCGATCTGAGGGGACGTGCTGCCGCCGAACGTCTGCCACGCCCGGCGCATGCGCTCGAGCGCCCAGAACAGGTTGACGGCAGTCGGACGGCTTTTCGCGAGGCGCGCTATGCCCGCTTCGATGCCCGTGTTGAACGCCTCGGGCAGCGCCTCCTGCAGCCGCAGCGCCTCGAGCGCCACGCCATAGGCAGCCGCGCAGCCGATCGCCGGCGCTCCCCGCACCACCATGCTGCGGATGCCGTCGGCGACGGACGCCGCCGAATCGAAAGCAACGTAGGTGCAAGCGTCGGGCAGCATACGCTGGTCGAGCATCTCCAGCGATCCCGCGCGCCAGCGCAGCGTCTCGAACTTCCCCGGGGATTTTTCCATCCTGGTCGTCGATGCGTCAGATGACGCGTTCGTTGCCGCCATCGACCGGCACCTGCGCGCCGGTGGTCTTGGCGAAGAGCGGCCCGCACATTTCGGCTGCCAGCTCTGCCACGTCGCGGCTCGTGACCTCCGCGCGCAGGACGTTATTGCGTTTGTACTGCTCCACGGTCATGCCGTAACGCGCGGCGCGCGCGCTGAGCACGTCGCTCGTCCAGATGCCCGTATCGAACACCGCATTGGGGTGGAGCGTGTTGATGCGGATATTGTCGGCACCCCACTCGAGCGCGGCGACCCTCGCCACCTGCGTCAGCGCCGCCTTGGATGCCGAGTAAGCTGCTGCGCCGGGCCCCGGGGCCGGCACATTCTTCGAGCCGATCACCACCACCCGCCCGCCGCGTGGCGCGAGCTTGAGCAGGGGATGGGAATCGCGCAGCAGCGTCAGATTCGCGTCGCAATTGACGTGCATCACCTTGCGCCAGGCGGCTGGATCGAACGCGCTGATGTCGGACCCCCCCGGAAAAATGCCGGCATTGAGGATCAGCATGTCGAGCCCGCCGAAACGGCGCGCCGCCGCTTCGAGTGCCGCCGTCACCGCGTCCGGCGAGGTCACGTCGCAGCGCAGGCCCAGGAAATCACCGCGATCGTGCAGGGACGGGACGCGCACATCGATATCGAGCCCAACCACCGCCGCGCCGCGCGCGAGCAACGCGTCCACACACGCTTTGCCGATTCCCGACGCTGCACCGGTGACGAGGGCGATCTCGCCCGCGAATAGCGCGGGCCTGCCGGATTTTTTCAGCTTGGCCTGTTCGAGGTCCCAATACTCGACTTGAAATATGGCCTGCGCGGGCAGCGCGTGATAGCCGCCGAGCAGCGTCGCGCGCTCGATGACGTCCATGGTGTGGGTGTAGAGGTCGGCCACGATCGCCGCGTCCCTGACCGAGCGCCCCGCCGTGCACAATCCCAGCTCGGGATCCAGGATCACCCGCGGGGCGGCATCGAGCATCGTCTTGGGTTCCCTGGACTGGCTCACGTGCCGTCCGAAATAGTCCCGGTAGGCGCGCGCAAATCCGGCGACATCGCGTCCAACCAGCGGCACGCGCTTGGTGCGGATCACGTGGTCGGGCGTGGCGGGACCCTGTTGCGTAATCCCGCCCACGTCCGCGCGCCCCACGAATGCCATGATCCGCGGTTCGTCCCGCGTCTGCAGCAGCATCGGGTGACCCGCCTCGCGCGAAACCTGTGCGCGCAACGCCGCAATGTCGAAGCGCCTCGCGCCGTCGATGGCATCGCCGCGCGGGTGCGCAATGTCCCACGCGTTGTGGTCGGCGAGATAGCGCTCGGCGCGCTCGACCAGGGCGATCATGCGCTCGTACGATTCCCGTGCGGTCGCGCCGAACGAGAACATACCGTGCTTCATCAGCACCATGCCGATCGTGTTCGGGCCGGCTTGCTGCGGAATAAGCTCGGCGCACAGTCGCGCGAGGTCGAACCCGGGCATTACGTAGGGGATCAAGACGATGCTGTCGCCGTAGACCTCGGCGATGCGCTGCTCGCCCGCTGCGGTGTTGGTGAGGGTCAGCAGCGCGTCGGAGTGCGTATGATCGACAAACTTATGCGGCAGTAGCGCGTGCAGAATGGTTTCGACCGATGGCGCGGGCGCCGTGGCGCGGGTCATGTGCGTGACCAGCTCGTTGACCATCTGCGGGTCGCTCAGGGATTCGAGCTTCGCGAGTTTGAGCAGGTGGTCCATCCGCACGGGTGAAAAACCGGCTTCCTCGATGTGTTCGAGGTCCCAGCCGCTGCCTTTCACATAGAGGATGTCCTGCTCCTCGCCGACCAGATTGCGCTCGCGGATCTTGACGGACGTGTTACCGCCGCCGTGCAGCACGAGCGACTTGTCGCGCCCGAGCAGGCGCGACGTGTAAATGCGCTGCGCGAGCTCACTGGTGAAGTGTGCTGCTTCCTCGTCGTTCCAAAGACTGCGCATCGTGTCGATCGATCCGAATCGTTGTTTGCAGGCGCACATTATAATTCACGTGATGAAAGCCCCTCCCGGATTCAGCGTGCGGCGCGCCAACTGGATCGTTGACGGCGCGCAGCTGCGTGCATTGCGCAAAAGGGTGTTCGTCGAGGAGCAGGGCGTACCGGAAACGCTCGAATGGGACGGTCTGGACGCGGCATGCATCCATGTCCTGGCGACATTGACCAACGGGCTGGCGATAGGCACCGGGCGTCTGCTGCCCGACGGGCACATCGGCCGCATGGCAGTACTCGCGCAGTGGCGTCGGCGCGGCGTCGGCAGCGCAGTGCTCGAGGCGTTGATGGCCGCGGCGCAGGCGCGGGGCGACCGCATTGTCGAGCTCAGCGCGCAAACGCACGCGCTCGGTTTCTACGCGCGCCTCGGCTTCGAAACGGTGAGCGGCGAGTACATGGACGCGGGCATTGCGCATCGCACGATGCGCTACGCGTTCAGGCGGATGCCGCGCTAGCAGCGACTTCCAGCGTGAATCGTCCGGTCACCGTTTGCAGCGGCTTGCCGCGCTCGCCGAAGCTGCGCTCGCTGAACAGCGCCTGGCCGTGGTTGTCGATGAGCAGCACGGTCGACGAGCGGGTTCCATAGGTCGGCGAGATGATGAAGGCCGGCGACAAAATCCGCTCGCGGTGTACGCCTACACCCGTGTCGGGCAGGGCGTGGTCGGGCGCCGCAACACGGTCTGCCAACAGGCCGAAAAGACCATCGACCAGCCGCTGGGCATCCTGCTGGAGCAGCGCCCCCATAACTTTCTTGCCCTGTTCGACTTTGGGCCAGGGAGTGTTCAGCAGGTGGTTGCTCAGGCCATGTATCCCGGGGACGAGCGCTACCGGAGTGCGGCCACGATTTGAAACGTAATACAGCTCGTCTAGGTCGCCGGCGATCAGATTGAAGCCGTTGTAGCTGGCGCCGTCGCGCTGCACGCGGTTCACGTACTGGCCAGGAGGCTGCATGCCGCGCAGATAGTTGCCGGTCAGCTCGCCGCGCGAGCGCGCGCTCTTCCCGGCAGCGTAACCGTCGCGAAAATTGGTGACAGCCGCCAGGCGCCCGCCGCGGGTCAGCCCCAGCCAGGTGCCGCCGTGTTCGAGGTCACGGCCACCGTAGATGTGCGGATGGTCATTCCAGAAGCCCGCGGCAGCGCTTGGCCGGCTGTAGGCCTCGTCGCGATTTGCTGCGAGCACCAGGGGATAGCGCGGGTGCGCCTTATGCGCGAAAAGAATTAGACACATTGCGGATCAGCCTTCAAAACATTCGACGTGGCGTCCGCCACTCTGCAAAAAACCCGTGACCTGCAAGGTTCCGGCGGCAGCCGCCAGTTCCGACTCGAACGTCGACTCGTCCGCGACGTTCTCGTAGACCTCCATCCATAGATGAGGGTCGCCGCGCTTCTTCAACAGGCGTCCCGCGACGCCTGTCGCGTCGCGGACCCTGGTCAGCAATGCTTTGATCATGTGCTCTCCCTGGTTCGTTTTCGCGGGGTCGATTCGGTAATAGATGTAGTAGGAAGATGACATCCCGGGTGTGTAGCGGCGGCCAGGTTATACCCGGTACGGCAATTCGATGAATTTCAGCGCCGGGCCCGCCAGCGACTGCCAGCGGGCGTCTGCGCGCTGCGCGCTTTCGATCTGCATCACGGCGAGCACGTCGTGGCCACCGCCGGGCGCCGGTGCGGCATTGACAATCATGCCGCTCGCCTGTTCACCGAAACCGCTGCTGAACAGCTTGTCTCCAGGCTGCGGCGAGGTCGCGCCGGGAATGTTCGCCAGGTACATGCGCTGCTTGAGTCGTCCGAGATAATGCATGCGCGCCACGATTTCCTGACCGGGATAACACCCTTTGTTGAAGCTCACCCCGCCGAGGACATCGAGGTTGGCCATTTGCGGCACGAACTGTTCCTGTGTAGCCGGCGTGATCCATGGAATGCCGGCGCGGATATCCAGCCACTCCCACTGCGCCGGTTCGCCCCCGGCCGTCGAACCGAGTGCAGCCAGGAGGGCCTGCGCACTGTCACGGGGGGCTATTATCTCAAAGCGGCGGTCGTCCAGCCTCAGCAAATAAGCACCGCTGTTCGCGGTCAGCTCGAGTTTCCCGTCCGGAATCCTGCCGAACATGGCAGCCAGCGCATCGTGCGCGCGGGCTAATCCGATGATCTCGTACTGCTCGCTGACGTCGGCGATCTCAACTTTGGCGCGCAGGATATACATCGTCAGCCGCTTGCGTATCGAGGCGGTCAGCTCACGCGCGAGCTGCATGAAGTAACCCGCTTCGGTGTGGCACAGCAGGAAACTCGCCAGCATTCTCCCCTGCGGCGTGTTGTAACTGCCGAACTGCGCGCGCGCGGCCTCCAGAGTGTTCACATCGCAACTCAGCTGACTGTGCAGAAACGATCGCGCGTCTGCGCCGGAGAAATGGAGCAGGCCGAATTTTCCCAGGCTGTTCATGGTGTATGTATATGAGATTTAAAGGCAAACTGGGCAATATTTCTCGGTAGGACACAAATTTCTTGGCGCGGTGCCGCCGTGCGTGGCGAAAACGCTATTTTAATCAGTTGCTTAAAGAAAATCTAACAAATTGATAGATTTGACAGGTATTTCGAAGATTGATTCTATGGCTGTATCGGCCGTTTGCTGGCCGCCGGCAGGAGGGAAAATGAAGACGTTGTACGATCGTCTCGGCGTGACCCCGCAGGCTACGCACAAGGTAATCCAGCAGTCATACTTTCGCCTCGTCAAGAAATTCGATCTCTATAATCCCGACAACAAGCGCAATGCGGAGGCGCGACTGCAGTGTCTGGCATTGCACGACGCTTACCGGGTGCTATCGGATCCCGAGGCGCGGCAAAAATATGACCTTAACCTGCGCATTCAAGGTCAGCTGCATCGCGGCCAGCGCGCGCGACCGGGAGGAACAGCCATTCCCAAAGGCTGATCGCCGCGCGCATGCGTGTCCGCCGACGTATTGCGACCTGAGCGCAAACCCCTATGAAGCGTTCGTTCTATCAGATGCTCGATGTGCTCGCCGATGCCGATCGCGCACAAATCGACGCGGCTTACGAGAAAGCTACGGCCAGGCTCGACGCGAACAAGGCGCTAAGCGGCACCGCCGAGGCTGTCAGGGCGAGAAACCTGATGCGGGAAGGCCACGCGATTCTTGCCGACCCGGAACGACGCGCAAGATACGACGCCAAGCTGACTGCGGATCGATTCGGCATCAACCTCGTGTTTTTCCCTGAAGGCGTGCCGCGTGTCAAGTTCGTGCTGCAGTCGCTCGCGCTGTTGTGTCTGACCGTGCTGCTGGCCGGCATCGTCTATTCGCAAATGAGCCGCAAGATGGACGCCGTGCAGGTCGAGCACCGCCAGGCGGTCGTGCGCCATCAGGAAGACCAGAACCGGCCGATGGCCGTGGATGCCACCGGCCCCAAGCCAGTGGTTGTGCGCAGCAAGGAGGAATTACCCAAGCGCTGAAGCCGGGCGCCGCGCGTACAGCGCGGCGGCTGGCGCGTGTTCCTTTCGCGGGTTAAGCGGCAGCGCGTCCCTCGCCACGCCTCAAACATCACGACGGACCCAGGTAGCGCCGCTCGAGATGGGCGTGCAGATAGTCGGGGTTGATGGGCTCCCCGCTCGCCCGCCGCACCAGCTCCGGCGTATCCCAGCGGCTGGCCTGCGACCAGATGTGGGCGCGCAGCCAGTCGAACACCGAGGCCAGATCGCCCGCGGCGATCCGCGAATCGAGATCCGCCGTGCCCCGCCGCATGGCGGCGAACCACTGAGCGGCATACATCGCACCCAGGGTATAGCTCGGAAAATAGCCGAAAGCGCCCTCGGTCCAGTGCACGTCCTGCATGCAGCCGTCGGTGTAGTTGCCGCGCGTGTCGAGACCGAGCAGAGCCAGCATCTTTTCGTCCCACAGCGCGGGGATGTCCTCCGCCTCGATATCGCCTTCGATCAGCGCGCGCTCGATCTCGTAGCGCAGAATCACGTGCGCGGGATAGGTCACCTCGTCCGCCTGCACGCGAATCAAACCGGGCGTGACGCGCGTCCACAGCCGATACAGGTTATCGGCGTCGAAGGCCGGCTGTGCACCGAACGTCGACGCGATTATCGGCGCGAGCAGGCCGACGAAGGCCCTGCCGCGCGCGAGCTGCATTTCGAACGACAGGCTCTGGCTTTCGTGGATGCCATAGGAACGGGCGGCCCCGATCGGCTGGCCGAGCCAGGCGCGCGGCAGATTCTGCTCGAACCGGGCGTGGCCGGTCTCGTGGATCGCCCCCATCAGGCTATGCGCGAAATCATCCACGCGGTAGCGCGTGGTGAGCCGCACGTCCTCGGGCACGCCGCCGCTGAATGGATGCGCGCTTTCGTCCAGCCGCCCGGCCTCGAAGTCGAAACCGAGCATCTGCATTACGGTCATGCCCAGAGCGCGCTGCTGAGCGACGGGGAAGGGCCCGACGGGCACAATCACGGTCTCCCCGGCCTGTTTTGCGTGTGCCCGGCTGATCAGCCTGGGGAGCCACTGCCTGACGTTCGCAAAGATGAGGTCGATGTCGGCCGCCCGCACGCCGGGCTCGTAGCGGTCCATTAGCGCGTCGTAGCGCGTGAGGCCCGTGTCGTCAGCGAGGAGCTGCGCCTCTTCGCGCGCCAGTCGCACGACGACGCGGAAGTTCTCGAGAAACCCGGGCCAGTCGTTGAGCGACCGCTGCGTGCGCCAGGCGTGCTCGCATTTCGCGCCAGCCAGCGTCTTTTCCTCGACCAGGCGCTCCGGCAGAGCATGGGCGTCGCGCCACTCGCGCCGCATCTCGCGCAGGTTGGCGCGTTCGACCTCGGTGAGGGGTTCGTCGTGCGCTGCCTGCAGCCAGTCCACGAGCCGAGGATCGGTGCGCGTTCGATGGATGAGGGCGTTCAGCTCGGCCTCCGCGGCGGCGCGCGCCGCATTGCCCTTAGGTGGCATCATGGCGTTGCGGTCCCAGCCGACGATGGCCCCCAGATGGTGATAGCGATAAATGCGTGAGTAAACGCGGCACAGTTCGGTATAGGCGGGTGTGAACATCAACGAGGCGACACTCAAAGGATTCAGCGCTGCATTTTAGGGTAATCGCGATCGCGACTGGGCGTTTGCCCTAAGCGGGTGAGCAATTTTTCGCACGCGAAGCGTGTTTCCGGTCGCGGCTGGCGTAATCGTCGCCCGCGTCACGCACCGCCACTGAGAAATCGGCACGCCTGGATCAAAATCGCATACGGCCGCGCGCCATCAGTGTGTTTTCTCACGAATCCGCCGGAAGCCGGCGGCCAATCATGGCCGATCGTCTGTAAAACCGAGACTTTTGACCTCCGCTCGCACCTGGCACGCTGTGTGCATAGGAAAGCACTTTGCAGATAAAACAAAGGCTGGGAGGATGCACGAAGTGATTACGCTACTGGGATTATTTTTCGGAGGGGTCGCCGTATGGGCGGGCGTGCAGTTGCGCAATTGCGGGGCGCCGAATCACGAAACGATGGAGACCGGATATTGCAGATCGTGTCAGGCAATTGAACGTACGAAGATGGCTGCCTGTGCGAGATCACGCCCCTTCGTCGCTGGAAATGTTTGAACAGGATGGGCTCTTTACGTCGGGTACCCTAGGTCGAGTCGGACGCGACAGCGCAATGAGGTGATTGCAGGACAGGTTCTCCTCGCAACGGTTGCGCACATGCCACAGACGCGGTCCCACGCTGTTGGGCGGGTCCGCCGCCGATGCCATAGGTTTTTCCAGATAATGTTCTGAGCGTCACAGCGGCGCTCCTTTCGCGGTGTTCTTCCGCGCCGCTTGCACGATTTCATGAAGCGCTCGACGGTTGCCCCCAATTTCCCTACCATCGACGAATGCGGCCTGCCCGGATTCGAAATCAGCACGTGGTACGGCTCCTCGTTTCCGCCGGGACACCGCAAGCCGTCATCCGCAGCAAAACACGCTGCGTCACGAAAGCATTCAATAATGGACCTCAGGGGTGAAGCGATGATCAGGGCGCCGCGGGCGATCGTATGGGAGCGCCTGAACGACGCGGCGACGCTGCAGCAATGCGTGCCGGGCTGCGAATCGCTGACGCTGATCGAAGCGGATACCTACGAGGCCGTAGTCGTCGCCGCGGTCGGTCCGGTCAAGGCCCGGTTTAAAGGCAGGATGACGCTGGCCGACAAGAAAGACAACGAGAGCTATACCCTCGCGGGCGAGGGCAGCGGCGGCATTGCGGGGTTCGGCAAGATGACTGCGCGCGTCACCCTGCACGACGTGGCCGAGGGCACCCAGCTGAAATACACCGCCGAAGCGCAGGTCGGCGGCAAGCTCGCCCAGGTCGGCGCGCGCCTGGTGCAGGGCGTCGCTGCCAAGTTCGCGGCCGACTTCTTCGCGCGTTTCAATCGACTGGTCGCGCCGGAAGCCGCGGGCTGAGATATCCCACCGCGCCACACGCCGCGGGGCCTCCTTGTCAGCGGTAGATCAGCGCATGACGAACGGATTCGGCACTTCTTTCGCCGTCGAGATCCACACGCTCTTGGTCTGCAGATACTCCTTGATCATCTCCTGGCCGCTCTCGCGGCCCAGCCCGCTTTGCTTGTAACCGCCGAAAGGCGACAGATAGCTGACGGCGCGGTAGGTATTCACCCACACGGTGCCCGCCTGCAGCTTTTCCGCCATCAGGAACGCGCGGCGCATATTCTGCGTCCACACCCCGGCCGCGAG
Organism: Burkholderiales bacterium; assembly: GCA_046715035.1. Classification (GTDB taxonomy): domain Bacteria; phylum Pseudomonadota; class Gammaproteobacteria; order Burkholderiales; family SG8-41; genus PALSA-1004. Next base: position 2,174 of record JBKJZR010000013.1, on the reverse strand, counting down.
GCCATAGACGATATCGTTGCCGATCGCGATCGCTTCTTCCTCGTCCCGGAACGGAATCACCGACAGCACCGGACCGAACACTTCCTCCTGCGCGATGCGCATGCTGTTGCGCACGCCGGTAAATATCGTCGGTTCGACGAACCAGCCGCTGCCGCATTCCGCACGCGTTGCCTTCGCCCCGCCCAGCACCGTGCGCACGCCTTCCGACTTCGCGACGTCGATGTACCCCAGGATCTTGTTGAACTGCGGCATGTTGGTGACGGGGCCGACCTGGGTCTCGAGGCTCATCGGGTCGCCCATCTTCGCGGTTTGGGCAAGCGCGACGAGCTTCTCCACGAACCGGTCGTGAATCGATTCCTGCACGAGCAGGCGTGAGCCCGCGATGCAGGTCTGGCCGGTGGCGGCGAAGATGCCGGAGATCGCGCCTTTGACCGCGTTGTCGAGGTCGGCGTCATCGAACACGATGTTGGGCGATTTGCCGCCCAGCTCCATGCTCACGTGCTTGAGCGTGCGCGCGGCCGCTTCATAAATCTTGCGGCCGGTGGCGTCAGAGCCCGTAAACGCGATTTTGGCGACGTAAGGGTGCTCGACGAGCGGGGTACCGGCTTCGGCGCCTAAGCCGGTCACGACGTTGACGACCCCGGGCGGAAACCCGGCCGCTTCGACGAGCTTCATGAATTCGAGCAGCGATGCCGACGTGTACTCGGAGGGCTTGATCACGACGGTGTTGCCCGCGGCGAGCGCGGGCGCGAGCTTCCATGCGGTGAGCAGCAGCGGCGAGTTCCACGGGACGATCGCGGCGATGACGCCGAGCGGCTCATGCCGGGTGTAGTTGAAAGTGTCCGGCTTGTCGATCGGAATGACAGCGCCCTCGATCTTGTCGGCGAGACCGCCGTAGTAGTAGTACCACTGCGCCATGTAGGCGGTCTGCGCGCTCATTTCGGCATACAGCTTGCCGTTGTCGCGCACCTCGATCGCGGCGAGGTCCTGCGATTTTTCAGTGATCAGGTCGCCGAGCCTGCGCAGCAGCGCGCCGCGCCGGCTGGCGGTCAGCTTCGGCCATTCGCCGCTCGTGAATGCCTGCCGGGCGGCGCGTACCGCGCGGTCTACGTCGGCGGCGCCGCCGCGCGGAATCAGCGCCCATGGCTTGCCGGTATACGGGTTGTGGCTTTCGAAAGTCTCGCCGCTGGCCGCAGCGACCCATTGGCCGTCGATGTGCATGCGGTAGTTGGTGAGCGTGGCTGATGCGGTATCCATGTCGGCTCCCTTATGTAAGCCCGAACGATTGCACAGAGGTTAGGGAATGTCTGAACAAGGGGGCGATGCCCCCTTGTAAATCCCCTACGTCAGGGGAAGCTGGAACTGGTAGGAAGGCATAATCAGAGCTTCCTTAGTAGAACGCCTTCTCGGCGCCGAGCAGTGCCTCCCGGAAGCGGTTCTTGATGTGCGCGCCGTCGCGCAGCCGGATCGCCATCGGATAGCGCGCGTTCGAGACCTTGATCGCGAGCAACGTCGCGCCCTCCGGCTGGTATACGCGGGGGATCCAGCCATCGAGCTCGGGCTTGGTGCGTATCGTAGCGGTGCGCGCGAAATTCGCCGACTTCGCCATGCCCGCGAGGTCGACGCCGCGGCTGGTGTGCGTGGGCTGCATCCCGGTCTCGCTATAGAGCTCGTTGTCGATGACGATGACCGACAGGTTCTTCGGCGCCTGCGCGCCGATGGTGGCGAGCGCCCCCAGCCCCATCAGCATCTCACCGTCGCCCGTGATCACGATCACCTGGCGCTGCGGCTGGGCCAGCGCGAGGCCGAGGCCCACCATCGCCGCGGCCCCCATGCCACCCCACAGGTAGAAAGTCAGCGGATGATCCCCGCTGGCCCCGGCGTCGTAGCACGACGAGCCGAGGCCGGTGACGAGCAGGGTATCGCCGCGCGGAGCGAGCAATGCTGTGACGACTTCGCGCCGGTCGAGCGTCGCGGTGTGGGTGTCTGCCATTATTTGCTCCAGTCCTTGAATCCGATGACGCGCTGGCCGATCAGCACGGCGATCGGGCGGCACGCGCTGAAAGTCATCTGCGCGGCGGCAAACACGGTTTCACCGATGAGCGCCGCATCATCGACGCGCTGTACGATGACGCCTGCGTGCTCGAGCACGGACGGTGTGCCCTGGCCCATGG
>JBKJZR010000012.1:0-8704 GCA_046715035.1 Burkholderiales bacterium | reverse complement strand
CGCCGCCCAGCAGCAGGCCGATGATAACCAGCACGATGGCGATTTCGATGAGGGTGAATCCGCGTTGTATCTTCATGCGGGCAGTCCTTGGTGAAAACCTGGAGGGATCCGACGGCGCCTTGTTATGCAGCGCATCGTGTCAAATGATACACATAATCCCCCCCCAAAAACAGGGGGAGGGACATTGCCGGGCGCGCACGATATCGACATCTGGGACGCCTACTCCATTGCCTGATTCGGCGTGGTGTAGGCGTACGGATATGGCCGAAGCAGATCGGGTCGCAGCCGCGGTCGTTTAGGCGCTTGAGGGAAAAACAGCCGGGCAGCGCAGACCCTCTACTGCTGCGCTGGTATTGACGCGAGCTAAAACAAACTTGCACCGCCGCAGTTCGCGCTCACGGAGCCAGTTACGATCCACTGACCGCCGGCGGTGTGGCAGCTCCCCACACCGACGGGCGCATTGCCGCCGGGCGCATAATCGGAAAACCGGAAGCTTCCGCGCAGCGCATCGCCGTCGTCGATCTTGCGGTCCAGCTCGGCGATGATGTCTCCCGGAACCTGATTGCCGGTCTTCACGTTGTGCTTGGCCACGGCTGCGGCGGAATCCGCATAAACAGCGTCGTTTATCAACTGCATCGGCACGGTGTAGGGGCTGATCGCATTGGTGGCAGGGCTGGGCGCCACGCCGTATGTATACGAGCCGTTGATGAATCCCGCGCGGGAAAGATGCTCCCATACCGCGATGTCCTCACGCGTGGCCGTACCACTGCCGGCCAATTCCACGCGACCGTCGCCGTCACCGTCGACGGTCGCGCCGTTGATATTGGCGATGGCCTGCGAATAGTCTCCGGGAAACGCCCGATAACGGTCCTGAAAGCCGAAAAATGCAGCCTTGACGCCGTCCTGCGTAGCGATGAGGTTGCGCACGCGCGCACTGGTAATGAGTTCCTGTCCTTTGAGGACGCCGCCCAGCAGGAGCCCGATGATCACCAGCACGATGGCGATTTCGATCAGGGTAAAACCGGATTGTCTTTGCATACTGGTTGTCTCTCGTACCCGCGGTACATTCAGTAGTAGGCCATTCTGCAAATTTCGTTCCAGTTACCTCCGCGGCGTAGCCGCGACACAAGGCTTTGTCGCAACTGTGATTTTTCTCACGCGCAGCACATTTAAGTAGCATGATATCCAATAAATATGTTATTTGACAATAGGATAGCACTAATTATTGTAACTAACTCAAGTATATGAACTTTAATATATTGATATTAAAAGAACTTTTATAAATCATCTCTTCTCGGGCTGTCATTTTTTCGGCGTGCGTGTCGGCCTTTCGCCGCTCTTGAGTGCCTCGAGGCGTTGTGCAAGGAAGTGGGCCTCGCGCCGGTCCTCGATTTCGCCGCTTTGCAATAAACCTCCCAGCAGGATCCGTGCACTCTCGAATTCGCCGATGTCCTCGAGAATGAAAATCTGCATCTGGCGCGCCCAACTGGGCGCTGCGGGCGCGAGCTGCGCGATATCACGCGCGAAGCGCAGCGCCAACGTGTCGTCGCGCAAGCGATGCTTCGCCATGATCGTCGCATGCGCCAGCCAGCGCCAACGCCGGTTGGGGTCGCGCAAGAACTGCTGATGCACGAACGCCAGCATCATGCGTTCCCGCGCCGGATCGGGAACCTGCGAATACACTTGGGCCGCCATCATCATCGGATACTGCCCGTGCGGATCGAGGTGCACTGTGGTCGTCAGCCATTGGATTACGCGCGAGTAGTCGAGATCGCGAAATGGGATGCTGATTCCGGGCTGATTGTCGAATGCCTGCAGATAAAGGATCATCAGCTGGGCGAGCACCACGGGTTCGCCCAGACTCGCGACGCGCAGGACCGGCAGGGGCGGCGGAGCGCCGAGCGAGGCCGCGCTTGCGACGGGCTTTTGCTCCAAAGCCTGCCATGCAACATGCGTGCACACCGCGGCCAGCAGCAACACGCGCACGAGCGGCGGCACCGTGCCGAGTGCCCGCTGGCCGACGATCCTCACAGATTCCTGCGATAGAAGTCGAACATCGCAGCCGCCCCCAATAGCACCGTATAGAGCACGGCTTGCGCCGCGAGCGTGGCCAGCGAGGGCCAGGGTAGCGGGCTGTCGGTAAGCCACGTGCTTTGTGTGTAGCGGTCAAGCGCAGGCAGGATCAGCGCCAGAATGTCGACGAGACCGGAAATGACGTGATGTGCGGGCGTTCCGCCCCCCGTCAGCGGCGTATCGCTCATCAGCCGGATGGCGGTCAAGGCGCGCGAGAGCAGGTAAAAACCGAAAACGAAGCTAGCTGCCGCCATCAAACTCGTAAAGGTGATGATGCCGAAAAGGCTCAGCGCCGCCACGAGCGCCAACTCGAATGCGAGCGACGTGCCCCATTGGAGCGCGGCAGACGGGTGCGACAGCAGCAGAAACGGCAGCGTCGCCGCAGTTGCCAGAATCATCGCGATCGACACGAAACCAAGCAGCCGCCCGACGATATATTGGGACCGCCGCAGTTCGAACGACAACGTGAGTTCAAGGCCTTTATCGTTGAATTCACGAATGACACTCGCCAGCACGTGGACGCTCAGCACGAATACCGCCGCAAAGCGCAGCGCAGCAGCGGAAAAAGCCGTTTGCAGCCTCGCGGACTCGGTAATCGCGAGCTGCTGCATGAAATAGCCGAGGCCCAGGATCACCAGCATCAGTGCGATGAAAAGCCAGAACAGCCGGGTGCGCAGCGCCTCGAGCAATGTGAAGCGGGCGATTGTTACTATTTGCCGGCTGCGCATGGAATAATCGCTGCTTAGAAAAATCGAACCAGTATATAACCAAAGCCGCCCAATCCACGCCGGCAAGCGGAGAGAGCAAGACTCTGGAGCCGAACGCCACAGCTAGTTTGAACCAGCGCCTGTCCGGCTCACGTCCGCAATGGTGGCTTGCGGCTATGCTGTTTGCCCTGCATTACGCGCTTGCGTGGGGCATCGACGAGTGGCCTGCCCGCGCACTGCTGCTCGCCCACTTCGGGCTGTTTCTCCTGTGGCAGCCGATGTGGCGCGGCGAGGGCAGCCTCGAAGCGCGCCACGCAGCGCTGGTGGTGATCGTCGGGCTGGTGCTGGCAGGCTGGAACAGCTGGTGGCTGATGGCGGTATGGCTCGCGGTGCTGTTTGCGCTGATCGGGGGCAATCTGCTGGGCAGCGAACAGCCGCGCCAGCGACTCGCCGCGCTGCTCGCGGCGGTTTATCTGCTGTCGCTGCTGCTGATGTGGGTGGTCCCGCACCTGTTCGTCAATCAACGCTTCGATACGGCGCTGACTGCCACCGTTCAGTACGGGCTGCAAGTGTTGCCGCTGCTGATATTGGTGATACGCGTGCCAGCCCGGACGAAGTCTTCGCCGCTCGCAGTCGACCTGATTTACAGCTTGATGCTGTTCTTGCTGGTAACGGGTCTCGTCCTCGGCAGTTTCGTGGTGAAGCAGGTCAGTCACGGCGATTATCCCCTCGCACTCGCTCAAAGCCTGATCGTGATGGCAGTGCTGCTGGTGACGCTGAGCTGGCTGTGGAATCCGCGCAGCGGATTCACGGGCATCGGTCATTTACTGTCGCGCTACCTCATGAGTCTCGGTCTGCCTTTCGAGCGCTGGGTGCAGGGGCTGGCCAATCTCGCCGAGCGCGAGCTCGATTCAGGGCGCTTCCTGAAGCTGGCCTTGCGCGACATGTGTGAGCTGCCGTGGGTGTCGGGGCTCGCCTGGGAGGAACCGCACAGCAGTGGCGAAATCGGCGAGCGCTCGCGGTTCCAGGCCGATTATTCCTTTCAGAATCTGACCCTGACGTTTCACACGCGGTGGTCGCTGAGCCCGGCCTTACTGCTTCACCTGAAGCTATTGACGCAGATGATCGGGCATTTTTACGAAGCCAAGCTGCGCGAGGAAACGCAGCGGCAGAACGCTTACACGCAGGCGATCTACGAGACCGGTGCCCGCCTGACGCACGACGTGAAGAATCTGCTGCAGTCATTAAAATCGCTGTGCGGCGCCGCCGAGACGAGCGGTCCGGATCAGGCCGCCGCGCTGCAAGAGCTCATCAAGCGGCAACTGCCGCTGATCGCGCAGCGACTGACGACGACGCTGGAAAAGCTCAAGGCGCCCGAGCGCGCCTCGGTCGTGCTCACCGACGCGACGGGATGGTGGGACAGCCTGAAACAGCGCTACCTGCGCAGCGGCATTGCCTTCTTCGACGACGGAGATCTGGCCGGGGTGAAGCTGCCGGGCGAGCTTTTCGACAGCGTCGCGGAGAACCTTTTGCAGAATGCGCTCGCCAAAGCGCAGGAACAGCCGGGTCTCACCATCAGGGTCGCATTCAAGCCTGATGCAGGCGGGGAGATGACCATCTGCGACAGCGGTACCGCGCTGCCGCCAACGGTAGCGAAGCGTGTGTTCACGGCGCCGGTCCCGTCAGAAACCGGACTCGGGATCGGCCTCTATCAGGCGGCGAAGCAGGCGGAACAATTGGGTTACAGACTTGCCCTGGCAAGCAACCGCGACGGTCACGTGTGCTTCGAGCTGGCACGCAACGGCAGCTGATCAGGGCAGCTGGCCGGCGGCAACGAGCCTGCTCGTGAGGTTGCCGACCGAAACCCAGGTCACGAGGTCGTCGAATTCAGCTCCCGTCCCCGACGACGGCGGATGATAGACGAAAAACCTGTCGGCGCTGCCGCCATTGGGATTGGGGTTCTGGGCCTCATCGACACTCGTGCCGCCGTCGACGGCATTGGCGCCGACCGACCAGACGACGAGAGGCGCATTCGCAGTAAGCGTCGTGTTAGCCGCGCAGCTCGTCGTGATACCGGTCCCCGTACTGCAGACGTACAGGAGATTGCCCGCGGCGATCACAGCTATCGTGGCGTTGCGCATGCCGTTGACCCGCGTGAACGGGTTGGTTATCACCGTGCCATCCGGTGCGGTGAGAGACTGGTTCGATACCGCATAGCGAATGCGGTTCTGCACGAGACCCCACCCGTCGAGCGCGTAACCCTGGGCGTCGATGGGCGTGAAGCCCAAGGTGACCGCGGGCAAGAAACCGTCGAAGAAATTGGAGCAGTTGCCGTTGGCGGCGCTGCCACCTGCCGCAAAACTTTCCACGCCGTTGCTTGCGGCCGAGGCCGGGCACGGCAGCCTGCCGTTCGCCATCGCGAAACCGAGCAGCGCCTCTTTGATGTCGGCGAGCGTCTTCTGCGTATCGCTGAACCGGCGTTGCGCGACCTGACTTGTCAGCGGCACCAGAATGCTGCTCAAAAACAAGGCGACCACGAAGACAGCGACCGCGAGCTCGATCAAGCTGAAACCGCGCCTGCGCAACTGGCAGCGTGTGGATTCCATGAGAGGCGTCGCGGCGTTCAGAACGTCACGATGCGATCGCGGTCGAGCGCCGGCGAGCTCGGCGTAGTGTAGACGTCACCCGTGCCACTGTTATTCTGTGCGTCCTCCAGATAGTCGCCCAGGCTGTTGCTCGGCCGCGTGACTCCCGCGCGGGGCGTACCAGGGGTAAAAAACACGGCGTCGAAACCCGGGTTGCCGTTTACCGTCAGGCTGATGTCCACGCAGGTCGTGCATCCTGCGCCGCCACCGTCCGAGCTCTGTCGCCCCACACTGTAATAGATGACGTTATGCCAAGAGTTGGTTGCGACCCACGACGGCAGGGCGGGGATGCTGCCTGTTCCCCAGTTTTCCGGCGCTGCCGTGACCGGGAGTCTCCCGCGATTCACCCCTACGTCGCTGATCCCGTCGGAGCCCAAAAAATTGTCGGCCCAAGGGTAGCACGCACACAGCGAGTTGGCGCGATAACTCTGGAGCCGCGACCGGATCTCCCGAGCCACGCGCATTTCGACGGTGGGCATGAACTCCGCCGTCGTGACGAAAAGGACGCGGTCGTTATAGTTCGGATTGCCGGCGTCGCGCACGCGGCCAACGATAAAGGGTCCGCTAGGAAACACCGGGTTGGCGTTGTTGATGCCACTGCTGATATCCAGATAATTAACTGCGATATTCTGGTTGGCGCCGTCGCGCACCTGGACGCCGAATGCAGCACCCGGCGCAAAGATCACCGCCACCGCTTCGCTCGTCAGCTGCGAGGTGCCATCCGCTTCGAAAACGGTGATCGCCCCGCGGGTGTCACTGTTGATCTGCGCGGAATTGTCATCGCGAAAGGGTCGCGACAGCGCGTACCACAGGCGCTCCCCGCTGGCGTCGCGGAGATCGGGTATGCGCAGACTCCGCCACGGCAGGCGACCGATATACGAGGGGCAGTCGGGACCGGACAGCAAATCGGCCACCCCGTCGCCATCAGCATCGGGACACGGAAAGCTGCCGGGGCGGTTGTCGTCGGTGACGGCACGCGCGATGAGTGCCTGCTTGGCTTGTGCCAGGGCAGCTGCGGTATTTCGATCGCTCTCGAGGGTCAGCTCGGTCGAGCTAAAAAAGGTAAACAGGGTTGCAGCGACGCCCACTCCTACCAGCAGCAGGACGAGCATTAGCGCAAAGCCCTGGTTACGGCGACCGACGTGGCCATTGCGGGGGAGCGGCATGCGTAATCATAATCGCAGCGCTCGCAGCGGCAAAGGGCAGACGTACCGGCCCCATCTTGCCAGGACAGGCCCGTGGATCGCGATGCGAGTGCGCGGTTTGTGCACTTTGCGGTGACAGGCTGTAAGACGTCGCGCATTGCTTTCAACGGGTGCGGCCGTTGAAAGCATCTGGCATTGCGCAGAGAATGCGGCCTGGTCTCGTCGGCAGCCCCGGGAGGTCGTCCGCAAGCTTTCGAAATAGTCGAGCAGTACTGGGAACAGCTGGGGAAGCTGCTGCACTATGCGCGGTATTGCGCGGGCCGCGACATGCAGGCGATCGTCTGCCGCGATTTCTGGCTATGGACGGTGTACGCAGCCGTCGGCCTGGGTCTGCTCATTGCCGGCGTGGTGGGGCAAAAATTGCTGCGGGAGCAGCTCGAGTTTTATCACAACCGTAAACGACTGGAAGCCCGCAAGATCGTTGCCGACGCTGAAACGATGCAGCGCGCCAAATGGACGGGAGAGGACACAGTCGACGTTGATCTTTCCCAAGACGAACTCGCCGCTGCGATCAGGCAGGAGATGGACGCGCGTTCTGCGGTGACCGACCGCATCCGCTCCTGAGCGTATCAGGCTCCGCGCGTCGGCGCTGGCGAGTCCGTGCCGAGCAGCGAAGCGGTGCCATCGCGCACCCACGGCAGTGCGCGACCACCACACCTATTTTCGTCCTGCGGACCCCGCCTGATCGTCCTGGATGTCGCCCTCGCGAGTGCGCGCGGGACGTCTGAGCCGGATGCCTTCCGATCTTACTGCCGGCGCCGGGGTTTTCCCCGCGTCGGATGCACGGCCTTCGGGTGTCGGCGCGCCGGGGGCAGGACTTGCCGGAACGCGCCGGGCGTAACTCTCCTCGATGGTGCCGCTGAGAACTTCCACGCTCTGCCCGACTTTGAGATCGACGCTGCGTCCGCTTTCAGGCACCGTCAGTCTCACTTGGCCGTCGCGTTGCGCAGGCGCAATCGTGATGCTGCCAGTCTGTTTTTCAGTCACCGGCTGGCTGTTTACCCAGATCGTGCTCTTGCCGTCGCTGCGGCGCACCAAGCCGCTCACACTGACGTTCTGCGGCGGGGCCTCTGCTTTCCGGCTTTCGCCAACGACCTCTCCACGGCTGCTCTTTCTGCGTGCGTCGTCGAGCGCGGCACGCTGGGAGGGCGTGAAAAACATGCGCCCCAGATCCGCGGCGCAGGCGCTGCCCGCCAGGCATGAGAGGACGATCGCCAGGCAGCGGTGGTTCATGATTTCTTGTCCCCCGGTGCCGCCGGACGCAGGGTAATCCACGCGAGCTCGCAATCGGCGCGCAGATGCGGCTGGAAGCGCATGTTGCCATCGCTGTCGAGCCGCTCAACAAGACATTGATTCACTGAAAAGAAGCCCGCGCCCTGCCGCGCGAGGGTAGCGAGAAAGTGCACGAGGTCGCCTTCGTGCAGCAGCCGGAAGCTCGCCTTCATGATCGATTGATGGAGCGTGAGCTGCCCGGGATCGAGTTCGCTCGCGTAGGGATAGGGCTGCTGCGCGCCGATCTGATACTCGACGCCGAACAGCTGCGCCTGCTGATTCGACAAACGCAGACCTTCTATCCAGTTGATGCGCTGTTCATCGCCGACGAATCCAATGCGCTGCAACGCCTGATAATCGTTCAAATAGCGCACGATGATCTCTTTTTCGTCGCCCGATCTCTGCAGGCGGGTGCGCGCATCGCGCAACTGTTTTTGCTGCTGGGCGTATTCCTGGATCGCAATCTTCAGCGAATGGTCGAGGTAATAGATGAGTCCTGCTCCGATCGCCACCACGACGATCATCACGATCAGCGGATCCCGCAGTGCGCGCAGGTCGGCGGAGTTCATGACTGTTTGAGGACCAGCAGCAGCTTGAATGCTGCCGTGCCCGTATGACTCCCGCTCTCGGTCGTGTTCCCCGACAGGATGAGGCTGGGACTTATATTGAGCGGAAGCTTCACGACTCGAACTTCGGCGACTCCGGGGTGCTTGGCGAGCGTTTCCGCGAAATTATTGATGGCTTTGATTGCTGCGCGGTAATCGCCGCGGAACGCACGCACCTCTCCTTCCACCAGCCCGCT
>JBKJZR010000011.1:0-34033 GCA_046715035.1 Burkholderiales bacterium | reverse complement strand
CCCGAAGCCCGGGTCGACGACGATGCGCCCGGCGGCGACGCCCACCGCCAAGGCCGCGTCCACGCGCTGCTGCAGGAAGGCTTTGACTTCCGCCACCACGTCGTCGTAATGGGGGTCCTGCTGCATCGTGGGCGGCTCGCCCTTCTTGTGCATCAGGCACACTGCGCAGTCGCTCTCCGCGACGGCCTCCAGCGCCCCTGGCGCGGTCAGCGCGTCGACGTCGTTGATCATCGAGGCCCCCGCCGCGAGCGCCGCCTTCATCACCGCCGGCCGGCGCGTGTCGACCGAAACGCAAAGGTCGGAGAGCTGCTCGAGCACCGGCAGGACCCGGCTCAGCTCGTCGTCCTCGGGCACCGGCGCGGCGCCCGGGCGGGTGGACTCCCCGCCGATATCGATGATATCGACGCCCTCCTTGGCCAGCTTGCGGGCGTGGGCGATGGCGAGCTTCCGGCTGAAAAACATGCCACCGTCGGAAAACGAGTCGGGCGTAACGTTGATCACGCCCATGACGAGCGGGCGCTCGAGCGAAAGCTCGAAACGCCCGCAGCGCAACTTCTTAGGCGGTCGGCGCAGGTGCGGTGGCGCCCTCGGCGCCGGCGTCGCTCGCGGGCGGCTTCGCGGCGGGCTGCGAGCCGGTGGGCTTCGGCGGCCGCGGCGGCTTGCCGGACATGATGTCGCCGATCTGGTCGGCGTCGAGCGTCTCGTACTCGAGCAGCGCCTTGGCCATCACCTCGACCTTTTCGCGGTTCTCCTCGAGGATCTTGCGGGCGACGCGGTACTGCTGGTCGATGATGCGGCGGATCTCGGCGTCGACCTTCTGCATGGTCGCTTCGGAGACGCTCTTGTGCGTGGTGACCGAGCGGCCGAGGAATACCTCGCCCTCGTTCTCGCCGTACACCATGGTGCCGAGCTCGTCGGACATGCCCCACTGCGTCACCATGCGGCGCGCGATCTCGGTGGCGCGCTCGAAGTCGTTCGAAGCGCCGGTGGTCATCTGGTGCATGAACAACTCTTCGGCGACGCGGCCGCCGAACAGCACCGCAATCATGCTCAGCAGCCGATCGCGGTCCTGGCTGTAGCGGTCCTCGGTCGGCAGCTGCATGGTGACGCCGAGCGCACGTCCGCGAGGAATCACCGTAACCTTATGCACCGGGTCGGTCTTGGGAAGCATGCGCGCCACCGTCCGAGAAGGAATCGGGAGTGAGATTTACGACCCCCATGATCAGGGGCCGTGTTAACCGCAAACAAAACCTGCCGCAGCGCAGCAGCTCAGGTGTGGACATGCAAACGGCCGACAATGGCACAGACCGCGCGAGCAACTCTCGCGGCATATTCCGCTTCTAAGCTACCCTGCGCCGGCGCGGTCAGGCGCCTGGCGCAGGCGCAGGCGCAACGTTCGCGCTGGGAGGATGATCCTTGGGCGGCACGACCACGGTCGGAGTCGGCTTGGGCGGACGCGGATCGCGTCCTTCCATGATGTCGTTGATCTGATCGGCGTCGATGGTTTCCCATTCCAGCAGCGCCGCGGCCATTTTTTCGATCTTGTCGCGGTTGTCCTCGACGAGCTTGCGCGCGACTCCATACTGCTGATCGATGATGCGGCGGATTTCCGCATCGACCTGGCGCATCGTGTCTTCCGACACGTTCTTGTGCGTCGTGATCGAGCGTCCGAGGAATACCTCGCCATCGTTCTCGCCATAGACCATGGGTCCCATGGCATCGCTCATACCCCACTGCGTCACCATGCGCCGCGCCATTTCCGTCGCGCGCTCGAAGTCGTTCGAAGCGCCGGTGGTCATCTGTCCCATAAAAATTTCTTCGGCGATGCGCCCGCCGAACAACACCGAGATGTTCTGCAGTATCTGCTCGCGGTCCATGCTGTAGCGGTCTTCGGTCGGCAACTGCATCGTCACCCCTAGCGCGCGCCCGCGCGGAATGATGGTCACCTTGTGGACCGGATCGGTCTTGAGCAACAGCTTCGCCACGAGGGCGTGCCCGGATTCGTGGTAGGCCGTGTTCTTGCGCTCGTGCTCGGGCATGACGAGCGAACGGCGCTCTGCGCCCATGATGATCTTGTCCTTCGCGCGCTCGAAGTCGTCCATGTCGACCAGGCGCTTGCTCTGCCGGGCGGCGAACAAGGCGGCTTCGTTCACCAGGTTGGCGAGATCGGCACCGGAGAAGCCCGGAGTCCCACGCGCGATGATGTCGGCCTTCACGTCGGGCGCGAGCGGGACCTTGCGCATGTGAACCAGCAATATCTGCTCGCGGCCACGGATATCAGGCAGCGGCACCACGACCTGGCGGTCGAAGCGACCCGGACGCATCAACGCCGGATCGAGCACATCGGGACGGTTGGTTGCGGCGATCACGATCACGCCGGCCGCGCCCTCGAAGCCGTCCATTTCCACCAACAGCTGGTTGAGCGTCTGCTCGCGCTCGTCGTTGCCGCCGCCCAGCCCCGCGCCGCGTTGGCGGCCAACGGCGTCGATCTCGTCGATAAAGACGATGCACGGCGCGTGCTTTTTCGCCTGCTCGAACATGTCGCGCACGCGCGCGGCACCTACGCCGACAAACATCTCGACGAAATCGGAGCCCGAAATGCTGAAAAACGGCACTTTCGCCTCGCCGGCGATCGCGCGCGCCAGCAGTGTCTTGCCGGTCCCGGGATTGCCCACCATCAGCACCCCGCGCGGGATGCGCCCGCCGAGCTTCTGAAACTTGCCTGGGTCGCGCAGAAACTCGACCAGCTCCGACACTTCTTCCTTCGCCTCTTCGCATCCCGCCACATCGGCGAACGTCACCGTGTTGCTGCTTTCGTCCATCATGCGCGCGCGGCTCTTGCCGAAGGAGAACGCGCCCCCGCGACCGCCGCCCTGCATCTGGCGCATGAAGAAGATCCAGATGCCGATCAACAGCAGCATCGGGAACCACGATATGAAAATCTGCATGAGAAAGCTCTGCTCTTCCTCGGGCTTGGCGTCAACCTTCACACCATATTTGAGCAGATCGCTGACCATCCACAGGTCACCGAGGGTGCCAGGACTGTAAGTGACGTACTTGCGATTGTCGCTCGATTGCCAGCGTACGGTGCGACCCTCGACGACGGCCGAACTGACGCGCCCCTGCTTGACCTCTTCCATGAACTGGGAATACGGGATGATGCTTTGCGCGGCCTGCCGCGTGCTGAACTGGTTGAACACAGTCATCAACACCAACGCTATGACCAGCCAGATTGCCACGTTTTTAATCAGATTGTTCAACTAACCTCCTTCTTCAGTTCGGCGCCTATCTTGCTCAATTCTAAACTCTTTTCCGTCGGACCGCGCGGTTGCGTCACGCGCCTGCACCCGCCCTGACAACGGCACGGGGCGCCGCCCCAGGGCCAGCACGTAGATCTCGTTGCTGCGCGCGCGCGAAGCCTCCGGTTTACGCGTCGCTACGCGCTCGAACAATGCCCGAACATGCGAAAAAAACTCTTGAAATCCAGAGCCCTGGAACGTTTTCACGAGAAGACTGCCGCGCGGTTTCAGGTGTTTGGCAGCATATTCGAGCGCGAGTTCGGCGAGCTCGATCGTACGGGCCTGGTCGCTCATGCTGATACCGCTGATATTGGGCGACATGTCGCTCAATACAAGATCGACCGCGCGTTCGCCCAATGCCTGCGCCAAGACAGCCGCCGCCGTTGCATCCCGAAAGTCGCCGCGCAAAAAAGTAACGCCCGGCAATGGCGCCATATCGAGCACATCGAGCGCGATTACCCGCCCCTGCGGACCCACTACGCTCTGCGCGACCTGGGACCATCCGCCCGGAGACGCGCCCAGATCGACGACCACCATGCCGGGCCTGAGCAGCTTGTCGCGCTTGGCAATTTCCAGCAGCTTGTAAGCGGCACGCGAGCGATAGCCTGCCTGCTTCGCGCGCTGCACGTACACGTCGTTCACGTGCTCGCGCATCCATTGTTTGCTGGTTTTGGACCGTTTCATGAGCTAGACTGCGCCCCCACCATGCAGCTCGAACTCACCCCAACCCAACGCAGTGCATTGCGTACCCGCGCGCACGCGCTGCATACGGTGATCATGGTCGGCAATGCCGGCCTGACGCCGGCCGTCCTCGCGGAAATAGTGCGCGCTCTGGCGAGCCGTGAACTGATCAAGATCCGCGTACTCTCGGGAGAACGCGCAGCGCGTGCTGCCCTGCTCAGCGAAATCTGCGACGCGTTGGAGGCAGCGCCTGTGCAGCATATCGGCAAGATCCTGGTCGTGTTTCGTCCGCGTCGCGAGGACGACGCAGCGCGCGCGCCCAAACCGAAAATACGGCGCAAGGCGCCGCGGCGCACCAAGCGCAGCTTCCAGCGCTGACCTCATTGCCGGCCGTGCGCATGGCGGCGCACCTTTTCGGGCAGCGCAGTCTGCGGGACCGTCCACCGGCCAACCCCGCGTTTGGATCAATCCCACGACACGCGCCATGCGCTCCGCACTGAACGGATGCGTAGACAGCAATCTCGGCGGATAGCCGCTACCGAGGTCCACTCGAGCAACTCGCGGTGAGCGGGTCGTTCCCGCCCCGCGACACCCTCACACGTATTTGACGTCGCGTATCTCGTATTCGCGAACGCCCCCGGGTGCTTTCACTTCGGCAACGTCGCCCGAATACTTGCCGATCAGCGCCCGCGCGATCGGTGAGCTGATCGAAATCTTGCCATCCTTGATATCGGCTTCGTCATCGCCGACGATCTGATAGGTCACCACCTCGCTGCTGGTCAGGTCTTCCAGCTCGATCGTAGCGCCGAAGACACAACGCCCATCCGCGTCGAGCAGCGCGGGATCGATGATCTGCGCGTTCGCGAGCTTGCTCTCCAGCTCGGCGATGCGGCCTTCGATGAAACTCTGCCGCTCCTTGGCCGCAGCATATTCGGCGTTTTCCGCGAGATCGCCATGGGCACGCGCTTCCGCAATGGCCTGAATGACGCGGGGACGCTGCGCCGTCTTCAGCTCGTGCAGGTCGGCACGGAGTTTCTCGGCGCCTACCACCGTGAGGGGAACCTTGCTCATGTCGCCGCGCGCGTTAACATGCGAATTCCCTCAGCCGCGAATGTAAACCCTGCACGTCGTAAGCTTTCATCTCGCGCGATTGCTGCATACCGGTGCACGCGGCGCGCGCCCCCGCGAGCGTCGTATAAAGCGTCACGCGGCCCTGCAGGGCTGCGCGCCGAATCGCGTAGGAATCGCGCACCGCGGTGCGCTTGTCCTCCACCGTGTTCACGATCAGCTGAATATCGCCGTTCTTGATCATGTCCACCACGTGGGGACGCCCTTCCGCCACCTTGTTGATCGGCATTACGGCCAGGTCAGCCGCGGCGAGCGCCGCGGCGGTGCCGCGGGTGGCGACCAGGCTGAAGCCGAGCGCGGCAAGATCGCGCGCGATCGCCACCGCCGCGGACTTGTCGGCGTCACGCACGCTGATGAATACCCGACCAGACTCGGGGAGCCGATCGCCGGCCGCGAGCTGCGATTTGATGAACGCCTCGCCGAAGCTCGCGCCGACCCCCATGACTTCGCCAGTGGATTTCATTTCCGGCCCCAGTATGGTATCCGCCCCCGGGAATTTTATGAACGGAAACACCGCTTCTTTGACCGAATAATACGGCGGCACCACTTCAGCGCGCACGCCCTGATCCGCGAGGGTCCTGCCGACCATGCAGCGCGCCGCGATCTTGGCGAGCGGCAGCCCGGTCGCCTTCGACACGAACGGCACCGTGCGCGAGGCGCGCGGATTGACTTCGAGCACGTAAATCGCATCGCCCTGCGCGGTTCTCTGAATTGCAAACTGAACGTTCATGAGACCGACGACCTTGAGCGCGTGCGCCAGCGCGACGGTCTGCCGGCGCAGCTCGTCCTGAATCTGCGCCGGCAGGCTGAAAGGCGGCAGGGAGCATGCCGAGTCCCCCGAGTGAACGCCGGCCTGCTCGATGTGCTCCATGATGCCACCGATGAGCACTTCCCTGCCGTCGCAGATGGCGTCGACGTCGACCTCCGTCGCGTCATTCAGAAAACGGTCG
Organism: Burkholderiales bacterium; assembly: GCA_046715035.1. GTDB lineage: Bacteria > Pseudomonadota > Gammaproteobacteria > Burkholderiales > SG8-41 > PALSA-1004. The sequence goes on along the minus strand of JBKJZR010000011.1, from coordinate 27,975 downwards.
AGCAGCACGGGCGAATCGTTCGAGACCTTCACTGCCTCGCGCATGTAACGCTCGAGATCGCTTTGCTCGTGCACGATCTCCATGGCGCGGCCGCCGAGGACGTAAGAGGGCCGCACCACCAGCGGGTAGCCGATCTCCCCGGCCAGCGCCAGCGCCCTCTGGGCGCTGCGTGCCGTGCGGTTGGGCGGCTGCTTCAGCTTGAGCTTGTTGAGCAGCTTCTGAAAGCGCTCGCGGTCCTCCGCGACGTCGATCGCATCGGGGGTAGTGCCGATGATGCGCACGCCGTTCGCCTCGAGCGCACGCGCGAGCTTGAGGGGAGTCTGGCCGCCGTACTGAACGATGACGCCGAAGGGCTTTTCCACGTGCACGATCTCGAGCAGATCTTCCAGCGTCAGCGGCTCGAAATACAACCGGTCCGACGTGTCGTAATCGGTGGAAACGGTCTCCGGATTGCAGTTCACCATGATGGTTTCGTAACCGTCTTCGCGCAGCGCCAGCGCGGCATGCACGCAGCAATAGTCGAACTCGATGCCCTGCCCGATGCGATTGGGCCCGCCACCGAGCACCATCACCTTGCGGCGCGATGACGGGGCGGCTTCGCATTCCTCCTCGTAGGTCGAATACAGGTACGCGGTGGTGGTGGCGAATTCGGCAGCGCAGGTATCGACGCGCTTGTACACCGGGCGCAGGCCGAAACTGTGGCGGTGCGCACGGACTTCCGTTTCCGTCGACTTGAGCAGATAGGCGAGGCGCCGGTCGGAAAATCCCTTGCGCTTGAGCGTGCGCAGCGTATCCGCGTCGAGCTCGGCGAGCCGCCGGTCATCCAGATTCATCTCGAGATCGACGATCTCCTTGATCTGCGCCAGAAACCAGCGATCGATGCGCGTCAGCTGGTGCACTTCCTCGAGAGTGAAGCCGTTCTCGAATGCGTCGCCGACATACCAGATGCGCTCCGGCCCCGGCTCGCCCAGCTCTTTCTCGATCCTCTCGCGGTCGGTGGTTTTCTGGTTGAGCCCATCGACCCCGACCTCGAGACTGCGCAGCGCTTTTTGAAACGATTCCTGGAACGAGCGCCCGATGGCCATCACTTCCCCAACCGACTTCATCTGCGTCGTCAGCCGGTCGTTCGCGTGAGGGAACTTCTCGAAGGCGAAGCGCGGCACCTTGGTGACGACGTAATCTATCGTGGGCTCGAACGATGCGGGCGTCGCGCCGCCGGTGATTTCGTTGCGCAATTCGTCGAGCGTATAGCCGATCGCCAGTTTGGCCGCGATCCTCGCGATCGGAAAGCCCGTCGCTTTGGACGCCAGCGCCGACGAGCGCGACACGCGCGGATTCATCTCGATGATCAACATGCGTCCATCGTCGGGATTGATGGCGAACTGGACATTCGACCCCCCGGTGTCGACGCCTATCTCGCGCAGGCACGCGATCGAGGCATCGCGCATGATCTGGTATTCCTTGTCCGTAAGCGTTTGCGCGGGCGCTACGGTGATCGAGTCGCCGGTGTGCACGCCCATGGGGTCGACGTTCTCGATCGAGCAGATGATGATGCAATTGTCCTTGCGATCGCGCACCACCTCCATCTCGAACTCTTTCCATCCGATCACCGATTCTTCGACCAGCACCTCGTGCGTGGGCGACGCTTCGAAGCCGCGCTCGCAGATTGCGACGAACTCCTCCTTGTTGTACGCGATGCCGCCGCCCGTGCCGCCGAGCGTGAACGAGGGTCGGATGATCGTCGGATAGCCGACCGCGGCCTGTACCTGCAGCGCCTCTTCGAGGCTGTGCGCAAGCGCGGACTGCGCGCTCGCCAGACCGATCCTGCCCATCGCCTGCTTGAACTTCTCGCGGTCTTCCGCCTTGTCGATCGATTCTTTCTGGGCGCCTATCATCTCGACGCCGTACTTCTCGAGCACGCCATGCTTGGCGAGATCGAGTGCGCAGTTCAACGCGGTCTGCCCGCCCATTGTCGGCAGCACCGCGTCCGGGCGCTCGAGGGCGATCACTTTCTCCACCATCTGCCAGGTGACGGGCTCGATGTAGGTGGCGTCCGCCATGTCGGGATCGGTCATGATCGTGGCGGGATTGGAGTTCACCAGCACGACGCGAAAGCCCTCTTCGCGCAGCGCCTTGCACGCCTGAGCGCCCGAATAGTCGAACTCGCACGCCTGGCCGATCACGATCGGTCCGGCGCCGATGATAAGCACGCTTTTGATGTCGGTACGTTTGGGCATGAACTGTTCTAACCGCACTTGAACGCGCAGGGTTTCCCTACGCGGCTTCCTCCGCGTTCGTCGCCCGCTTCGACGGCTGCGCGGCGCGTTTTTCCATCATCCCGACGAATCGGTCGAACAGGTAGTCCACATCGTGCGGTCCGGGACTCGCTTCGGGGTGGCCCTGGAAACAGAACGCGGGTTTATCGGTCCGCGCAAAGCCCTGCAGTGTGCCGTCGAACAAAGACACATGCGTAATGCGCACATTCGCGGGAAGCGTGGCAGTGTCGACTGCGAATCCGTGGTTCTGACTGCTGATCATCACGCGGCCGCTTTCGAGGTCCTGCACCGGGTGGTTGGCGCCGTGGTGTCCAAACTTCATTTTCACAGTGCGCGCGCCGCTGGCGAGTCCAAGCAGCTGATGACCGAGGCAGATGCCGAAGAGCGGCACGCCCGCGTTGACGATCTCCCGCGTAGCGCGTATCGCGTAATCGCATGGCTCGGGATCGCCCGGGCCATTGGACAAGAACACCCCGTCAGGCTCATAGGCGAGGGCGGCCTGCGCGGTGCTTTGCGCCGGGATCACGGTCACCCGGCATCCCCGCGCGGCCAGCTTGCGCAGGATATTGCGCTTGACGCCGAAATCATAAGCCACCACGTGCAGGCTGGGCTGCTGCAGGCGCCCATAACCCGATTCGAGCGACCACTCGGTTTCGTGCCACGCATAGGCCTGGCGGCAGCTCACGACCTTGGCCAGATCCATTCCGGCCAGCCCGGGGAAAGCACGCGCCGCCTCGAGCGCAGCGTTGTCATCGATTTCCCCGGCCATCAGGCAGCCGTCCTGGGCGCCTTTTTCGCGCAGAATGCGCGTCAGCTTCCGAGTGTCGATATCGGCGATTGCGACGACGGTTTGCTCGCGGAGATAGGACGCCAGGTCCTGCGTCTTACGCCAGCTGCTCGCGAGCAGCGACAGCTCGCGTATCACCAGCCCGGCCGCATAAACCTTATCGGATTCGACGTCCTCTGGATTGGTGCCGGTATTGCCGATGTGCGGATAGGTCAAGGTAACGATCTGGCGGCAATACGATGGATCGGTCAGGATTTCCTGGTAACCGGTGATGGCGGTATTGAACACGACTTCGCCGACGGAGATCCCCGTGCTGCCGATCGACGAGCCGCGAAATATCGTGCCATCTCTGAGTACGAGGATGGCTGGCTCACGTAGCGGCACGTCTGAACTCCCGGGGGGTAGATATGGAAAGCGGGACAGGTCTTGCAGACCTATCCCGCTGAAGTCGGAATTATACGCGAAAGCCCGGACTCCGACAAAGCCGGGTGCTGCTAACTAATCCCCTGATTCCAAAATCAAACGTCAGCGCGGACCCTGGACCTCCTGCATGTCGAAAAGACCGCTGCGCGGCGATAAGCGCACCGCGCCGAAGGTTACGAGCCACAGCTTACCGCAGGCCTAAAACGTCCTGCATGTCGAAAAGGCCGTTGCGCTTATCCTTGAGAAAACGGGCTGCGCGCAGGGCACCAAGCGCGTAGGTGGCGCGGCTGCCCGCCCTTACGGTGATCTCCACGCGTTCGCCGGTGCCGGCAAACAGCACCGTGTGGTCGCCGACAATGTCCCCCCCGCGCACCGTTGCGAAACCGATCGACGCGGGTTTGCGCTCGCCCGTGACGCCCTCGCGGGCATAGACCGCCGAATCCGCGAGATCGCGGCCCAGCGCGGAGGCGACGATCTGTCCGAGATGCAGCGCCGTGCCCGACGGCGCATCGATCTTATGCCGGTGGTGCGCCTCGATGATTTCGATGTCGTAGTCTTCGTTCAGAACGCGCGCTGCAACATCGGCAAGCTTAAACACCAGGTTGGTGCCGACGCTCATGTTGGGCGCCATGACGATCGCAATTTCGCGAGCCGCGTCGGTGATCGCTTTTTTATCGCTTGCGCTGAAACCCGTCGTGCCGATCACCATGCGTACGCCGTGTCTGAGGCACGCGGCGAGGTGCTCGAGAGTACCTTCCGGGCGGGTAAAATCGATCAGTGCATCGCAACCTGCCAGCGCCTGTTCGAAATCGACGCGTACCGGGATACCGCAGGGCGTGCTGACGAGCTCGCCTGCATCCCTGCCGACGCTGGCATTGCCGGCGAGTTCGAGCGCAGCGCAAAGTCTCATGTCGTCGCTGCGCAGCACCGCTTCGAGGAGCGCCCTGCCCATGCGTCCCGAACTTCCCGCCACCGCGACCTTCACCGTAGTCATCGGCGGGAATCCTCAGAAGCCGAGCTTTTCGAGCGCCCTGCCAAAAAACCCTTTCTCGTGCTGCTCCTCGCCGGGTTTTTCCGCATTCCCCGCAGTCGCCTCGGTAGCCGCTGCGGCAGGCTTGGGCGCCGACTTTCCGGGAGGATGCGCCGTAGGATCGTAGGGCACCGCATCCCCCTCGATGCGCAACAGTCTGTCGTCCTCAAATATCACGACGAGGCGCCAATTCTCGAGCGGCCTCCCCTGCTTCTGATACGTGTAAACGTAATCCCAGCGATCGGTCCGGAAAGGGTCCACGATCAATGGTGACCCCAATGCGAAACGAACCTGCGAGCGCGTCATGCCGGGCTTCAGTTTCGCGACCATCTCCTGCGTTACGACGTTACCCTGCTGCACGTCCATCTTATAGGGCGAGATGGCCGCAGGCACGTCCGGCATCTGGCGACACGCCGCCAAGGCCAGCACCAGCAATAAAATGTTGTTTTTCAGGTTCATCACGGCACGTGGAGGCCAGCCGCCGCCCCTCGCTCGCAAAACGTCCGGGTGGCATCTTGTATGATAATGATAACTTAGAGTCTGCAGGCTTTGATACGACGTCAGGCGCCCCAGTGAGTTCCCCCAGCGATCTCAAAACCATCGGTCTCAAGGCGACGCTGCCGCGTCTGCGCATACTCGAGCTCTTCGAGCGCAGCCAGGTGCGCCACCTGTCCGCCGAAGACGTCTATCGGGTCCTGCTCAAGGAAGGTACCGATACCGGGCTCGCGACGATCTATCGCGTGCTCACGCAGTTCGAGCAGGCGGGGCTGCTCAAGCGCCATCACTTCGAAAGCGGCAAAGCCGTGTTCGAGTTGAACCAGGGCGGACATCATGATCACCTGGTGTGCATGCAATGCGGACGCGTCGAGGAGTTCTACGACGACGCGATCGAAAAACGCCAGATCGCGGTCGCCCGGGAACGCGGCTTTGTCATCCATGAGCATTCGCTGTATCTCTACGCCGACTGCAACAAAGTCGACTGCCCTTACAAGAGCGTCTAGGAGGCAAAACCGCCCCGGACAAAATGCGCAAGTGTCGTCAAAAAACCCTCGCAATATCGTTGCTGCATGCTGACCGAAGTGCAACGGCTATGGAATTGGACATCATTCAGAAGACATGGGGCGGTTTTGCTTTTAGCTCCGCCAAAGCACGGGCGACGCCGACGACATCCTCTGTGCCTGGCTCGCCAGCGCGTTTCCGCGCCGCGTGATCAGCGGGTGCGGAACTCCTCCACCGATCGCGCCAACTGCCCGTCTCTACGCCTCAGCGCGCGCGTTACCGGCTGAGTGGCGCCAAACGTGGGGATGATCGCCGAATGCTTGCCGGCACCGCCGATTACCGCGAGCATAATGTCCTCGGCGCGCTGCACCATGGGCACGGGCGCGTCCGGACCGGCGTTCGCAAACCTCTCTTTGAAGTTCACCTTGAAACGCCGCTCGATATTCTCCCGCGAAAACCGGCCCAGCGGCAGATGCGCATGTTCGTACAGGAAGCGCTTGGCGTCCGCCTTAGAGTATCCGCCGGCGGCAATGGTCTTGGCGTGCTCGGGCCCCATGACGACCAGCGGTTGCGCTGCATAATAAACGTCGTTGGAGCCGGTCGAGATCATGGTGCCGGCGATCGTGGTGAGTATTCCTTCCGCGCTCAGGCTCTCGTGATCGTTTACGTTGTGCGGACATTCAGCGCCGATAACGGTGACGGCCGTGGCGTCGTGCGCCAATCCCCGTTCGACGTGTAAAGGCTCCCACGGGTTGGCACTCTCGTTCTCGGCAACGAAATAGCTGTACTTCGAGGGCGCACCAAAGGTCGACATGTCGCCGAGGGTGGGGATTGCGCCGCCGATATTGACCAGCGCCAGCCGTATCGCGCGGCCGAGGGTTGCGTTGCTCTGCGTGCCGGGTCCGAACGCGTTGTGGCCGGAATTGATGCCCAATTCCTGCGCGACCGGGCCATTGACAATGACCAGGGGCGCGCAGAGGTGCGTCGTGGCCTGCACGCCGTAGAGATTGAACGGCTCTTCGCACATCGCCTCGATCGCCAGCATCAGCAACGGAAAATATTCGGGGCGGCATCCTGCCATGACGGCATTCGCCGCCAGCCGCAGCGGCGTTGCTTCTCCGTAGCGGGGTGCCATCTTCGCGAGCGGCACGTCGTAGGGACGGTCGCAGTAGGCGAGCATGCGCTCCACGCGCTCGGCAGTCGGCGGCACGATCGGCAGGCCATCACCCCAGCCGCGCTCCAGATACAGCGCATTGATCCGTTCGAAGTCGTCCTCGACTTCGATGCTTGCGCCTGCCCGGTCGAGCATGTCGGCAAGGTTGCTCATACGACGTATTCCTTGATCAGCTGCACGATTTGCGGGATCGCTACGTCGGCGCGTCGCCGCACGTCATCGAGCGCCAGCCCGCCCAGCGGATGCTGAATCAGCACCAGCGGCAGATCGGGCACCCCAAATACGCGCGACTGGGCTTTGCCCAGGTTCAGGAAAGGATCTGAACAAATGACGGCCGTGACCAGACCGCGTTTGCGAAGCTCGGCCATGTCGTGGACACTCCACGACGTGCACGAGCCTCAGTCGGCCATGGCGCTGACGACGAAATCGGCCTCGGCCGCGAGCCGATCGATAATTTCCTGCGGAGCTGGCAGGCTTACACTGTCCTTACGCAGCGCGACGACTGACGCGACCGGCACCTGTGACCTGATGCCGTCCACGACGAACTTCAGCAGATGATCGGCGTTGCCCTTGCTGTTATCGAGTACGCCGAAACGCAGGCCGCCCTTGGCTGCCCTGCGCTGTTGTGCGGCCTGTTGAGCCACCGCGACGGGCGCTTCCGGCACGACCAGCTTGACTCGTTTGCTCATAAGTGCTCCTTGTGATGTACCGACAATCGTCCCGGCAGCCACCGGTTACGCCTGTCGCGTCCCTGCAATAACTACTCGAGTCCGAGCATCTCCGCCGCATGCTTGCGCGTGGTCGCGGTGATTTTTGCGCCGCCCAGCATACGCGCGATCTCCTCGACGCGTGCGGCTGTGTCGAGCATAGCCACCTGGCTCGATACTTTACTGTTGCGCGCGGTCTTCGTCACCTGCCATTGATGATCGGCGGACGACGCGACCTGGGGCAGATGGGTTACGCACATTACCTGATGGCGGCGCCCCAGCTTCTTCAGCATCTGCCCGACGATCTGCGCGACCCGGCCGCCGATTCCCGCATCGACCTCGTCGAACACCAGGGTCGGCACCTGCGCGATTTCGCTGACGATCGTCTGGATGGCAAGGCTGATGCGCGACAGCTCGCCGCCCGAGGCGATCCTGGCCAGCGGCCGCGGCGCGACGCCTTTATGCGCGGCCACCAGAAATTCGGGCTGCTCGAGACCATGGGAACTGCCGCCGTCGATCGGCGTGAGCGCCACCTCGAAACGCCCGCCTGCCATCGCCAGGGTCTGCATCATAGCCGTCACCTGGTCGGACAGCCTGGCCGCAGAGGTGGCGCGCGCAGCTCCCAGCTGGCGGGCCGCCTCCAAAAAGCCGTTCCGCGCTTCGCCCTCGCGGCGGCGCATCGCCTCGACGTCGCCCTCCCCTCCCATCTGGGCCAGACGCTCCCTGGCACGCAGCAGCGTATCGGGCAGCGCCTCGGCCGTCGTGCGGAACTTGCGGGCGCTGGAATGCACCGCGTCCAGGCGCCGCTCGAGCTCGGTGAAGCGCTGCGGGTCGATCTCGAGTTTTTGCTGATAATCGCGCAGCATGTAAACGGCTTCCTGCGTCTGGGCGCGCGATGACGCGATCACCTCGATCATCTCCTGCAGACTGGCATCGTATTCGAGGAGGTGATTCAACCGCGATTCCACCGCCGCGATCTGCGTGATAGCGGCCTGATCGCTGTCGAAAAGCGCATCGATGGCAAACTGGGCGCCTTCGATCAGGCTCTGCGCATGCGCGAGGCGCGCGTGCTCGGCCTGCAGATCCTGCCACTCCGCGCCATGGAAGTTGAGCGCCTGCAGCTCGCGCACCTGCGACTCGAGCTGCTCCCGCTCGGCGGCGTACGCTGCCGCGTTCGTTTCGAACAGGCGCACCTGCTGACGCAGGTCCTGCCAGCGCTTCCAGGCGCGGGTGACTTCAGCCGCCGCCGCGGATTGCCCTGCGTAGGCATCGAGCAGCGCACGCTGCGCGCCCGCGCGCACGAGCGACTGATGCTCGTGCTGACCGTGAATGTCGACGAGATACTCACCGGCCTCGCGCAGCTGCGCGAGCGGAACAGCGCGCCCGTTGATGAAGGCGCGTGAACGGCCGCCGTTTTCGATCACCCTGCGAATCAGGCAGGCTCCGTCGTCGCCGGCGAGATCCTGATCCATCAGCCATCGCTGCAGCGGCCCAAGCGCAGCGATGTCGAACTCGGCAGTGATCTCGCTCTTGGCCGCATCCTGCCGCACCGCCGCCGCGTCGCCGCGCTCCCCCAGAACCATGGCAAGAGCATCGATCAATATCGATTTGCCCGCGCCGGTTTCGCCGGTCAGCGCGGTAAAACCCGCGCTGAACTCGAGGTCCATGCGGTCGACGATGATGAAATCGCGAATGCTGAGTGCGCGCAGCATGAGAGCGGGCGAAGAGTGAGGAGTGAGGAGCGAGGAGTGAAGAGCGAGGAGTTGGAAGCAGGTCAGATGACGCTACTCTTCACTCCTCACCATTTACTCCTCACACGAATAGGACCCGCTGCTCTTCACTCCTCACCATCTACTCCTCGCACTAATAGGACTCGGTCCAGTGCAGCTTTGCGCGCAGCGTGCTGTAGTAATCGTGGCCGACTGGATGCAGAAGCCGGATGGTCTCGCCATAGCGACGCACGACGACGCGGTCACGGTCCTGCAGATCGAAGCGCGAATGGCTGTCGAAGTGCGCGCGCGCGTCCGCTGCGCTCTTGATGATGATCTCGATCCTGCTGTCGCTGCTGATCACGATCGGACGGCTGGAAAAGGTATGTGGACATACCGGCACCAGCGTCATCACCGTCAGCGACGGATGCAATATGGGTCCTCCGGCGGACAACGCGTAAGCGGTTGAACCGGTCGGGCTCGCGACAATCAGCCCGTCGGCGCGCAGCGAGTACAGAAACTTGTCGTCGATCCTGACCTCTAACTCGATCATGCTGCCCTTGAGGCCCTTCGAGACCACTGCGTCGTTGAATGCGAGAACCTTGAACACGTTGCGCTCGCCGCTGAATATCTCGGCTTCGAGGAGCATGCGTTCCTCCGTCACGTATTCCCCGTCCAGTATGGTACCGATGGTCTCGAACATCGTTTCGACCGAAATGTCGGTGAGAAAGCCCAGGCGGCCCTGGTTGATGCCGACCAGCGCGACATCGCACGGCGCCAAGGTGCGGGCGATGTTGAGCATCGTGCCATCGCCGCCGATCACGATCGCCAGATCGGCCTGCTCGCCAATTTCCTCGAGAGACAGCACCGCATACTGGCTGTCGCCGACGTGCGCAGCCGTCAGCCGGTCGATCAGCACCTTGACGCCGCGCTGCGCAAGAAAATCGCCCAACTCGAGCAGTGGGCCGGCCACCTCGGGGCTCTTGTACTTGCCGATCACGCCGACTGTTTTAAACGCGGGATTCATCGCTCCATTAAACCATACTTTCTCTCGCACGGCGGCGCTAAACTTCTGGAGGTTCATCGACTTACATCGCTCTTTGTCGCGCGCGCCGCGGTTTTCCGCTGCCGATTCTATTTGTGTAGAATGAATTCATGACCGGCGAAATACCGATACTCAACGATCGCGCGCAACTGCTGCTGAAGACGTTGGTCGAACGCTACATCGCCGATGGCCAGCCGGTCGGCTCGCGGATGCTGTCGCGTTTGTCGGGCCTCGACCTGTCGCCGGCGAGCATACGCAACGTGATGGCCGATCTCGAGGAGATGGGTCTCATCGCGAGCCCGCACACTTCGGCCGGCCGCGTCCCCACACCGCGCGGCTACCGTTTCTTCGTCGACACACTGCTTCAGCTCAAACCGCTCGATAACGTGGAGATCCACCAGCTGGAGGGGCAGCTGCAGACCGAAAGCCGACAGAAGCTGGTCGCCTCGGCGTCGCATCTGCTTTCCGACCTGACGCATTTCGCCGGCCTGGTGATGACGCCGCGGCGCCCGGCCATGTTCAGGCATATCGAGTTCGTCAGCCTGTCAGACAAGCGGATTTTGCTCATCATCGTGTCCACGGAAGGTGACGTGCAGAACCGTATCATCCTCACCGACAGGAGTTATACGCACGCGGAGCTCGTGGAGGCAGGGTCGATCCTCAACCAGCACTACGCGGGGTTTTCGTTCGAGGAAATCCGCACCCGCATCCATGACGAGCTCAAACAGCTGCGCGAAAACATGTCGCAGCTCATGACGGCTGCGCTCGACGCGGGCAGCCGGGCATGGCAGGACGCTGCGGATGAGGTCGTCATTTCCGGCGAGCGCAACCTGCTGCAGGTTTACGATCTCTCCGGCAACATGGCGAGCCTGCGCAAGCTTTTCGATCTGTTCGACAAGAAGACCAGCCTGCTGCAGTTGCTCGACATATCGAGCCGCGCCCACGGCGTGCAGATTTTCATAGGCGGCGAGTCGGGACTCGTGCCGCTGGACGAGTGCAGCATCGTCACTGCCCCATACGAAGTCGACGGCCAGGTGGTCGGCACGCTCGGCGTGATCGGCCCGACGCGCATGGCATACGAGCGCGTTATACCCATCGTCGACATTACCGCCAAGCTGCTAAGTAGTGCGCTCTCGCAAAACTAGAAACGGTCTCAAGAACCCGATCAAGCCCTAGATGGACGGATTTGAGTGATGAGTGATGAGTTGGCCGCTGGCCGCCCCGGTTTTTGCGCCTCACGCCTCACGCCTCACGCCTCACGGTAACGCGTCATGCCGCGTTACCCCGCCGAGCCGCCGTTTCAGCACGGCCACGCGCCCAAGACCGGAGTTCTGCTCATCAACCTGGGAACTCCCGCAGCTCCGACGGCGAGCGCGGTGCGCTGTTATCTGCGCGAGTTTCTGTCCGATCCGCGGGTCGTCGAAATACCCCGTGTCGCCTGGTGGCTGGTTCTCAATCTTTTCGTCCTTACCACGCGCCCGCGTAAGTCAGCCCAGCGTTACGCTCAGATATGGAGCGGCGACGGCTCGCCGCTCAAGGTGCACACGGAGCGCCAGGCCAAGCTGCTGCGGGGTTATCTCAACGAGCGCATCAAGGCGCCGCTGGTGATCGATTACGCGATGCGCTACGGCGAGCCGGCGATCGCTGACGCGCTGGCCAAGCTCAGGCGCGCCCACTGTGAACGCATCCTGATCGTACCGCTTTATCCCCAGTATGCCGCAAGTACGACCGCGAGCGCGCTTGACGCCGTCGCCGCGGCCTATGCGCGCATGCGAAACCAACCCGGATTACGGGCAGTGCGCAATTTCCACGACGATGCCGGTTACATCTCGGCGCTCGCGCGCCACGTCAATCAATACTGGATGAAAGCGGGCCGGCCGGAGCTGCTGGTCATGAGCTTTCACGGCTTGCCGCGCTACACGCTGGACCGCGGCGATCCCTATCATTGCGAATGCCAGAAGACGGCGCGGCTTTTGGCCGAGGCGCTCAAGCTCGCGCCAGACCAGTACCAGGTCGCGTTTCAGTCGCGTTTCGGGCGCACCAAGTGGCTGGAGCCATACACCGCTGCCGTGCTAAAGGGATTAGGAAAGCGTAAAACGCGGCGCGTGGACGTGATCTGCCCCGGCTTCGTGGCCGATTGCCTGGAGACGCTCGAAGAGATCGCAATCGAAGGCAAGGCGATTTTTCTCCAGGCCGGGGGCGGCGAATTTCATTATATTCCCTGCCTGAACGAGCGCGACGACTGGATCCACGCACTGACCGACCTGGTGGCGAGGAACCTGCTGGGTTGGGTCGGCAGCGCCCCTCCGGACGAGGCGTGGGCCCGCTCGCGCGAGCGCGCGCTCGCGCTTGGCGCAAGATCGTGATCGTTACACGGCCGCCCGGTCCCGCCGCGCGCCCAAACCGAACTCCACCCTCAACTAAAACATGCGACTCCTGCTCATCTGGCTCGTGAACGCACTGGCGCTGCTGGCCCTGCCTCACCTGTTCGACTCGATCCGCGTCGACAGCTTCGCCACCGGCCTCGTCGCCGCACTCGTCCTTGGCTTGGTGAATGCCCTGATCCGCCCAATCGTTATAGTGCTGACGTTGCCGATAAACGTGCTGACGCTCGGCTTGCTGACGTTCGTGATCAATGGGCTGCTCTTCTGGTCGGTGGCGTCGTTCGTGCCCGGCTTTACCGTTGCGGGCTTCTGGCCTGCCGTCGGCGGCGCGATCGTCTACAGCCTGATCAGCTGGCTACTGAGCGCGCTGCTGCCCGCAACCCGGTAGCCTCGCACGCGCCCCGACGCCCACTCCGTTCGAAGACGGCTGACGGACCTCCTTTCGCCTAAGTATCATGAGCTTACACGGCCTCTTGAAAATGTTCCGCAAGCCCCCATTAGATGATGGTAGCCACAGAACCTCCGGGAAACCCACGATGCACGACCCCCAGCACTACACCGACGAGCAGCAGCCTGCTCAGGACGGCACGTCCGCAGCCGCGCCCGAGGTGGCGGCGAGCACTGAAGAGTTGCTCAGGAAAGCCGAACTCACCGCCCAGGAACATTACGATGCGTGGCTGCGCGCCAAAGCCGAGGCTGACAACGTGCGCAAACGCGCGCAACTCGACATCGCCAGCGCACACAAATATGCGATCGAGAATTTTTCGACCGAGTTGCTTGCGGTCAGGGACAGCCTCGAAGCGGCACTGGCGACCAAGAACGCCAGCGCAGAGTCGCTCCAAAGCGGTGTCGAGCTCACGCTCAAGCAGCTCACTTCGGTGTTCGAGAAGTTCAACCTGAGCGAGATCAACCCTGCCGGGCAGAAGTTCGATCCCCACCGTCACCAGGCGATCAGCTCGATAGAATCCGGCGCGGCTCCCAATACGGTGGTGCAGGTCTTTCAGAAGGGCTATTTGCTCAATGACCGAGTCATCCGCCCCGCGCTGGTATCGGTGGCCAAGTCCCCGCCTGATGCGGTTGAAAGCTAAAGAATTATCCCCATATTCGAGGCAAGGTCCGCTGGCCGGCCAGCGGTGCAGGGACATTTACGAGTGAGGTCCAAACATGTCAAGGATTATCGGTATTGATCTGGGAACCACCAATTCGTGCGTAGCGGTTATGGAAAACGGCCAGCCGAAAGTGATCGAGAATTCCGAGGGCGCGCGCACCACGCCGTCCATCGTCGCGTACGCCGAGGACGGTGAGGTTCTGGTCGGAGCTGCTGCCAAGCGCCAGGCGATCACCAACCCGAAAAATACGCTCTACGCCGTGAAGCGGCTGATCGGACGCCGCTTCGATGAAAAAGAAGTGCAGAAGGACATTGCGCTGATGCCGTACAAGATCCTCAAGGCGGACAACGGCGACGCTTGGGTCGAGGTCCGCGGCAAGAAGATCGCGCCTCCCGAAGTCTCGGCGCAGGTCCTGATGAAAATGAAGAAGACCGCCGAGGACTATCTCGGCGAGCCGGTCAGCGAGGCGGTAATCACTGTCCCCGCGTATTTCAACGATTCCCAGCGCCAGGCGACCAAAGACGCCGGCCGCATCGCGGGCCTCGATGTCAAACGCATTATCAACGAGCCGACGGCGGCGGCGCTGGCCTTCGGCATGGACAAAAAGGAAGGTGACCGCAAGATCGCCGTATTCGATCTTGGCGGCGGCACGTTCGACATCTCGATCATCGAGATTGCGGCGGTCGAGGGCGAACACCAGTTCGAAGTGCTGTCGACCAATGGCGACACTTTCCTGGGCGGTGAGGATTTCGACCAGCGCCTGATGGATTACCTTTGCGACGAGTTCAAGAAGGAACAGGGCATCGACCTGAAAAAAGACATGCTCGCGCTGCAACGCCTGAAAGACGCAGCCGAAAAGGCGAAGATCGAGCTTTCCTCGTCGCAGCAGACCGAGGTAAACCTGCCATACGTCACGGCAGACGCAGCGGGGCCGAAACACCTCGCAATCAAGATCACGCGCGCGAAATTCGAAAGCCTGGTCGAAGACCTGATCGAAAACACCATCAAGCCGTGCGAGATCGCCGTCAAAGACGCGGGCGTAAAATTGTCCGACATCGCCGACGTAATCCTGGTCGGCGGCCAGACGCGCATGCCGAAGGTGCAGGAAAAGGTGAAAGAGTTCTTCGGCAAGGAACCGCGCAAGGACGTCAATCCGGACGAAGCGGTAGCGATCGGCGCGGCGATCCAGGGCGGTGTGCTCAAAGGTGACGTGAAGGACGTGCTGCTGCTCGACGTGACACCGTTGTCTCTGGGCATCGAGACGCTGGGCGGGGTGATGACCAAGCTCATCAAAAAGAACACGACCATCCCGACCAAGGCGTCGCAGGTTTTCTCGACAGCCGAAGACAACCAGTCGGCCGTGACGATACACGTGCTGCAGGGCGAGCGCGAAATGGCTTCGGGCAACAAGAGTCTGGGCCAGTTCAACCTCACCGATATTCCGACTGCGCCGCGCGGCATGCCGCAGATCGAAGTCACCTTCGACATCGATGCCAACGGTATTCTGCACGTCTCGGCGAAGGACAAGGCCACGGGCAAGGAGAACCGGATCAAGATTCAGGCGAACTCGGGTCTCAACGAGGACGAGATCCAGCGCATGGTCAAGGATGCCGAGGCACACGCCGAGGACGACAAGCAGGCGCTCGAGCTCGTCACCACACGCAATCAATGCGACGCGATGGTGCACTCGGTGAGAAAGTCATTGGCGGAGTACGGCGACAAGATCAGCGCGGACGAGAAGACCAAGATCGAAGCTGCGATCAAGGACGCGGAAGAGGCGCTCAAGAGGGACAACAAGGACGAGATCGAGGCCAAGTCGAAGGCGCTCGCGGCGGCCGCTCAGAAACTCGGCGAGCAGATGTATGCGCAGGAGCAGGCGAAGCAGCAGCAAACGTCGGGCGGCGAAGCGCGCGCCGAGAGCGCCGAGAAAAAAGACGACGGCAATGTCGTCGATGCCGAATATGAGGAAGTCAAGGACGGCAAGAAATAAGCCGGCTGAAGGCATGAGGATCGGGATTGAGGAGACGGCGCGAGACGTCTCCTCGATCCTTTTCGTGTTTGTACCGCGGCCATCATCATGATGACTGAGAAGCTGGACATGTCAAAAAAAGATTACTACGAAGTGCTCGGCGTCAATCGCGATGCCTCGGATGAGGACATCAAGAAGGCCTATCGCAAGCTGGCGATGAAATTCCATCCTGATCGCAATCCGGACAAGCCCAAGGCCGAAGAGCATTTCAAGGATGCGAAACAGGCTTACGAGATACTTTCCGACCCGAGCAAGCGAGCCGCTTACGATCAGTATGGGCACGCCGGCGTCGACGCCACGGCTGCGGCAGGCGGTGCGGGTTTCGGCAATTTCGCCGATGCATTCGGCGACATCTTCGGCGACATCTTCGGCAGCGGCGGGCGTGGACGCTCAAACGTCTATCGCGGCGCTGATCTGCGATACAACCTCGAGATCACGCTCGAGGAGGCAGCGCGTGGCACCGAAACCAAGATTCGCATTCCCGCGATGGAGCAGTGCGAGACCTGCCACGGCACGGGGGCGAAGCCGGGCACTCAGCCGACGCCGTGCCCGACATGCGGCGGTCATGGCCAGGTGCGCATGCAGCAGGGGTTTTTCTCGATTCAGCAGACGTGCCCCAAATGCCACGGCAAGGGCAAGGTGGTGCAGTCGCCCTGCGCAAGCTGCCATGGAGCGGGCCGTATCAAGCAGCATAAAACCCTGTCCGTGAAGATTCCGGCCGGCGTGGACGAAGGCGACCGGATCCGCCTCTCCGGCGAAGGCGAGGCCGGCGTAAACGGTGGCCCGACGGGCGACCTGTATGTAGTCATCCACCTCAAAGCGCACGCAGTGTTTCAGCGGGACCACAATGATCTGCGCTGCGAAATGCCGATCAGTTTCACAACGGCGGCGTTGGGCGGCGAGATCGAGATACCGACGCTCGACGGCTACGCCAAGATCAAAGTGCCTGCCGAGACCCAGACCGGCAAAGTCTTTCGCCTGCGCGGCAAAGGCGTCAAGGGCGTGCGCTCGGCCGCCCACGGCGACCTGCTCTGCCATCTCGTGGTGGAAACCCCGGTCAGCCTGACTGCGCGACAAAAGGAGCTGCTGCAGGAGCTCGAATCGATCAACGACACCGATTCGGCCAAGCACAATCCCCGCGCCAAGTCCTGGATGGATAAGGTGCGGGAGTTTTTCGAACCCTAAGGAAAAACCGCCCCGGAAAAAATGCGCAAGTGTCGTCAAAAAAGCCATCGCAATGTCGTTGCTGCGAGCTGACCGAAGTGAAACGGCTGTGGAATTAGACGTTATTCAGAACAAATGGGGCGGTTTTGCTTTTAGCCACAAAAAAAGCCCCGCGCGAGGCGGGGCAAACACCCAACGTTAAGCCAGGAAAGTCAGTGGGGCCGGCGCCGCGCGACGCCGAAGCCTGCCAGGCCCATCGCGAGCAACGCGATGCTGGAAGGCTCGGGTATGTGCCCGTAATACTCCAACCCGTCGTTGCTGCACACGGGACCCCAATAGGCCTCGAGCTCGATGTCGTTGGCGCCGCCTATCAGTGCCGCATCGAAGGAAAGTTCGATCACCGAATGCTGGGCGAGGTTTCCCCCATTGACGGTATCGGGAGTCTGGTTGCGGGTGAAAACGAAATCCGCCATGCCGACTTTGGCGGACGCCGCGGTTCCCGGTTTCAGCTTGAACTGCGTGTTCACGGTATGCGTGATCGGGTCGGTCACGTAGTCGACGTCGGAGGCGCGCCAGATGGAGCCTGCAGTCTGAGCCGCAGCGTGCGCGGCCACACCCGTTGTGTATCCGCTGCTGTTCAGCGTATAGGTGCTGCCTGCCCCATCCTCCAGCAGCGCCGCAGCGGACGCAGCCGAGCCGCCGGCGCCGCCGCCAATTTCTATTGCGTATTCGACCCCGTTTACTTTCAGAAAAAGATCGCCCGGAGCGTACAGTCTAAAACCGTTGTCGGGTCGCAATCCGCTCGCTATGCCGATGAAGATTCTGCCGCCCTGATAACGCAGGCCGAGAAACTCGACGTCGTAATTCTGACCGCCGTAGTGAGGCCCGAGTGCGTGATTGTTGCTCTGGTCATTCTGGTCTTCGCAGACCGCTCGTGCGCCGAAGCACGGAAGCGGAATCGCCGTGATCGTCGAAGGGGCAAGCGGCACGCTGATATTGCTCGTATTGTTGTCTCCCAGTCGCACGCCCCAGTCGCTCAGCCTGCCGTCGACGGTGAGCGGCACCGCCAGGGCCTGGAGGGTCAACGCCAGTCCAGCGGGGATCGCCATCAGCTTCGCGTACGTTTTTGCCTGAAGTTTCACCGGGTCCCTTTTCTGATGCGCTTATGCAGCGTGAGTGAAGACAGCTTTCAGCAATAGGGGTATCGCAATTTCTGTGCCTAAACGATGAGGAGCCCGCACTCAGCGACTCAACACCCGCGCGGCTGCGGCGAGTCTTGAATCCTCGTCGCGACGTGTCGAACTCCTGGTATTCGAACGGCTGTTACGCAAAGCGCCGCAGGCGCACTTCGACCAGCTCGTTGGCAAATTCGATGAAACCAGCTGAATAAGGCCCGCATACCAGCAAATCCCGTGCCGAAGCACGACGATGGCCTTGCGCGGTGTCGCACGGTGTTCGACCGGTACGCCGCTGCATGATCGGGCAGCGCCGGGCGTATCCGGTTATGCGGGCTGCCGTGAAAGCCCGAAGTCAGTCGCCAAGCGTCGTCTAGGCACAGGGCGCCTGCGACTTCTCTGACGGCGACCCGACAACGCGACGAGTCGGCGTCAGCCCCAGCTCACAGTCGCAGGGACGTTTTGAGCCAGGACTGGGAAAGTGTGCTTAGGAGGGGGAAAGGCGGAGCGCGTGACAGGCACCGCTGTCCCAGCACCCGAGTTCGGCGTACCGTTTGAGTCGGATCAGGAATCCCAGCAGCGCGCTGAGTCTTTGTCTATCGCACCAGCGTTGCGGGCGCTGGAGCGCAAGGTGCGCGCCTGCCCGGCATCCGTGCGGCGGTGCGTGCGCCCCCGCGCGTCGCCAGCAGTCAGGACGAACCGCAGGCGAGCGGGTCGTTACTGGGAACGGCCGCACGTATCGTGGCGGTCAACGCATCCAGTTTCACGCCGCGCCTCACCGCTGTCATTTCAGCGAGTATCGAAACGGCGATTTCGGGTGGCGTGCGACTGCCGATAGGCAGGCCTACCGGCCCGTGCAATCGCGCGATTTCGTCGGCCGAGAGATCGAATTGCGCCAGCCGTTGCCGCCGTTTTTCGTTGTTGAGACGCGAGCCGAGCGCGCCGACGTAAAACGCAGGCGACTTCAGCGCCTCGAGCAGTGCCATGTCATCGAGTTTCGGATCATGAGTCACCGCGACGACCGCGCTGTGAGCGTCCATGTTCATCGCCAGTACGACGTCATCCGGCATGCGGCTGTCGAGCGTCACGCCAGGGAGGTCCCAGCCCGCGGCGTACTCCTCGCGCGGATCGCACACCGTGACCTGATAGTCGAGCGCCTGCGCCATCTGCGCGAGATAGCGCGCTGTCTGACCGGCGCCGATGATCAGCAGCCGCCAGCGTGGCCCGTGCACGGTCTTCAACACCGTGCCGTCGAATTCCAGCACGTCCGACCACTTGGCAGGCGCGAGTGTCGCTTTCCCCGTGGCCAGTTCCAGGGTCCGCGCTATCAGCTCGTGGCGCGCTACCGCTTCCAGCAGCTTCCTGATTGCGGAACCCTGCGTCAGTGGCTCGAGTACCAGCTGCAGCGTTCCGCCGCACGGCAGGCCGAAGCGCTCGGCCTGTTCCTTAGTCACCCCATAAATGACCACTTCTGGCATGCCGCCCGAAAGCAAATGCGCCCTGACGCGCTCGATCAGGTCGTCCTCGACGCAGCCACCGGAAACCGAGCCCGCAACCTGGCCGTCGTCACGTATGACCAGCATCGCACCGACCGGCCGCGGCGCGGATCCCCATGTCTTGACGACCGTGGCGAGCGTTGCCGCGTACCCGGCATCGAGCCACGCGACGGCACTTTTCAACACTTCTGTATCGACGCTATCCATGCGGCTTCCGGCTTTAGCTGTGAATACCTAGGTTAGTGCATGGCCCCGAACAGGGTCAAGCCGGATATGCGCGGTTGCGAATGTCAAAGGCATCCGCTAGCATCGAAAGAGTCGACGTGTGTCACGCCCCCATCAAGCGCTTTGGCATTGCCGGGGCTCAAGCACTGTTCCTCAGGATTCGCGTTGAACACTCCGTGCTTTCATCGGGCGAGGCGGAAAACATGCTGACAATCTGGGGCCGGATAAATTCGATCAACGTGCAGAAAGTACTGTGGTGCTGCGGCGAGCTCGGGATCGAGCATGAACGCATCGATGCCGGTCTGCAGTTCGGCGTGAACAATACGCCCGAATACAAAGCCAAGAATCCAAACGCCCTCGTGCCGCTGATCGAGGATGACGGCTTCGTATTGTGGGAATCGCAAGCTATCGTTCGCTATCTCGCGCGCAAACACGGATCGGGAACGCTGTACCCTTCCGATCCGCGCGTCTGCGCCGACGCGGACCGCTGGATGGACTGGAACGCGACGACGGTGTGGCCGAACCTGCGGCCGGTGTTCTGGAATCTCGTGCGGACCCCCATGGAAAAACGCGACATGGCGCTGGTCGACGATGCGCGCGGCAAGCTGGCCGCCAACATGGCGATTTTCGACGCGCACCTGGGCAAGCGGCCATACGCCGCCGGGGACGCTCTTACGATGGGTGACATTCCGATCGGCACTGCGGTGCAACGCTGGTTCAACCTACCCATCGAGCGCGAGCCCTACCCCCATCTCGCCGACTACTACCAGCGGCTGCAGCAACGGCCCGCGTTCAGGCAGTTCGTCGACCTGCCTCTCACGTAGCTGCAACACCCGCTGGTCTGCGGTTGCCGTGCGCGACTCGGGCCCTAAATCATTTCCTGAACAAGCCCGCGGCTTTTTCACGCATCGCGTCGAGCATGCTGCGCGCGGCCGCCGGGAAATCGGCCGACGATGATTGCGGCGGATATGAGCCCAGCAGAAAGCTTTGCTTGATCGCGGCAGCCCAGATTGCGCGCTCGATGTCGCGAGCCGCAGGCCCCGGATAACGCGCACACGCGTCAGCGGGTATCGCTCCTACGTCCACCAGACGCCCGTCGGGCATCAGCCGCAGTGCTCTGCCGTCGGCCGCATTGACGAAGCGGTGATCGAAAATGTGGATCAGCTCCCTGCGCGTTCCTGCAACTGACTCGAGATGGACGAGGGCGCCATAGGCGGGCGCCGGCTCGCCGCTCTCCAGCATGCTGTGCATTACCATGCGCGTCAGACTGTCCAGTGCGTCCAGCTTTTCCCTGTCGACCTCGAACGCGGGCGGCGGCGCCGACTCGAATTCCCACAAGGCGCGGCCCCAGCGCACCTGCGTACGTTCGTTGCCCAGCTCGAGGAAGAAGGGGTTGAGCATCGGCTCTGCGCTTGCTCGGTAGCCGTAGCATTCGAGCACCCAGCGGTCCATTTCGAACTCATCGGACTCGTACGACGAGGCCACCAACGGTATCCGGGCCTCTAGCAAGCGCGCGAAGCCTCCCTGCGCGAGCCAGCCGCGGTGCTTCTGCAGGCCAGGATGAAATACCACCGCCAGGTCGAACTGCGGCTGCCCGACGCCAATGAATTCGTCGAGCCTCGCGCGTGCACATTGCGCCGCAACCGGCGGCGCCCACGCCGAGATTCTGGATTCGAACGCCAGATCGAGTTCCGGCCCGACCAGCGTAACCCTTACCTCGCACTGCGCGTCGAGCAACTGCGGCAGCAATTGATACCATCGCCCCTGGTCGGGCGCGTCCGTCGCTTGCGCACCTATCACCAGCAGTTTCAAAATCGGCGAGGCCCGAAGCTGCGGCCCCCGTGTGGCGATCCAGCGGGCAATCGCAGCGGGTGCAACCAGCACTGCCTGCGCCGCCGGTGGAGGACTATCACGGAGATAGGAACCTCCTGCGCGCGCGCCCAGCTGAGCCAGCAGCTCCGGCCACCCGCTGCACCTCAAAATCAAAGGCTGGCTCATCGCGTCAGCCGGTCCATAACACGCCCACGAGCGCGCCCGTCAGGCATGTCGCCAGCGTTCCCGCAACGATCGACTTCGCGCCCAGCGCCACGATCTCGCCACGGCGCTCCGGCGCCATGGTCGCGAGCCCGCCGATCAGGATGCCCAAGCTGCCGAGATTGGCGAAACCGCACAGCGCGTAGATCATGATCACGCGGCTGCGCAGTGACAGCACGCTGTCGGGCAACCGCGCGAGCTCCACATACGCGATGAACTCGTTGAGCACGGTTTTGATGCCCAGCAACTCGCCGGCGACTGCGGCCTCGCCCCATGGGACGCCAATCAGCCAGGCGAGCGGCGCGAGGACGACACCCAGCGTCCGTTGCAAGGTGATCGCTCTGCCGCCGAACGCGGGCAGCGCCTCCAGCATCAGGTTCACAAGCGTCACGAGCGCAACCAGCACGAGCAATAGGGCGACGATATTGAACAGCAAGGCGAGACCGTCGACCGTGCCCCGGGTAATGGCGTCGATGCTGCTGGCGGACGACTGTGACGTTGCCAACCGGCCCGAGGTCGGTTCACCTTCCGGCGGCACCATCAGCGCCGCGATCACGATCGCGGCAGGCGCACTGATGATAGAAGCGGTCAGGATGTGGCCAAGCGCATCCGGTAATACCGGCGCGAGCATGCCTGCGTAGATCACCATTACCGTGCCGGCGATTCCCGCCATGCCGCCCGTCATGACGATAAACAGCTCCCCGCGCGACAACTGCGCCAAGTACGGGCGGATGAACAGGGGAGCTTCCACCATGCCGACGAAAATGTTCGCTGCCGCCGACAGACCCACTGCGCCACCTACCCCCATGACCCGTTCCAGAACGTGCGAGATCGCCCGCACGATCCACGGCAGCACCCGCCAGTAAAAGAGCAGCGAAGTGAGGGCGCTGATCACGAGGATGATCGGCAACGCGCGAAATGCCAGCGTAAAGCTCGAGCCAGGCCCCGTTTCAGGGAACGGCGGCGGCGCCCCGCCGAGATAGCCGAACACGAACCCGGTGCCGGCATGCGTAGCCTTCTCGAGCGCGAGCAGGAGTTTGTTCAGCGCCAGAAAAAAGTGCTTGAACCCAGCGAACCTCAGCAAGAGTGCCGCGAGCAGGATCTGCAGGACGACGCCCGCAATCACCGTTCGCCACGGCACCGACCGGCGGTTCTCGCTGGCAAGCCAGGCAAAAACGAGTAAGGCGATAAATCCGAAAGCGCTCTGAAGGATCAACGAGATGACGTTCGCGGGTCACTGGATAGCTAACCATAGCGATAGTCGCCGCTTGCGACAAGCGACTCGCGCCGATCGCCGGCGATTTTTGTGACGCACCGCAAGGCTCGCCCGTCGAAGCGTCCCTGCAAAGCTGCGAGACCCGAGAGCCGGGCTGCAGGACCGCGGGCTGAGCGACACGCGCGGCCGCTATCCGCGCCGCCAGGTCGTCCCCTGCGCAGTATCTTCCAGCACAATGCCCGCGCTCGAAAGCTCGCCGCGGATGCGATCGGCTTCCGTGTAGTTCTTGGCCTGGCGTGCCGCAATACGCTCGGCTATCAGCCGGTCGATCCTCTCGGCCGGATAGTCAGGCGCCAAGGCGGCGTCGAGGTCGACCGACGCGTTCGCGCCGCGAGCACTGCCTGGTGCAGGTCGGCCTTGCAGAAAATCCGTGGCATCGCGCTGCAGCAGCCCCAACTGTCCAGCGAGCGATTTGAGCAGCGTGGCAGCATCCCGCGAGTTGCCGCGATTCGCCTCGTTGGCAAGCTCGAAAAGCACGGCAACCGCCTCCGGCGTATTGAAGTCGTCGTTCATTGCCTCACCAAACCGCGCGGCATGCGCGCTGCTCCAGTCGATCGGCACCGGCGCGGGCGCATGCGTTTTGAGGGCGGTATACAGACGCGCGAGTCCCTGGCGGGCGTCGTCGAGATGCTGATCGGAATAATTGAGCGGGCTGCGGTAGTGGGCCCGCAGAATAAAAAAGCGCACAACTTCGGCGTCGTATCTCGCCAGGATCTCGCGGACCGTAAAAAAGTTGCCGAGCGATTTCGACATCTTTTCGTCATCGACGCGCACGAAGCCGTTATGCATCCAGTAGTTGACGAACGTGTTGCCATGCGCGCCTTCAGATTGGGCGATCTCGTTCTCGTGATGCGGGAACTGCAGGTCCTGTCCGCCGCCGTGGATATCGAAATGATGGCCGAGCAGCGCGCTCGACATCGCCGAACACTCGATATGCCAGCCCGGCCGCCCCTCTCCCCAGGGGCTCGCCCAAGCCGGCTCGCCCGGTTTGGCGCTTTTCCAGAGGACGAAGTCGAGCGGATCGCGCTTCGACTGAACGACTTCGACGCGCTCGCCGGCACGCAAGTCCTCGAGAGACTTTCCGGACAGTTTTCCGTAGTCGCGGAAATCGCGCACCGAGTAATTGACGTCTCCATCCCGCGCGATATAAGCCAGCCCCTTTTGCTGGAGCAGCCTGATGATATCCTGCATCTGCGGGACATACGCGGTTGCGCGCGGCTCGAAATCAGGTCGGAGCACGCCGAGCGCATCGGCATCCTCGTTCATGGCCTCGATGAAGCGCGCCGTCAGCGACGCGGTGGATTCGTTGTTCTCCGCAGCCCGCTTGATGATCTTGTCGTCGATGTCGGTAATGTTGCGCACGTACGTGACCTTCAGCCCCGCAGCGCGCAACCACCTCGCCACGACATCGAAAACCACCATCACCCGCGCGTGTCCCAGGTGGCAGTAGTCGTACACCGTCATGCCGCAGACGTACATGCGCGCCGCGCCAGGGACTATCGGCTTGAATTCCTGCTTATCGCGGGTGAGCGTGTTGTAGATCTTCATCTCGGGACGGGCTGGCGGGGGAGCGGCGGGCCTTTTCCGCCGTTTTGGCCAGGTCGCAACGGCAGATCCGGCAGTCCGGTGCCGCGCCCGCAATCAGGGGCGCAGCGGAACGTGTTTAATTTGAGCGGCGTTATTGGTAAAATTCTCGCTTTTCGCAAGTAACATGCTGAAATTTCAAAAAGTATAGCACAATGATGCCCATGTCCGCGTTCTCCGGAATCGTCGTACTGATGCTCAGCCTCGTGCTCGCACCGGCCGTGCACGCGCAACGTGACGATTATCAGGATGCAGCGAAGCTGTTCCAGTCCGGACAGCATGCGCGATCGCTCGTCATGGTCGATGGTTTTCTCAAGGCGAACCCCAAGGATGCGCGCGCGCGGTTCCTCA
Organism: Burkholderiales bacterium; assembly: GCA_046715035.1. GTDB lineage: Bacteria > Pseudomonadota > Gammaproteobacteria > Burkholderiales > SG8-41 > PALSA-1004. The sequence continues at coordinate 2,998 of JBKJZR010000011.1, read as the reverse complement.
AAGGTCTTATCTACACCGAGCAGGGCAAGCCGGGCGAGGCGATGCAGATTTTCACGAGTCTGACTGAAGATTTCCCGGAACTGCCAGAGCCTTATAACAATCTCGCGGTGCTGTACGCAGCGCAGGGACAATACGACAAGGCACGGCACGCCCTCGAAATGGCAATCAGCGCGCATCCCAGCTATGCCACGGCGCACGAAAATCTCGGTGATATCTATGCGAGGATGGCGTCCCAGGCATACGACAAGGCGTTGCAGATCGACAGGAGCAACTCGACCGCCCAGAAAAAGCTCGCGATGATCAAAGAGCTGTTCACGGGCAGTCCGCGGGCGCCGACGAAAGCACCTGCTGCCAAGCCCGGCAGTAGCAGCACCACCGGGGCCGTGCCCGTCGCTTCCCGATAAGCGCTACAGCAACCCATCGCGGCAGCGCTCGATCAACGATTCCGCCGGCCATTCCACCCACGGAGGGGTGCCCCGATTTTGGAACGGTAAATCCCGGCCGCTCACTCCCTCAACCGTTTCCTCACCATCGATCGGACAAAATGAGATCCTCCGCTTACCCGCTATTCGCCACGTTGTTGTTCGCTTTCGGCGCGGCCGCTGCTGACCCGCAGGTCGAAATCAGGACCAACATGGGCACGATCACACTCGAGCTGTATCCCGGTAAAGCGCCGAAGACGGTTGAGAATTTCCTTCAGTACGTGCGCGAAGGACAGTACAAAGGCACGGTATTTCATCGCGTGATTCCGGGCTTCATGATTCAGGGTGGTGGCTTCAATGTGGATCTCGTGCAAAAGCAGGTGCGCCCACCCATAGAGAATGAGGCCGGCCTCAGGAACGAGATCGGCACCATCGCCATGGCGCGCACCAACGATCCCCACTCGGCGACTGCACAATTTTTCATCAACACCGCCGACAATGAAGCGCTCAATCCGCGGCAGGGAAGCGTCGGCTATGCGGTCTTCGGCAAAGTGATCAAGGGCATGGATGTGGTCAAAAAGATCGAAGCGGTCCCGACGGGGCCTGGCCTGCCGCCTCATCGCGATGTACCGGTCAAGACGGTAGTCATCGAAGATGCCAAAATTCTGGCTGCCGCCAAGCCGGCAGCCAACTAAAGGGGATGGACGCGATGGTCAAACTGCATACGAGCCACGGGATTATCACGCTCGAGCTCGACGCTGCAAAGGCGCCGGCGACGGTGGAGAACTTTCTGCAATACGTGAGCAGCGGTCACTTCAACAACACCATATTCCACCGGGTCATCAATGGCTTCATGATCCAGGGGGGCGGCTTCGAGCCGGGCATGAAGCAAAAGCCCACGCAGGCGCCGGTCAAGAACGAAGCCGACAACAAACTGAAAAACGACAACTACACTGTCGCCATGGCGCGAACCTCGGATCCGCACTCGGCCAGCGCGCAGTTTTTCATCAACGTCAGCAACAACGACTTCCTTAATCACACCGCGCCGACGGCGCAGGGATGGGGCTACTGCGTGTTCGGCAAGGTAGTCGAAGGCAAGGATGTCGTGGACAAGATAAAAGCCCTAAAAACCGGTAACCGCGGCGCACATCAGGACGTGCCTGCGGAAGACGCGATCATTCACAAGGCGGAAGTGGTCTGAAGGGCGCCGTCCAAGAGAACACGGCGCATGGCTTGCCGGCATGTCGCATTCGCTCTTCGTCTCGGACCTGCATCTTTGTCCCTCCCGCCCTGCGATATACCAGACCTTCCTGCAGTTCCTGCGCGGTCCGGCTACGCGCGCTGACGCGCTCTATATACTCGGCGACTTGTTCGACTATTGGGTCGGCGACGACGATGCCGGAGACCCGATTCACGCCGGGGTGGCCGGCGCGCTGAATAAGCTCCACGAAGCCGGCTCTGCCATCTATCTGATGCACGGCAACCGCGATTTCCTGATCGCGGAGGGCTATGCTGCCATCAGCGGCGCGACCCTACTCCCTGATCCGACGCTCGCAGATCTGCATGGCACGCGCACGTTGCTGATGCACGGCGACACGCTCTGCACGGACGACGTCGACTATCAGAAGTTTAGAACGAAAGTCAGAAATCGGGACTTTCAGCGGGAATTTCTCGCCCGGCCGCTGGCGGCGCGCAAAGAGGAAGTTGCGAGACTGCGCGGTGAGAGCAATGCGAGCAAGCAGAGCAAGTCCGCAACGATCATGGACGTGAACTGCACGGCGGTCGAAAACGCGCTGCGCGAGCACGGTTATCCCCGGCTCATACACGGCCATACCCATCGGCCGGCGATGCACGAGCACATCGTCGACGGCCACCGCTGCGAGCGCTGGGTCCTTGCCGATTGGTATACAAGCGGCAGCTATCTGCACTGCGATGCCGCAGATTGCCGCGTGATCAAACTCGCGACGACGTGAGAGCACGGCAAATGAGCCGACGTGCGAAAGCTATATAGCGGCGTATGCTCCACATACCCGGATAGATTTGCATATACCCATATATGGCATTAGCATGATTCAAATGATGTCTTTGATGTCTTTAGAACTCCTAGGAGCCAGTGTGCCAGCCGAACCGTCCTACAACTACTGCAACCAATGTGGCGGTGACACTTGGCATTCGATAGCCGGGCAGTGTAAAGATACATCCGAGGACCGCCTTGACAATGGTTCGACGATCTCGTTCTCGGAGACGTCTGTACTACTTCAATGCCAGGTCTGCAAGAAAACCACCGATGCGCAATCCTTGCTGAACTGGCAGGCTCACTATGATCTGCAAGTGGCGCAACAAACCCTCGAGTCAAAGATCAAGCGCGATGTGCAACCGATGAAGGAAGCGGCATAGCGCTGCGGGCCGGCGAGCAATCAAGCTCGGCGCCTGACTTACTCCAACCCACGCGCCAGATCGGCCTTGAGGTCGTCGAGGTCCTCGATGCCTATCGACAGCCGGATGAGCGAGTCGGCGATGCCCATCTCGGCGCGGCGCTCCGGTCCCATCTCCCAATAGATCGTGTGGGCGATCGG
>JBKJZR010000010.1:0-7866 GCA_046715035.1 Burkholderiales bacterium | reverse complement strand
GGCGTCGGCCTGTGGGCGTTCCTCGCTGAGGGTGCCCCGTTCCGGCAGACGATGTGGAAGCCGCTGGCGAAGGACGGCGCGACGCTGCCGGCCGAGCAGACCGCTCTTCGTCCAGCTAGCCAGCGCGTGTCGGTCGGCGAGACGTACGATTTCGAAATTCAGCCATCCCGGTCGCAACAACTGTGGCTGGAAGTCCGCCGCCAAGATGGGGGCTGGCTGCTACAGGCGCCGATCAGGATTCGCTAGTCATGGCTTCTGGCAAGAAAAAAACGGGATAAGTCCAATTATTGACACGGCTGCCTAACCGCGCGTTCGAAGGGACGCGCATAAAGCCGCACGCCCTTCAACGCGGACGTTTAGGGGCGCTAAGGGGCGCTCAATTTTTCACCGGGGCAGGCGCCGGCGCGACAGCGACCGGCTTCCCGATGCGGGTTGCGGTCCAGGCGCCGCTGCCCTTGATGACGCCGTCCATGCTGTTGCCGCTCACCTTGCCTGAATATTCCGCGCCGCCCGCGCTGAAAGTGATCTGCTCGCCGCGCATTCTGCCGTTCGTAATCGGCACGCTCCTCTCGCCCGTTTTGAGGGTGCCCGACAACATCTGAAAGTCCTGTTTGAGCGTGAGGTCCCCCCCCTGCGGGAGCTTCCAGCTGCCGTCGACCTTGGCGGGGACGATCCACAGGTAGGCGACGCAGTAGGAACTGCAGCCTTCCTTTTCGTCGGCGGTCGCTGTTTCGTCGGCGACCCATTCGCCCATCGTAAAGGTGTTCGAAACGATGCGGGTGCCGGGTTTTAGCCCGAGTATCTTGGGACGCAGCTTGAGGTTGATGTCCGGCAGCAGAAACATCGTGATGACGCTCGCCTTCGAGAAATCGCTCTCGAAGAGATCGGCTTTGACGAATGTCGCCTTGTCGGTCACGCCTTCCTTGGCAGCGGCGCGCTTGGACAATTCGACCATGTCCGGGTTGTATTCGATGCCCAGCGCGCGCACCCCGCGCTTGGCGGCGGTGATCACGGTGCGGCCGTCGCCCGATCCCAGGTCGATGACGTAATCGTTGGGAGTCACTTTCGCCATGTTGAGCATCTTGTCGACCAGCGCCTGCGGGGTGGGGACCCAGACGACGTCCTTGCCTGCCTGGCCGACGGACGGTTCGTACGTGGCAGGCGCCGGGAGTGCCTGCGCCAACGCGCTGGCGGCAAACGCGGACAGAAGCAGAGCCAGCAACCCCTGGCGCACGAAATGCGATGCGAGCATGGTGGTTCTCCGATGAGGTCTTATGGAAAAGTCAGTGTATGGTTTTGCCGGGAAATGCGCTGGAACCGACGCGGGGTGCGCGCTCAACCCGACTTCAGCGGCGCGGCTGCCACCGGCTTGCCGGCGCGCGTCGCGCTCCAGCTGCCCGAGCTCGCCCCTTTCATCGTGCCTTCGATGCCGTTGCCGTTCACTTTGCCGGTGTACTCGGCGCCGCCTGCCGTGAAGGTGATCTGGTCGCCGCGCAATCTGCCGTTCTCGACGTTCATCGTGCGTCCGCCGCTGTTGAGCGTGCCCGAGAGCATCTGAAAATTTTGCTTGAGCGCGAGCTCGCCCTGGCCGAGCTTCCACGTGCCTTCGACCTTGGCGGGAACGATCCACAAATAGGCCGTGCGGTTTTCGACCGACTCGGTCTGGTCCGGCTTCCATTCCTCCATCGTGAAAGCATGCGACACGATGCGCGTGCCGGGTTTGAGGTCGAGAATTTTCGGGCGCAGCCGCACGTTGAGCTGGGGCAGCAGATACATCGTGATGATGGTCGCCTGCGAGAAGTCGCTCTCGAAGATGTCGGCCTTGGCGAAGGTCGCCTTGTTGGCGACTCCGGCTTTCGCAGCCGCCTGCTTGGAAAGCTCGACCATGTCGGGGTTGTATTCGATGCCGTGGGCGCGCGCGCCGCGCTTGGCTGCCGCAATCACGGTGCGACCGTCGCCGGAACCCAGGTCGATGACGTAGTCGTTCGGCGTCATCTTCGCCATGTCGAGCATTTTCTCCACCAACGCCTGCGGCGTCGGCACCCAGATCACGTCCTTGCCTTCCTGCCCCACCTGCGGCTCGTAGGGTTTTTGCGCGGGCTGTGCCTGCGCCAGAGCGCCCGTGGCAAACGCGGACACTACGAGCGCGCCCAGCCACTGGCGCACGGAAATGGCTTCGATCATCGTTGAGTCTCCAGTTGGGGTGTTACGGAAGTGTTGCGATTCAGTTGGGGGATGATACCGGAATGTCGCTGCGTTTGGCCGCGCTCCAGCTCCCGGCACTGCCCCCCTTGAGCGTGCCCTCGATGCGGTTGCCGCTGACGCGCCCGGTATATTCGGCGCCGCCCGCGCGGAAGCTGATCTGGTCGCCCCGCAGCCGCCCGTTCGCGAGCGGGAGGCTCTTGTCGCCGACCATCAGTGCGCCCTCGACCATCTGAAAATTCTGCCGCAGCGTCAGTTCGCCCTGCGCGAGCTGCCACGTGCCGGCGACTTTGGCGGGCACTATCCACAGATAAGCGGAGCGGTTCTCTACCGTGTCCGTCCGGTCCGGCTGCCAGTCGCCGAGGTCGAAGGCGTGCGACACGATGCGCGTTCCGGGCTTCAGGTCGAGCAACGTAGGGCGCAGCTTCAGGTTCAGCGTCGTCAGCAGATACATCGTCACCACGGTCGCTTCGCTGAAATCGGTTTCGAACAGATCGGCCTTCACGAACTTTACCTTGTCCGAAATGCCCGCCTCGCGCGCGGCCCGGCTGCTGAACTCGACCAGATCCGGGTTGTATTCGATGCCCATCGCGCGCACGCCGTACTTCTTCGCGGCGGTGATCACCGTACGCCCGTCACCCGAACCAAGGTCGATCACGTAATCCTTCGGCCCCACCTGCGCCATTTCGAGCATTCTTTCGACCAGTGACTGCGGGGTCGGCAGCCAGATCACGTCCTTGCCCTGCTGAAAGGGCTGGGGCTCGTACGATTTTGGCGCGGGCTGGGCCTGGGCGATCGCGCCGAGCGCGACGCACGCCAAGACAAGCGCCGCCGCCAGGCGGCGCAGTGAATTAACCATCATCAGTGCTCCTAACTAAAAATTCAGCCAACGGTTGACACGCCGGACCAAGCCGCACCCGCGCTCGCCGTAGGGAAAGGGTAGGAAGGGGGACGGGGTGGGACGGGGCGTGTCGGGTATACGCGTGCAGGCCTCGGTATCTACGACGAACGCCGGCGCAGGGAAGTTCCGTAAGCCTCTGCGTTGGGCGTTGAGTGAGGAAACCGTGAATGACGGTCATCGCGAGGTGCCGTGCGACGAGGCAATCCAGTGGCACACTCGACGCTTGACCCCCCGTCAGTCGGGCCGCGCTCCAGAGGCTTTCACCACGGGCGCCCAGCGCGCGATCTCGGCCTTGATGAAGGCCTGAAACTGCTCGGGCGTATTACCGACGGGTTCCGCGGCTTCACTCGCCAAACGGTCGCGTACTTCCGGGCGCTGCAGGGCCTTGACGATTTCCGCGTTGAGACGCGCCACGATGTCTGGCGGGGTTCCCGCCGGCGCGAGCACCCCATACCATTGCGTTGCCTCGTAGCCAGGCACGCCCGCTTCCGCGATCGTCGGCAACTCGGGAAGCAGCGACAGGCGCCTCGCCGTGGCCACGCCGAGCGCACGCAGCTTGCCGGCTCTCACGTGCGGCAGCAGCGGCGGCACGCCCGTGATGGCGAGCGACACCTGGCCCGCGATGAGATCGGTGATGGCGGGCGCGGTGCCTTTGTACGGAATGTGCTGGATGTCGGTCTTGCTCAGCAGCTTGAAATATTCGGTGGCGAGATGGGCGGCCGAGCCGTCCGCCGGAGCCGTAATTGAGCGCGCCAGGCTTGGCTCGGGCGAGCGCAATCACCTCTTTGACGGAGCGCGCGGGCAGCGACGGGTTGACCGCCATCATGTTCGGCACTTTCGCGAACATCGTGATCGGCTGGAAGTCCTTGATCGGGTCGTACGGTAGTTTCGGGTAGAGGCTGGGATTCACGCCGAAGGTGCCGATGTGGCCCATCACGAGCGTATAGCCGTCCGCCGGCGAACGCGCGACGATTTCGACGCCGATATTGCCGCCCGCGCCCGGCCGGTTGTCGATGATCACGGTCTGGCCGAATGCATCACCGAGTTTTTGGCCGACGAGGCGCGCCAGGATGTCCGTGCTGCCGCCGGGCGTGAACGGCACCACCAGCCGCACCGGCTTTACAGGATAGGCCTGCGCGTTTACACCGCCGGCGATGCATGTCGCGAGCGCGCAGCCGAGCCACGGCATAGCGGTTAAGAGATTTTTCGCCTCGTACCTCATTCTTCGCTCCTCACTTTTTACTTAGCCGGCCGTCGAACGTCGCGCCGCCGGCGATCATGCGCTCGATCTCGGCTTCGCCATAGCCGGCCTCGCGCAGAATCTCGACCGACTGCTCGCCGAGCTTCGGCGCGGGGCGCCATTCCTTGCGCGTGCCGCACGACCATTGATTCGGCAGGCGCATCTCGCGGATGCTGCCCTCGGTCGGATGCTGTTTGAGCTCGAAAAAACCCACGTCCTGCAGGTGAGGGTCGGCCAGCAGCGAGTCGAGCGTGTGATACGGCATGGCGGGCACGTCGTTGGCGTCGAGGATTTCGAGCCATTCGGCCGTGGTGCGCGTTCTCAGCATGTCGACGCGGATCTGAAAATAATCGGTGACGTGGGCGAACCGCGCCTGCACGCTCGAGAAGCGCGGGTCGGTCTTCAGCTCGGGCCGTCCGACGGCATCGAAAAAAGCGAACGCCTGGGCGTTGGTGTTCGCCGAGATGCAGATCCAGCCGTCGCGGGTCGGAATCGGCTTGGCCAGCGGATCGAGCAGGCGCGGGTCGCCGGTCCCGCCGAGGGGCGGCTCGAAGGTCTGCAGATACATGTGCTCTTCGAGCACGAACTTGACGAGGTTCTCGAACATCGGAATCTCGATCGAGCAGCCCTCGCCGGTCTGGGTGCGACGATACAGTGCCATTGTGATCATCTGCACCGCGATCATGCCCACGGCCTTGTCGGCGACGACCATCGGCACGTAGCGCGGCTCACCGGCGGCGCGATGATGCAGCGCGGCCATGCCGCCGGCGCCCTGGATGATGCTGTCGTAAGCGGGTTTGTCGCGGTAGCGCCCACCCTGCCCGAAACCGAACATGCCGCAATAGATGATCTTGGGATTGACCGCGCGCACGTCGTCGTAGGCGAGCTTGAGTCGCGCCATCGCGGCGGGGCGCACGTTCCATACCAGCACGTCGGCGCGCGCGATCAGTTTCAGCAGCGCAGCGTGCCCGGCCGCCTGCTTGAGGTCGAGCACGAGCGAGCGCTTGTTGCGATTGAGATGGAGAAACTTCGCGCCCATGCCCGGCGTGACCGATTTGCCGTTCATCGTGCGGATGAGGTCACCGCTGCGGCTTTCCACTTTGATGACTGCGGCGCCGTGATCGGCGAGGATCTGCGTCGCGAGCGGACCGACGACCACCGACGTCAGATCGATGACCGTCACGCCCTCGAGCGGTCCGCCGCTCATGTGAATTGCGCTTCCGCGGACAGCGCAACCGCGTCCGTGTCGTCGAGCGCCCACAGCTTCGCCTGCTTGCCGTCCGGCGTGGGCTCGCCGCACACCGCGATCGCGCGATTGACGAACAGCGGGCGCACGTTGCGCGACGCGATGTGCTTGAGCGGCGTGGTGGCGTTGGCGCGCGCGAGCTCGAACGCGAGCAGCGTCGTGAGCCCGCCGTTCATCACGAGCGCCGGATAGCCTTCGGTCCCGGTGACGTACGGCAGGTCGTAGTGGATGCGATGGCCGTTGAACGTCAGCGCCGAATATCTGAACAGCATGACGGGATCCGGAATCACGGTTTTCTTCCAGACGGCGTCGCCAGGCGCGGCCTGTGGCGGAGGCGGCGGCGCGTTGCGGTCAGGATCGGCGCGGTAGACGATGTCCTGTTCTTCACCGATGGCCAGGCCGCGGGGACTGAAGATATCGGTCTGCACGGTGACGAAAACCATCTGGCCGGTGCGGCCCAGCTTGGTGGTGACCGCCCTGATCGTAGATTCGCGGCGCACTTCGTCGCCGACGTGCAGGTCGGCGTGAAACGTGATGCGCTTGCCGGCGAACATGCGCCGCGGCAGCGGCACGGGCGGCAGGAAATCGCCGCGCGCCGGATGTCCATCGCTGCCGATCTGCGAATGCCGCACGACGCGCGGGAACAGGATCGAATGCCAGCCTATCGGCAGCGGGTCGCCTATGCGCGGCGGCGCGTCGTCGCGGTCGAGCGTCGCGGCGAGCCGTTGAACCGACGGCACCGTGACGTAATCGACGTCGGCCTCGCGCTGGCCGATCCATTGTTTGAGATGTTCCAGATCCTGGGTCACGGCTGGCGACTCCTATGGGTGCCGGGGTTCGGGCGCCCGGATATACGCACGACTTGACATTGTCCGACCCGCGCGAGCGTGCGGTTTCGCTCGACGCCGTCCTAAACTCGTCGAAGGCCTCCCCTCGCCATTCTGCGCGACAGCGCCTCTCGATGCTCCCTTCTCCCCCCGGGACAAGGGTCGGGATGAGGGAGCACAGTCTATCGTGCCGCGAGAAGGATCGGGGTGAGGGTTCGAAGGTAACGAACGATTCGACGCCCGCCGGACCGTCGCGTGTTCGCGCTGCGCCAAACCGCCATTTTAGCAATCTTCGGATGATTTTCCGGCGCCGGTATACTCGGGGTCCGGATTCCCGCTCGCATCTGCTCCGATGAACCGTCGCTCGTCCCCTCGTATCGCACTCTTTTTCGCGCAGATCGGCCACGGCTACACGCATCTGCTCATGTTGTTGTATCCGACGGTCGTCATCGCGCTCGAGCGCGAGTTCGACATGAGCTACGGCGATCTGCTCGTGCTGATGACCGCCGGCAACATCCTGTTCGGTGTCGCCGCGCTGCCGGCAGGCTGGCTCGGCGACCGCTGGAGCGCGACCGGCATGATGTGCGTGATGTACGTCGGCATGGGCGCGAGCGCGATCCTGACCGGCCTCGTGTCTACGCCGTTGGGCATTGCGCTCGGCCTGGCTTTGATCGGCCTGTTCGCGGCGATCTATCATCCGGTGGGCACCTCATGGGTCGTGCGCGTTGCCGAGAACCGCGGCCGCGCGCTCGGCGTCAACGGCGTGTTCGGCAGCCTGGGGGTGGCGAGCGCAGGGCTGCTGGCGGGCGTGCTGACCGACCTCGTCAGCTGGCGCGCTGCGTTCATCGTGCCAGGCGCGGTCTCGGTTGCCACGGGCATTGCGCTCATCGTCCTGCGTTATCGCGGCATCGTGGCCGATTCTTCCGTCGACGCGCGGCCCGAGCCCGAGCCCGAGCGCAGCGCAGTGGTGCGCGCGTTCGTCGTGCTCGCGATCACCATGGCGAGCGCGGGCATCATGTCGCAATGCTTCACCGTGGCGCTGCCGAAAATCTTCGCTGCGCGGCTGCCCGAAGTCACGGGCGGAACCGCCACCGGCGCGGGGGCGCTCGTGTCCGTCGTCTATCTGATGGCGATGGGCGCGCAGTTGCTCGGCGGCTATCTTGCCGACCGATTTTCGCTGCGCGTGACGTATGCGTTGATCTACGCCGCGCAACTGCCGCTGCTGGTGATTGCGGCGGGTATCGGCGGCTGGACGCTGTTCGTCTTGGCGAGCGCGGCGACGCTCATGAATACGCTCGCCATCCCGACCGAGAACAGCCTGCTGTCGCGCTATTCGCCGGGCCGCTGGCGCGCGACGGCCTTCGGCGCGAAGTTCGTGTTGTCGCTCGGGGTGGCCGCGCTCGGCGTGCCGCTCGTCGCTTACATCTACAATACGACGGGCGACTTCTAC
>JBKJZR010000009.1:0-9813 GCA_046715035.1 Burkholderiales bacterium | reverse complement strand
CGCAGGAGCCGTCCGACCATGCGCTCCGAGTTGCCCCTGCCATAGCTGTCCGCCGTATCGATGAAGTTAACGCCGGCGTTGCTTGCCGAGGCGACGATGCGTGATGCCACGGGCAGCGCGGTGCGCTCACCGAACATCATGGCGCCGAGGCAGATCTGCGAAACCTTCAAACCGCTGTTGCCCAGCCTGCGATAGTTCATTCAGCCCCCATGCGTGAAGCCCGGTTGATCGCTGCGCGTCGAGTATAACGTCGCACGACGGCATTGACCGTCACAGGCATTGGGCAGGAAAATATTCGCCATGGCCGAAGACGAACTGCCGCAGATCCTGTCCGATGACGAGTTCGCAGCGCTGGTCAAGCAGCGCGAGCAGTTCGATCGCCCCGAGCACGAGCGCTGGAATAGTGCCGGCCCGCGCACGCCGCCCACCCCGACCGACGGCAAACCCGAGTCCTCGCTCGAGCAGCAGTTTCCGCATATCGCGCAGAAGCTGTGCGCGGTGTGGCGGTCCGAAGCGTGCGCGCTCTATCTCAAGGACCTGCTGGTGAGTGAACGCAATACGCGCCGCGGGTTTCCGGCCGACGTCGTCGAGGACCTGCTCTTGCTCTATGGGGTCAACGAGCGCCTCGTGCGCAGAGCGCGCGAGGCGGAGCCTCCGGAAACCCCCGATCCCTGGCCCAAGGACCGGCGGCTGAAACAATAGCGATTTCGCCTCACGGCCTGCGCATGGTGATCGCACGCGCCGCCAGAATGCAGGCCAGGCCGGCACAGGGCACCACGGTCAGCCAGCCGAACGTCGCTGTATAGCTGCCCAGCTTGCCGCTGACCGCCGCGAACAGCGCCGGGCCGGTCAGGATGCCGCCGAAACTCCACACCACCGCGCCGCCGGTGGCGATCGCCACCATACCCTTGGGGCTGCGCCGGGCGATCTCGGCGAGAAACACGCCGGCCATCGCGACGAAGACTGCCGCGACCCCGGCAGCCTGTGTCCCGGCGCGAACGCAGCAGCGCAGGCGGCCGGTGGCGGGTAACCGCTCGCGGCTGCACCGCTACCGTTCTCCGCCCTCGGGACCGTAAAACACCACCCACACGACGAAATCATCGGAAAAGTCTTCGAAGCGGTGCGGCCTGCCTGCCGCGACGAACAGCGCGTCACCTGCGGCGTACGTAATTCGCTGGCCTTCGCTCACGAATACGCCGCTGCCCTGCACGACGAAGTAGAGCTCGTCGCGCGTGTGCGGCTGTTGGGCGTCGGCGCCGCGCGGCGCATAGACCTTGAGCTGCAGGGAGCCGTGCTCGAGCACCGCGACCGAACGCTCGCCGTTCGGACCCGGCAGCGCCGCCATGCCCTGCGCAATGGAACGCCGCAATGCGCCGGATGGAAACTGGGCAGGTTTGACCGCCGCGATCGAATACGCCATGTCTGAGCTCCTGATGACAGCCCGTGGAATGCAGGCGACAAGTGCCGAACTGCCGTGTCCTCCCGGGTCGCGTGATTCCCGGCAGATCTCAGTCCGCGCGCGCGCCTGAAGCCTGCACGACCTTCGCCCATTTCGCCGTCTCCGCGCGCATGAATGCGTCGAACTCGGCGGGCGTCATCGAAAGCGGCGTCGCGCCCTGGTTGGCGAGGTTCTGCTGGACCGCCCACGCCAGGACCACCACCGCGCTCGGTTTCATCGAATTTTCCCGGGGTCGAATCGCGTTCGAATCTACTCCAACGCCGCGCTGCCGCGCAAGCATTGACATGTCACTACCCTGCCCCTAGTATTTTATCTATCGTGGCCACTCCGCCGATCGTCCGCACGCGCCCGCCCGCCGCGGCCATTCCCCTGCTCACCGACCGCGCCTACGAGCGCATCCGGCAGGACATCATCACCTGTGCGATTGCGCCCGGCACGGAAGTGTCCGAGCCGCAGCTGTGCGCGCAGTACGGCCTCGGCAAAGCCCCGGTGCGCATGGCGCTCAACCGGCTCGCGCACGACGGACTGTTGCGCGCGATCCCGCGGCGCGGCTATAGGGTAACGCCCGTCACGGTCAAGGACATCCACGACGTCTTCGAGCTGCGTCTGATGCTCGAACCGCCGGCGGCACGCATGGCCGCAGGTAAAGTCGATACGCAGCGCCTGCGCGTGCTCGACGAGGTCTGCCGTGCCGGCTACCAATCGAACGACATCCGCAGCATCACGCGCTTTCTCGACGCGAACAAGGCGTTTCACGTGTCGATCGCCCAGGCGACCGGCAACGGCCGGCTCGCGACCATGATCTCGCAGCTGCTCGACCAGATGACGCGATTGCTGCATCTGGGGCTCGGTCTGCGCAACCGCTCGCAAGAGATGGCGCACGAACACCGCGCCCTGCTGAAGGCGCTGGCGCGCGGCGATGGTGAGACCGCGGAACGCATATCGCGCGAGCAGGTCGAGGCCTCACGCAGCATGGTGCTGAGTGCCATACTCACCAGCAGCACCGTGATGAATCTCGCGATCACCGGAGAGAGCAACTGAAGCGTCGGTGCTCACGCAGCATCTGATCTACATTCAACTGGCGGGTTGCGCAGGCCGGCACCGGCAAGTGATTGAGCGACGAGCAACGGGCACCGCCGCAGCGGTCGTCGATTCGACCGTTGTTCCCGGTGACCGATACCACCCAGGGGAGCAGCGATGAGAGCAGTGGTCCTGAAGCAGCACGGCGCAATCGACAGCCTGCAATATGTCGGCGATTTCCCCGATCCGCAGGTGGTGCCCAGCCATGTAGTGATCCGCGTGCGCGCGACCTCGTTCAACTACCACGATATTTTCACCGTGAAGGGCATGCCCGGCATCAAAGTGCCGTTCCCGATGATCATCGGCCTCGATCTTGCGGGCGAGATCCTTGAAGTCGGCCCCGGCGTCGACGGCTGGCGGCCTGGCGATCGCGTGCTCGTCAATCCCCTCAACCCGCAAAAAGGGCTGATGGGCGAGATGATGCACGGCGGGCTCGCGGAAAAATGCCTGGTCGCGGCGGATCAGCTGATCGCGATGCCGGACGGCGTAAGCTTCGAGGCCGCCGCCGCCCTGCCCGTCGCGTATGGCACCGCGCATCGCATGATCGTCACCCACGACACGCTACGCGCGGGCGACAAGGTGCTGGTGCTCGGCGCGAGCGGCGGCGTCGGCACCGGCTGCGTGCTGCTCGCCAAGATGCTCGGCGCGGAAGTCATCGCGTGCGCGAGCAGCGCCGACAAGATCCGGCGCCTGCAGGAGCTCGGCGCCGACCACGTCATCAACTACCAGGAGACCGATTTTTCCAAGTGGGCGATTGCGAAATTCGGCAAGCCGCAGCGGCGCTCGTACGATGGCGGCGTCGACGTCGTAATCAACTTCACCGGCGGCGACACGTGGCTGCCCACGCTCAAATGCGTCAAGCGCGGCGGCAGGATCCTCGTGTGCGGCGCAACCGCCGGGTTCGATCCCAAGGAAGATCTGCGTTACATCTGGAGCTTCGAGCTCAAGGTGATCGGCTCCAATAGCTTCTATGACGAGAATCTCAGGGCCTTGATGGAGCTGATCGTGCAGGGCCGGCTGACGCCCGTCATCGACGAAGTCCTGCCGCTCGAGAAGGCGATCGACGGGCTCAAGCTGATCGAGAACCGCGAGGTGTTCGGCAAGGTGGTGATTTGCCCCTGAACGTTTACGCTGCGCCAGGACTGGCCGGTGACGCTCCCGAGCCGCGCCCCTATCCCGGTAATCTCGGGGAATTGTTCGCGGCGCACGCGCACGCGGAGCGCGCGGCGCTTGTCGACCTGTACGACCCCGCCCACCCCCGGGAGATCAGCTACCGCGACCTCGATCAGATGTGCAATGCAGTCGCGCGCGGCCTTGGGCGCGCAGGGCTGCACCCGGGTGATCGCGTCGGCATACTGTCGCTCAATCGCAGCGAGTTCGTCGCCGTGTTTCTGGGCAGCATGCGCGCCGGCGTGATTCCCGTGCCCATCAACATCAAGCTCGCACCCGCAACCGTGCACTACATACTCGCCGATGCGGGGGTGCGACTCGTGTTCGCGGAGCGCGCGCTGCAGCGCCTGATCCCGGCGGGACTGCGCACGATCGAGTTCGACGGCACCGACGACGCCTTCGCCCGGTTTGCCGACCCCGGAGCGTACACGGCTTTCGAACCCGGGCCCGCAGCGATCGCCTTGCAACCCTATACCTCGGGATCGACGGGGCGTCCGAAAGGCGTGCTGCTGACGCACCACAGCCAGAACTGGAGCCGCCGCGCGCTGGTCTGGTCGCGCGGCACGACGGCAAACGATGTCATCCTCGTCGCCGCGCCGCTGTACCACAAGAACGCGCTGAATGCGGTCAAGCAGGGGCTGACTGCTGGCGCGACGCTCGCGGTACTGCCGCAGTTCAGTGCCCGGCATTACATCGAAGCCATCGGCCGCTACCGGTGCACGATCGTGTCGGGCGTGCCGACGATGATGTCGATGGTGCTCGCGCAAAAGGATTTGCTTGCGGCGACCGACATGAATTCCGTGCGCACCGTCATGATGGGGTCTGCCCCCGCGTCGCGTCAGCTGCTCGCCGATCTCGAACGCTATTTTCCGGGAGCGGAGCTGCTGGTGGTCTACGGCGTCACGGAAGGCGGGCCGGTGCCGCTGGGCCCTCATCCTCAAGGCAAGCCGCGCCCGGTCGGCTCGATCGGCGCGCCGTACGCGGGCACGGCAGCGAAACTGGTCGGCGGCGCCACGGCGGACGAAGGCGAGCTCGCCGTCAGTAATCCGGGCATCCTCCACGGCTACCATAACCTGCCCGCGGAAACGGCGATGCGCCTGCGCGACGGCTGGTATTACACGGGCGACATTTGCCGGCGCGATGGCGACGGGTTTTACTACTTCGTCGGCCGCACCGACGACATGTTCGTGTGCGGGGGCGAGAACATCTTCCCGATCGAAGTCGAAGCGCTGCTCGAGCGGCACCCCGCGGTCCATCAGGCGCTGGTGCTGCCTTTCGACCACGAAACGAAAGGCCAGGTGCCGTATGCTTTCGTGGTGTTGCGCGAGGGCCATGCGGCGAGCGCGGACGAGCTCCGCGCGTACGCGCTCGCCGGAGGTCCGGCGTATCAGCATCCGCGGCGCGTCTTCTTCCTCGACGCCCTGCCGCTGGCAGGCACCAACAAGATCGACCAGCAACAGCTCAGGCGCTGGGTCGCCGACGGCACGCTCGCCGCGTAACCGCACCGATCATTGTAATTAAGCAAGGGATACGAAAATGGCTGACGCACCGGTAGGGCTCGAAAAACTCCAGCAACTCATCACGCGCGGGCCGTTCAACCGCTGGCTCGATTTCACCTTTCTGAGAGCGGACGACGCAGGCATCGAAATCAAAGCGACCTGGCGCGAAGACTGGATCGTCAATCCCGACCGGCGCTACACGCACGGCGGCATACTCGCGGCGATTGTCGATGTCGCCGCCGACTATGCGATCGCCGCGCAACTGGGACGGCCGGTGCCGACGGTCGATCTGCGCGTCGATTATCACAAAGCCGCGATGCCCGGGGATCTGGTCGCGAAAGGCCGCGTCGTGCGCATGGGCAGCCAGTATGCGACCGCAGAAGCGTATGTTTACGGCACAGACGGTGCGTTGGTCGCCAGCGGCCGCGGCACATATTTCACCGCGACGCCCAGCTAGTGTGACCGTGCTATGCTTTTTGGGCTTCTCTTGCGGCGCGCGCAGCCCACGAAACGGCACCGGGCCGTCCCCGAGTCATGCCAGAACAAGCTACCGACAGCCTAACCGACATTGCGCCCCGTATTCGCGCGCGCAATCGCACCAGCCGTATTTCGCTCGCGGGGCAGCGTATCGGACTGGTGGCCGTCATCGTGGCGGTGTGGTGGATCGTTTCGCTGGGACTGCCCCATTTCGTGCTGCCCGGGCCGCCGCGCGTGTTCAAGGCCCTGCTCGCGCTGGCCGCGAGCGGCGACTTGTGGACGAATCTCGTCATCACCCTCGGGCGGGTCGCAGCGGGGTTTCTGCTTGCCACTGCGATCGGCGTGCCGTTCGGCATCCTGCTGGGTGCCAATCGCTGGGTCGGCGACTTTTTCGAGCCTATACTTCCCGTCCTCAACACGGTGTCCTCGGCGATCTGGGCGATCTTCGCGATCATCTGGTTCGGCATCTCCAATGCGACGACGATCTTCGTCGTGTTCATGACGGCGATGCCGCTCATCATCACCAACGTGTGGCAGGGAACGCGCACGGTCAACGCGGATTTCATCGAGCTCGCGCACACGCTGCGCATGCCGAGCATCAAGGTGATGACCAAGATTTACGCGCCGACGATCCTGCCTTACTTCTTTTCGGGCGCGCGGCTCGCGTTCGGATTCGGGTGGCGGGTAAGTCTGGTGGCCGAAACGCTGGGCTCGTCGAGCGGTGTAGGATACCGGCTGCGCCAGGCGGCGGATCTGATTCAGACCGACCAGGTGTTTGCGTGGACGATCACTCTCATCACGATGATGACCGCGTTGGAAATGGGCGTGCTGCGCCCGCTCGAGCAGCATCTGTTCCGCTGGAAAAAGGAAGCAGGCAACGCATGAGCGACAGCCGCCGGCTCATCGTGGCGATCACGGGCGCGACCGGCTCCATTTACGGCATGCGCATCCTCGAGCGGCTGCGCGAGCTCGGCGGCTGGGAGTCCCATCTGGTCGTATCGGACGCCGGCGCGCTCAACGCGTGGCAGGAATACGGGCTGACACGCCGGGAATTGCACAAGCTTGCCGACGTCGTGCACAACGTGCGCGATGTCGGCGCAGCGATCGCCAGCGGCTCGTTCATCACCCAGGGCATGGTGATCGCGCCGTGCTCGATGAAGACGCTCGCCGGCGTCGCCCACGCCTTTTCCGACAATCTGGTGACGCGCGCCGCCGATGTCATTCTCAAGGAACGCCGGCGCCTCGTGCTGCTGACGCGCGAAGCGCCTCTCAATCTCGCGCACCTGCGCAACATGGTGCAGGTCACCGAGATGGGGGGCATCATCTTTCCGCCGGTGCCGGCGTTTTACAACAAGGCCAAGTCCGTCGATGACATCGTCAGCCATAGCGTCGGACGTGTGCTGGACCTCTTCGACATTCGGCACGACACCATCGTGCGCTGGCAGGGCATGAGCCCGCCGGCGACTGCCAGAGCCCGCAAAACCAAAGGCAAGGCATGAACAGCGAGAGCTTTCGCGGATTTCTCGAGCGGCTGCGCGACGAGCGCGAGCTCGTCGACATCAGGCAATCCGTCGACATCCGTCATATTGCGACGCTCGTCGATCAGTCGGAGCAGGCGCTGTTCTTCCACGACGTCATCGGCTACGGCATGCCCGTGGTGTCGGGCATTATCCGCACGCAAAAGCGCGCCGTGCTGTCGATGGGTGTGGCGGACTATGGCGGCATCGAAACCCTGCTGGAGCACGCCATCAACAAGCCGCTTGCTCCACGCTACGTCGAGACCGCGCCGCACAAGCAGGTGATCCGGACCGGCGACGACGTCGATCTTTTCAGGCTGCCGGTGCCGATGTCGTCGATATACGACGGCGGCCCGATGATCACCGCCGGCGTGGTGATCGCCAAAGACCCGGAGTTCGGCATCAATTCCGGCGTCTACCGTTTCATGGTCAAGGAAAAGAACCTGACCGGCATCGACATCGTCACGCCCAACAACATGCGGCTTTTCGCCGAGCGCGCGCTGCAGGCAGGCCGGCCCTGCCCGATTTCGATCTCGATCGGCACGCATCCCTTCGAGATCATGGGCTCGGGATTTCGCGCGCCGCTGGGCACCGACGAAATGGCGATCGCCGGGGGTCTGCGCGGCACACCCGTCGAACTGATCGCCTGCGAAACCATCGATCTGCCGTGCCTTGCCGATGCCGAGATCGTGCTCGAAGCCGAAATCCTGCCGACGGGATGGGTGCACCCCGAAGGCCGCTTCGGCGAATTCACGCGTCTGATGGGCGGGCTGCACTGGAATCCGCTGGTGCGGGTCAATGCGATCACCACCCGGCGCGACCCGATCTACTATGCATTGCACATGCCGTGGGAAAACACCTGGCTGGCGGCGCCCACGCGCTATACGGCGATCCGCCGCGCGCTGCGCACGGCAGGCGTGCAGGTCAAGGACATCAACGTCACGCTCGGCGGCTGCGCCTTCTGGCACGCGGTGATTTCGATCCGCAAACAGGCCGGCGAAGGCAAGAACGCCTTGCTCGCCGCGCTCTCGGTGATGGATCTGAAGCACGTCGTCGTGGTCGACGACGACATCGACGTATGGAACCCGACCGACGTCGAGTGGGCGATTGCGACCCGCGTACAGGCCGATCGCGACGTGATGATCATCCCCGGCGCGCGCGCCAAGCCCCTCGACCCCAGCCTGGCGGTGATGCCGCCCGGCGTGGTGCCCACCGGCGCGAAAGTCGGCATCGACGCCACCATCGGCGAAGGCATCCCGCACGAGCGTTTCGAGCGCATCGCGTACGCCTATGCCGATCGCGCCAAGGTGGCCGACTACGTCGCCGGCAAGGCCGACGCGGCGCCGGGCAATCTGCACGCAGACCCCGGGCACGTGGCACAGGTGGCAGCGCAGGTCCTCGCGCTGATCGAGAACGAGCCCATCTATTATCAGGAGGTCGCTGCGCGTTTTTCGCAGTACGACTTTCAGACCGTCGCGCGCGCACTCGGCAAACTGCACGCGGATGAAAAGCTGTGGCAGGACCCGCGCGGCCGGATGTGCATACGGGGCTCCCGGTTCGCAGCCGTGCCGCCGGCTAAGCGGTAGACGATGGATAGCGCAGTCCTCGTCTCACCATCGCCCGCGTCCACGCCACCGCCGACGGCGGCGATCACGCTGAGCGGGGTCAGCAAGTCATTCGACACCGCAGACGGCACACCGCTCAACGCGCTGCACAACATCGATCTCGCGGTTCCCCCGCACGCGATTTTTGCCATTCTGGGTGCCTCGGGGTGCGGCAAGTCGACGCTGCTGAACCTCATTTCGGGCATCCTCAAACCCGATCGCGGCAGCGTCAGCTTTGGCGGCGTGCCCGCCCACCGTTTCGAGGACTGGCGGGGCATCAGCTACATGTTCCAGGAAGACCGTCTGCTGCCATGGCGCAGCGCCCAGCGCAATATCGAGTTCAGTCTCGAAGCCGGGCAGCTGGCGCGGGCGCAGCGCCGCGAGCGCGCGAGCGCCGCGCTGAAACTGGTCGGGCTCGAAGGATTCGGGGAGGCTTTCCCCTACCAGCTTTCCGGCGGCATGCGCTCGCGCGTCGCACTTGCGCGCAGCCTCGTCACCGAGCCGACGATCCTGCTCATGGACGAGCCTTTTTCACGGCTCGACGCGCAAACGCGCTCGCTGATGCACCAGGAACTGCTGCGCATACACGCGCTCGAGCCCATGACCATCGTCTTCGTCACTCACGACGTCGAAGAAGCGGTGGTGCTCGCCGACGAGGTGATGGTGCTGGCGCCCCGCCCGGGGCGCGTGCGCGAAGTCGTGCCCATCGCCTGCGCACGGCCGCGCGACTCGACCACCGCCGAAGCGGTGCGCTACATCCAGCGCCTGCGCGCGCTGATTTGATTCCAGCACCACCGCAAAAAGGAGATTCGAATGGTCAGCCACAGGTTGTTAGCCAGCGCGATTTTGCCCCTGCTCCTCTGCCTTGCCGGCAACAGCGCGCTCGCGCAGAAGATCAGGGTGGGTTACTGGACCAGTGGCCTGAGCCTCGGCCAGGGCGCTGTCATGGAATCCCAGAAATTCCTCGAGAAAGAAGGCCTCGACGTCGAGTGGGTGAAGTTCGCCGA
>JBKJZR010000008.1:0-6775 GCA_046715035.1 Burkholderiales bacterium | reverse complement strand
CGCGCGAACGCGCCCGCGCGCTCGAGCTCGAAACGATGATGGAAGCGGTGCCGGCAGCGGTCGTCATCGCGCATGATCCGGACTGTCGCACGATCACGGGCAACGGCGAGCTCTTCGATATGCTGCGCCTGCCGTACGGCGACAACAAGTCGCTCAGCGCGGCGCCCGCGAAAAGTGCCACTCCATTCAGAATCATGCGCGACGGAGCCGAGATTCCTCCCCGCGAGCTGCCGTTGCAGATTGCCGCGCAGCAGGGCGTCGACGTCAGGGCCTCGATGATGGAGCTGCATTTCGACGACGGCACCGTCCGCCATATTTTCGGCCATGCGACTCCGCTGCGCGGGTCCGACGGCACGCTGCGCGGCGCGATCGGCGCTTTTGTCGATATCACGGACCAGCGGCGTGCGGAGGAAGCGCTCAAGGACGCGGATCGCCGCAAGGACGAATTTCTCGCGATGCTCGCGCACGAGCTGCGCAATCCGCTGGCACCGATGCGCAACGCGCTCGAAATTCTGCGGCTCAAGGGCGATGACATCGCCGTGATCGAGCACACGCGCGGCATGCTGGAGCGGCAGTTGCAGATGCTCGTGAGGCTCGTCGACGATTTGCTCGACGTGTCGCGCATCAGCACCGGAAAGATCGAACTGCGGCCGGAGCGCATCGATATGGTTGCAGCCGTGGCGGCAGCCGTGGACACCGCGCGACCCCATGTCGAAGCCAGGGGCCACGCGCTGTCGGTGTCCGTGCCGCCGCATGCCCTCTGGGTCGATGCCGATCCGACGCGGCTCGCGCAGACGTTCGCCAACCTGCTCGACAACGCCGCGAAATACACGAAGTCGGGCGGCAGCATCAGGGTGTGCGTGACCAGCGACGGCAGCCTGGGAGCGGTGAGCGTGAAGGATACCGGGATCGGCATCCCGGCCGATATGCTCGGCAGGATATTCGACCTGTTCGCGCAGGTCGATCAGTCGGTCGAGCGTTCGTATGGCGGGCTGGGCATAGGTCTCACGCTCGTCAAACGGCTGATCGAACTGCACCGCGGCAGCATTGAGGCGCGCAGCGCCGGGCCCGGCCATGGCAGCGAGTTCATCATGCGTCTGCCACTGGCCGGGCCGTGCGCAACGGCGGCGGACGAAGCCGCTTCGCCGGCCGCGAGTGTCGAGGTTCCACCCGGGTATCGCATCCTCGTCGTAGACGACAACGTCGACGCCGCAGCAACGCTGGGCATGCTGCTCGAACTCCTGGGTCACCGCGTGCAGATCGCGCACGACGGACGCGCCGCATTGCAAGCCGCGGACGCGTTCAAACCGGATGCGGTTTTTCTCGACATCGGTCTGCCTGAGATCAACGGCTACCAAGTCGCGCAGCGGATGCGCGGGGATCCGAATCTGGCCCGCACGTATATCGTCGCCCTCAGCGGATACGGCTCGACGCTCGACCAGGCGCGTTCGCTCAAGTCGGGATTCGACATTCACGTCGTAAAACCGATCGAGCCGCAGCGGCTACAGGAACTCTTGCTGAGCATCAGCAAACGCGGCCCGGATGGCAGGAGCTGAACGCATGTTGTCGGTACGCACCAGCAACCGCCGCATCCACCAGGGTGTGATTGCTTAAGGAGCTCTGAATAAGTATGCCTGTCATGAAAGTTCGTGAATTTCTGGCGACGCTGATCGTCCTGCTCGCCCTGGCGTCACCGGCAGGCAGCGCCGAGACCGTACTTTACGAAAAGCCGTCTCAGTACAGCACGATCGTCGTTACCGAGGACGAAACCGGACTGCGCACCCTGCGCTTCGAAAGGGGCGGCGCGCGGCAAAGCGTCGTCAGGCCCGGTGACCCCGACTATCTGGGATTACCTTATACCCGGACGGCGTTCGTGGGACTGGCGCTGGCCGGGGAGCCGCGCCGCATGCTCGTACTGGGATTGGGCGCGGGCACGCTGGCGATGTTTCTGCGCAAGTACTATCCGCAAGCCGCGATCGACGCAGTCGACATCGACCCCGACGTCGTCGACGTGGCAAAAAAATATTTCGGCTTCCAGGAGGATGCGCTGATGCGCGCCCACGTCGCCGACGGCCGCAAGTTCATCGAGGACGTCACCCAGCCCTACGACGTCATCTTCCTCGATGCATTCGGTACCGACAGCGTGCCGCCCCATCTGGCTACCCAGGAATTTCTGCGCGCCGTGCGACGCGCGACCACAGCGGGCGGGGTGGTCGTCGGCAACCTGTGGGGTCGTCACTCCAATCGGCTGTACGATTCCATGGTGCGCACGTACGCGACGGTGTTCGACGAGCTTTTCGTACTCGATGTGCGCGGCGCTGACAACAAGATCGTGCTCGCACTACCCCGCAAGCAGGTGTTGAACCCCGCTGAAATGCGCGATCTCGCGAGCCGGGTATCGTCGGCCAAGCGTTTCGGCTTCGACCTCGGCGAGATGGTGAGCTACGGTCTGCTGCCCGCGCACGCGAGATTCCAGGGCGGCAACGTCTTGCGCGACCGCGACCTGGCGCCTGCCCGCTAGCTCCGCGCGCAATGGGCGGGCTAGGCCGACGATCAGGGTCCGATCAGCCGCTCGACGGGCGGCTGGGGACCTGTCTGGTGCTGATGGTAAGGGTCCTGCCATGCCGGCTGACCTGCACAGCCGGCGGACAACGCCACTGCCATGAGCAGGGCGAGATAGGCCCGCTTCATAACACTATCTCCCCAGTCGCTCTGACGCGGGCTGCGGCCCACCCGAATTCTGGTAGTACGGATCTCCCCACGAGCTTTGCGATGCACAACCGGCTGTAGCCATGAGGATAGCGACCAACGCGAGCAATCGTTTCATACGTACCTCCATGAGTAGGGGGAACAGCTGTTCCAGTCTAATCCCGTTGCTGCCCGGCTGCATCCTCCCTGGTAAACGCCACGCGACGGCGGTTTATTCCACGTAAGGCGGGTTAATCTAGCCACGCAGGGCGGACCGGGGGCCGAGGGAAACGCTGACTGAAGTCGAAACCACAAGAGTGCCGTCTTATCACCGTGCCCCTTTGACACGCTGTTTGCGTGCAGTCATCATCGCCGCTTCCCGCTGCCGTGGATGATGGGGCCGCGCCTCAGAAAGGTAAATCGTCATGCAATCCTGCTGGATCGTGACCAAAGGCCATGCGGCCGTGTTCGAAAGGCGCGACGTTCCCGTCCCGCAGCCCAAGACCGGTGAGATCGTCCTGCGCGTGCGCGCCAGTGCGCTCAATCGCGGCGAGCTGGTCGTCGGCGGCGCGGTGCACGGCGGGCCCGAAAAAATCGGCGGCAACGAAGCCGCAGGCGAGGTGACCGCCGTCGGGCCGGACGTGACGAACTTCCAGCCGGGCGACCGCGTATTCGGACGGGCGCGCGGCGGTTTTGCGGAGTATGCGGTGATGGACGTGCGTCAGGCGCTGCCGGTGCCCACCCGGCTCAGCTGGGAACAGGCGGCCGCGGTCCCCATTTCCTACATCACCGCGTATGAAATGCTCTATCCGCCGTACGGCAGACTCGCCGCGCGCGAATGGCTGCTGGTGACCGGTGCCTCCTCGGGTGCAGGGGTCGCGAGCATCCAGATCGCCAAGCTGCTCGGCGCCCATACGATCGGCACTTCGGGCTCTACCGAGAAGCTCGCGAAGCTGACGGCGCTCGGCCTCGACGTGCCCATCGCGACGCGCGCCGCGGATTTCGCGGGGCGCGTGATGGATGCGACCGCTGGCAAAGGCGCAGACCTGATCGCCAACCTGGTCGGTGGATCGTTTTTCGCAGAATGCGTGCGCTGCCTCGCGCGCCGCGGCCGCCTCGCAGTCGTCGGCTACGTAGACGGCAGTCTCAAGGCGGAGCTCGATCTGGGCGCCGTTCACGCCAATCGCCACGAGATCTTCGGCCTCTCCAACGCGAAGCTCACCGCGGACGAGGGCGCGCAGGTGACGCGCAGTTTCGCGCGCGACGTGCTGCCCGCGATCGTCGACGGGCGCATCGACCCGGTCGTCGACCGGGTGTTCGGCTTCGACGAAATCGCTGCCGCCAAGGCGTACATGGAGTCCAGCTCGATGGTGGGCAAGGTCGTCGTGCGCATGCCGTAGCGGCCTCATGGAGGGTGCGCTTGCGCACCCTCCATACGTCGCGGACTGGTGCGCTCCGCCCCGCAGCACACCCTACGTTACTGCGCACAGGAACCGGGCATAGTCAGACCCGCCAGGCCATGACGGAATGCGTAGTATGCGAGTCCGCAATGATCGACGAAGGAGACAGCTGATGAATGTTCTAACCGTGGTCCTGCTCAGCACCGTTTTTGCGCTCGCGAGCATTGCTGCCGATGCGCAGACCCGCCAACGGGTGCGCGGCGCTGTCAGCGCCTTCGACGGGAACGTGCTCTCGGTGAAGTCCGGAGACGGCAGGAATGCGGACATCCTCCTCGGCGAGAAGACCGAGATCGTTTTCACCCAGCCGATCAAGCTCGCCGACATCAAGGCGGGTGATTTCCTCGCCCTTACCTCGACGAAGCGCAATGACGGCACGCTCACTGCATTCGAGGTACGGCGGTTTCCCAAGCCCGTCAACCCGGGTCACAATCCCTTCGACGGCCGGGATGATCAAACGATGACCAATGCCACGGTTTCCGCGATGGTCCAGTCCGCCAGCGGCCAGGAGCTTATGCTCACCTACGACGGCGGCTCGCAAAGAATCGTCGTGCCCGAAAGCGCGTCGATCTCGACGCTCGTCCCGGGGGAACGCTCGCATCTCGTGCCCGGCGCCCCCGTGAGCCTGACCGCGGCGCCGTCCGCGGACGGCAGACTGACTGCGCAGCGCATCCAAGTCAGCCCGCCACCGGCTAAGCAATAAACGAGCGTAGGGTGAGCTTGCGCACCATGCAAGAAAATGTCCGCATTCGTGCGAGACCGTCCCGTCGGTGCGCAAGCGCACCCTACGATAGGCCGTCGCATCGACGATATCGAATCTTGCGAGCTGCGATGCTTCGCTTGAGGTAGTGCCGTTGAGCGCAATTCCGGAATTGAACTGAAAACAGGCGGGACCCCTCAAACCCGGTTGCCGCGCGAGGAGGCGCTGCGCGATTCGCCCTCCCCGCCACACTGAACTTGCCATCCTCAACAATGACAACCAGCCTTTTTCATCCCGCAGTCGACTCCTGGTTTCGCCGCACCTTCGCGGCACCTACCGTGGCGCAGCGACAGGCATGGCCCGCGATCCTCGCCGCGCGCGACGTGCTGATCGCCGCGCCGACGGGGTCGGGCAAGACGCTCGCGGCCTTCATGGCGGCAATCGACGATCTGGTTCGGCGCGGGGTCAACGGTGCGCTGCCCGATGAGACCGCCGTCCTTTACATATCGCCGCTCAAGGCGCTTTCCAACGATGTGCGGCGCAACCTGGAGCTGCCGCTGGCAGGGATACGCGCAGAGCTCAAGCAACACGGCTGCCCCGATGTGAACATCCGCACTATCGTGCGCACCGGTGACACACCCCAGGCGGAACGGCAGAGCATGGGCAAACGCGCGCCGCACATCGTCATCACCACTCCCGAGTCGCTCTACGTGATGCTCGGCTCGGATTCCGGCCGCCGGGTGCTCGCGACCACGCGCACGGTAATCGTCGACGAAATCCACGCGATCGTCGGCAGCAAGCGCGGCAGCCACCTGGCGCTGTCGCTGGAGCGGCTCGAAGCGCTCGCCGGCAAAGCGCTGGTGCGCATCGGCTTGTCCGCGACGCAGAAGCCCATAGAGGAAGTGGCCCGATTTCTGGTCGGCACGCGGCGCGACCCCGGGAGCTGCACCATCGTCGACGCCGGTCACTCGCGCACGCGCGATTTGCAGATCGAGGTTCCGCCCTCGCCGCTCGAAGCGGTCATGTCGGGAGAAGTGTGGGAGCAGCTGTACGACCGGCTGGCGCAGCTCGTGGAGAGCCACCGCACCACGCTCATTTTCGTCAACACCCGGCGGCATGCCGAACGCGTCGCGCGGCATCTTTCGCAGAGACTCGGCGACGAGAACATCACCGCCCATCATGGCAGTCTCTCCAAGGAGCGCCGCTTCGACGCGGAACAGCGCCTGAAAGACGGCAAGCTCAAGGCGCTCGTCGCCACGGCATCGCTCGAGCTCGGCATCGATATCGGCGACGTGAACCTCGTCTGTCAGCTCGGCTCGTGCCGGCTGATCTCGACTTTCCTGCAACGCGCCGGGCGCGCCGGGCATACGCTCGAAGGCATCCCCAAGGCGCGGCTCTTTCCGCTCTCGCGCGATGAGCTCGCTGAGAGCATTGCGCTGTTCGATGCGGTGCGGCGCGGCGAGCTCGACCGGCTGGTCATTCCGACCCGGCCGCTCGACGTGCTCGCGCAGCAGATCGTCGCCGAAGTCGCCGCGCGCGACTGGGACGAAAAAGCGCTTTACGGGCTGATGCGCGGCGCCTACCCGTACCGCGATCTGCAGGAGGACGACTACGCGCAGATCGTGAAAATGCTCGCGGAGGGCTACACGACACGGCGCGGGCAGGCGCGCCAGTATCTGCACCGCGATGCGGTGAACGGGCGTTTGCGGGCGCGGCGCGGCGCAAAGCTCACTGCGATTACCTCGGGCGGCACCATCCCGGACAACGCTGACTACAACGTGGTGCTGGAACCCGCGGAGATAGTGGTCGGCACAGTGAACGAGGACTTCGCGGTCGAGAGCCTGCAGGGCGACATCTTCCAGCTCGGCAACACGTCGTACCGGATTCTGCGCGTGGAAGCCGGACGCGTGCGCGTCGAGGACGCGCGCGG
>JBKJZR010000007.1:0-12178 GCA_046715035.1 Burkholderiales bacterium | reverse complement strand
AATTAAAACTGAGACACTACCTAGCCGCATGTTTTGATGACGTGACATGCCTTCCGGTGATTTTCGCTTCGTGGTCCGGGTTGGCAATCTAGCGGTGAAGATTCCTCGCCTGAAGCGTTTCTTATCGGGGCTACGCTGCAACCGATGGGAACGCGAGATGTGGTTCAGCTGGCGTCCCATTTTTCTTTGGGTCACCCGTTGTCCGATCACATTCGCCGATCCGGTAGGGCTAATAGTAGTCATGCCGTGGGGCACGCAACTGTAACCCGTGACGAGATTGACACCCTAACGCTGCACGCCGAAATCGAATACGTAAGAAAGCGAAGTGTAAGCTTCAAGTTGTGACTCAAAGAAGGTACTAGTACACGGAATGATACGGAACGATGCCGAACGATGTGGAACACGATCAGCGACTTACGTCAGGCCCTCGCCCTGAGATTTCCCCTTGAAGGGGAGGGGTGTTGCGAATACTCCGTGTCAGGACACTAATGCATGCTGCAATCGCGCAACAGCGCAGCGAGGCGCGACACGCCGGTATCGCGTTCGAGCGAGTACACGGCATCCTCGATTTCCGCCTGCAGGTGAGTATCGATGATGCCTGCGGTCAATGTGCGGAATTTGCGCGCGATGCCCTCGCGATCGATCGGACGCTCGGGCGTGCCGACGGAGTCGAACAAAGTGCGCGTGACCATGCGGCCATCCCTGAGCTTGAAGCGGACGCCGCCCGGGTATTTTTCGGGGAGCAGCCGATCGAGCTCGGGGTCGGCGGTGGCGGTGACTTTATCCATGACCGCCAGCACGTCGGCACGGGCCATGCTCTCTTCGCTGAACGAGCGCGGATCCTGCGGATCGAGCAATAGCGTCGCTGCAACTGCATAGGGCAACGAGTACTGCGCAGACATCACCGAACGGGGCCGGTACTGCATGCGTCCCTCCAGCAGCAGACCGGGTCCGACGATTTCGGCCGATTCGATGTCCTGCGCCTCCACACCCGAATCGCTGCGGCATTCCCGAATGGCGTCCACGAATGCGTGGAACATCCGGCAGCACGCGTACAGCTTCACGCTGATTTGATCGATCTCCCACGCTTCGCCCAGGTCCCGCGTCAGCCGCGATGCGTCATCCGAATGGGCGAACATGCGCACGAACCCGTAACGGCCGTCGATCCCCTGGCGCGGGCCGCGCAGCCCCGCCGCTGCCAGTTCGGCCGCCAGAATGCCGTTGTGAGCGGGCAATCCGCCGTGCAGCCGCTTGACCATGCTGCCTTCGGGGTCCTCGGTGAACTGCATGACGCCGGAGGCCATGGATACCGCAAGCCCGAAAGTCGATTCCAGCTGGGCGGCCGTCGACTTGAGCAGGCTCGCAGTCGCGGCGGCTGCACCGAATACCCCCGCTACCGCGGTACCGTGAAACCCCTGGGACATCGCCGCGGTCGCGGCGGCGCCCACCCGGCACTGCGCTTCGTACCCCGCGATGACCGCCGCGAGCAACTCCCGCCCCGTCGCGGCGCGCGCCTCGGCTACCGCGAGGGCGGCCGGTATCACCACCGTGCCGGGATGGCTGAACGATTCGTTATGGGTATCGTCGAGCTCGATGCCGTGCGCAGCCGTGCCGTTGGCGAGCGCGGCGACGCGCCTGCCCACGCGCTCGCGGTGTCCGTACAG
Source organism: Burkholderiales bacterium (assembly GCA_046715035.1). Classification (GTDB taxonomy): domain Bacteria; phylum Pseudomonadota; class Gammaproteobacteria; order Burkholderiales; family SG8-41; genus PALSA-1004. Next base: position 10,514 of record JBKJZR010000007.1, on the reverse strand, counting down.
CGTGCTTTCCGGTTTATCGCCGGTGGCCCGGGCGTAGTCGCGGACGATCGCCGACCACGGCAGGTCCGCGCTGTGCAGCGCGACGCCGAGATGGTCGAGCACGAGGTCTTTGGCGCGCTCGACGATGCGCGGCGGCACGCAGTCCAGGCTCAGCGTACTCAGGAATGCCGACAACTCACTCGTGCGGTCGGGCGTGGCGGTGGTCATACTGTTTCCTCTACCCTGATGCGTCGGGGCCGGCGCGCGACGGCCGCTCAGTCGGACAGTCTTGACGAGCACGCCGTTTGGATTTAACGTTGCAGAACAATTGGAACATCGTTCCAGATAACGAAACAAGAATAGTTGAACGTGCGGCGCCGGTCAAGGCAGCGCGGGGGCGTGCGGCGCGACGCGGCCACGATTGCCGGAGAGATATGGATTTCGAGCTGACGGCGGAGCAGGAGCTGATGCGCGATGCGGCGCAGCGCATGGTGGAGCGCGAAATCACGCCCCGGCTGGCTGCGCACGACCGCACCCGAGCGCTGCCGAAGGCGGCGTTCCTCGAGATCTTCGCAGCTGTCGCGAATATCGGCCTGATCGCGCCGCGCCTGCCGGAAACGGCCGGCGGCTCGGGCGTAACGATGCTCGATTACGGCATCATGTTCGAGCAGATACCGCCGGCGGTCAGCATGTCGACGCTGTCCCAGGATGTCTGCATCGCGCGCATCTACGCGGAATGCAATGCGCAGCAGCGCTCGCGCTTCCTGCCCGACCTGATCGCGGGACGCAAGATCGGCTGCACCGGTTCGACGGAACCCGACACGGGTTCCGATCCGCGCGGAATCAAGACGCGCATCACTCAGGACGGCGACGCGCTGGTGCTGAGCGGACGCAAGATGTGGATCACCAATGTCTCGCTGTGCGACACCATGATCGTCACTTGCATCGATGCTCGCCGCGGCGCCGGGGACGGCCGCATCGTCAAAGTCATCGTCGAGCGCGCGGACTCGCCGTTCGAAGCGCGCGAGATCGACGCGATCGGGCTGCAGCAGGGACTGCTGGGCGAGGCGGTGTTCGACGGCTGCCGCGTCCCGGTCGAGAACCTGGTCGAGTCGGCGCAAGGCGGCACACAGGTGCTCAAGACGAGCTGGAACGTCAACCGGCCGCTGGTGGGCCTGCAGGCCGTGCACATCGCGGACAAGGCGATGCAGCTCGCGCTCGATTACGCGAAAGTCCGCAGGGCGTTCGGCAAGGTGCTGGGCGCGCACCAGCTGATACAGGAGCGCCTGTCCGACATGGCCACGGCGATCGCGGCGAGCCGCCTGCTGTGCTACCGCGCGCTCGGTCTGATCGATCTGGCGAAAACGGCGGACGGCGCAGCGGCGATGGCGAAACGCTACGCGCAGAACGCCTGCAGCGACGCGGTGTGGCAGGCGATGAACGTGCTCGGTGCGATGGGATTGTCGCGCGAGGCAGGAATCGAGGCGCTGTATCGGGACATTCGCATGCTGGCGATACCCGACGGCACCAACGAGATCCTGGCGCTGATCCAGGGCCGCGAGCTCACCGGGGTCGAGGCGTTTCGCGGCCTGTCCGCCAGGACCTGACGGCAAGCGCGCGCATCATGGCGGACACCTTCCTCAGCGGACTCGTGGTGGCGGAGATCGGCGACCGGCAGGCCGTCGGCAGTTGCGGCTCCCTGCTCGCCGACCTCGGCGCGACGGTGATACTCGCCGAAGCGCTGGGCGCGCAACGTACGCGCGGAACCAAATGGCAGCACCGCGCCGCGCTCGCGGCGGGCAAGCGCCGCGCCGCGTTCGATCCGTCGGTACCCGCCGACCTGGATACCCTGCGGCGCGTCATCGCGACGTCCGACGTCGTGCTTACGTCGAGCGATATGCAGCCGGAGTGCATGAGCGCAGCGGTGTCTCGAGCGGGGACCGCTGCGATCGTGTGCGATATCTCCGCGTTCGGCACCGATGGGCCGCTGGCCGGTCGAGATCACTCGGATTTCCTGATCCAGGCGTTGTGCGGAGCCATGGACACGACCGGCGCGCCGGAAAACCCGCCGACGCCGACGCAGGTTCCCGTCATGGAGCTCATGGCGGCGGTCTACGCCACGGCAGGCGTGCTGGCGGTGCTGCGCGGGCGGGGTGCGCACGGCGCGTCGCAGCGCGTGGAGATTGCGCTTTTCGACTGTGCAGTGACTACGCTCACGACTTTTCTGCCGGGCTACTTCACCGGTCAGGAACCGCAGCGTATCGGCAATCATCATCCCTCGATGTCGCCGTGGAATGCGTTTCCCACTTGCGACGGGTGGGTGCTGCTGTGCTCCGGTTCGGACGATCAATGGCGGCGGGTATGCGAGCTGATCGGGCGTCCGGAGCTGGCGGCCGAGCCGCGCTACGCATCACCGACCTCGCGCGTGCAGGTGAATGCCGAAGTCGATGCCATCGTCGAACAGTGGACGCGCACCCAGACCGTCGCGCAATGCATCGAACGCTTCAACGCGGCCAGGCTCGCCTGCGGACCCGTTTATACGCTAGCGGACTTGTGGACGGAGCCCGCGCTCGCGCACCGCGGGATGATACGCACGGTGGCCGATGCCGCCACCGCGGCCGAGATGCGCGTTCCGGGTTCCGTTTTCCGCGGCACTCTATGCAGCGGCCTGGCGGACACTCGCGTCGCGCGGATCGATGAGGACCGCGACTTGGTCAGAAACCTCGCACAATCCCGCGCCATCCAGCCTTCGCGCAGCGTCGCCGGGCCCGTGCCGCGCCCGCTCGCTGGCGTGCGCGTGATCGAAATCGGCAACTACACCACGGCCCCGCTGGTCGCCAGGCAGCTCGGTGCGCTGGGCGCCGACGTGGTGAAGGTCGAGCCCCCGGGCGGCGATTCGTCGCGCGCCTTGCCCCCGCATCGCGATGGGCAGAGCTATTTCTTCACGCTGAGCAATTGCGAAAAGCGCAGCCTGATGCTCGACCTGCGCAACGCCTCGGACCAGGACGCGTTTCGCGCGCTGCTCGCGCAGGCCGACGTGCTGGTCGAGAACCTGAAGCCGGGCTCGCTCGCGCGGCTGGGTTTCGGCGAGCGCGAAATTCAGCGGCTCAATCCGCGCCTCGTCTATTGTCCGATTTCGGGATTCGGCGCCGACTCGCCGTACGCCGATCGCGCGGCGATGGACACGACGATACAGGCGATGTCGGGAATCATGGATCTGACCCGCGCCGCCGGCATCCCCTACAAGACGGGAATTTCCAGCGCCGACCTTGCCGGGGGGCAGTTCGGCCTGGTGGCGATCCTGGCCGCGCTCGATTATCGCGAGCGCACCGGGCGCGGGCAGGCGATCGACCTGTCCATGCAGGATTGCGCGGCGTGGCTGACCCATCCGGCATGGAATCGGGATGCCCCAGCTCCCGGCGCGACACTGGTGCGCTGCGACGATGGCTACGTTGCGGCCGACTCGCCCCCTGCAACGGTGGCGGCTTTGCTCGGCAACAGCACCCGCACCGACGCGGTCGATTCGTTTGTCGGTGCAGCGGGTATGCGACGCGAGGATGTGACCCGAATCGTGAGCGGGGCGGGGGTGCCGTGTGCGCCGGTGCTGCGCGTCACCGAGGTTATGGCGCATCCGCAAACGCTCGCGCGCAAGCTTCTCGTCACGGGCACCGCGGCCGACGGCACGCAATGGCCGCTGCTCGCATGCCCGATCGGGCTCTCGCTGAGCCCGCCGGTGGTGCAGCGCGCGATCGGCGCGTTGGGCGCCGACGGCGCTCAGGTGCGCGACGAGTGGTTGGAACGCGACGCACGGCGCCGCGCTCGAGCGAGTTGACACGCCCATGGTTCAAACGGCGGCTTCCGGCGCGGGAGAGCGAATGAAAGGTAGAACTTTGCACGCTGTGGCAGCGGTGCTGTGGGGCTGCGCGAGCTTTGCGTTCGGCGATTCTGCCGGGGCGCAAACCTATCCGGCACGACCGATACGCTGGATCGTGCCGTTTTCGCCTGGCGGCGCCACCGACATCGTCGCCCGCTCGGTGGCCCAGAAACTGAGCGAGAGCTGGGGCCAGCAGGTCATCGTCGACAACCGCGCCGGCGGCGGCGGTGTCATCGGCGCCGATATCGTCGCCAAGTCGCCCGCCGATGGCTACACGATTGGTGGCGTTTCGCTCAACTTCACGATCTACCCGACGCTGTATCGCAGGATACCGTTCCAGGTGCCGGGCAGCTTCACGCCGATCACGCTCGTGGCGCAGATCCCCAGCGTGCTCGTGGTCCATCCGTCCGTTCCCGTGCGTACGGTGAAAGACCTGATCGCGCTCGCGAAGGCCCGCCCGGGCGAGCTGAGTTTCGCTTCCGGCGGCGGCGTGGGCACGGGCGGACATGTGGCCGCCGAGCTGTTCATGAAACTGACCGGCACCAAACTCAATCACGTTCCCTACAAGGGGGGCGGACCAGCGACCATCGATGTCATCGGCGGCCACGTGCCCGTCTATTTCGCCACCGTCGCGTCCATTATCCAGGTGGTGCGGGCGGGCAAGGTGCGCCCGATTGCGGTGACCAGCGCCAAGCCGTTTTACCTGCTGCCCGATCTTCCCACTGTGGCCGACGCGGGCGTGCCGGGCTTCGAAACCCAGGAAATGCAGGGCGTCGTCGGACCGGCGGACCTGCCGCGCGAGATCACTGCCAGGCTGAACGCCGAGATCGTGCGCATCCTGAATCTGCCCGACATCAAGAATCGGCTGACCGATCTGGGCGCCGCGCCGGTCGCCGGAACGCCCGAGCAGTTTGCGGCCTATCTCGATACCGAGATCAAGAAGTGGGCGGAAGTCTTCCGGGGCGCCCAGGTCATCGATTTCTAGGTGCGATGCCGACCGCAAGCGTCGGCGCACAGAACCAATGCCGAGGAGGAGTGGATGATGTTCAGAGTGGCTTTCGCTGCGTGCGTGTCATTGGGCAGCTCGATCTTTTTCGCAGGGCTCGCGGCGGGGCAGGATTTTCCGGCCAGACCCATACGCTTCGTCCAGCCTTTTCCGCCGGGAGGCGCGGTCGACACAATTTCCCGCCTGGTGGGCGAGCGGCTTGCCGCGCGCCTCGGGCAGCAGGTCGTGGTCGACAACCGGCCCGGCGCGAATGGCGCCATCGCCGTCAACATCGTGGCCGTCGCCCCAGCGGACGGCTATACGATCATGTCGGTCGCGCAGGCCTTCCTCACGCACCAAAGCACCTATCGCGATTTCAAGTACGACGTGAGGAAGGACATCACGCCGATCATCCAGGGCGCGAATTTTCCGCTGGTGCTCGTGGTGCACCCGTCGGTTCCCGCCCGCTCGGTCAAAGAACTGATCGATCTCGCCAAGGCCAAGTCCGGCGCCTTGTCGTACGGGGACAACGGGGGCATCGGCGCGAGCGGCCATATCGCCGGCGAATTGTTCAAGCAGCATGCCGGCGTGGACGTGATCCACGTGCCCTACAAAGGTGCCGCGCCCATGTATATCGACTTGCTCGGCGGACAAATCCACATGGCGTTTGCCCACATCACGTCGATCCTGCCGCACATCCAGGCGGGCAAAGTGCGCGCGCTCGCCACGACTGCTTCCTCACGCCTGCCGGCGCTCGTCGATGTTCCCACTACGGCGGAAGCGGGCGTGCCGGGCGTCAACAACGGCGAACTGTGGGGCGTGATCGGCCCTGCGCGCATGCCGCAGGCGGTGGTCAATCGGCTGAACCGCGAGATCGCGGAGATCATCAAGTCCGCGCCATTGCACGATCGGCTCGTCGGCGAGGGTGCCCAGATCGTTGCGGCGCCGCCCGAAAAATTCAGCGAGTTCATCCACGCGGCCGTACCCAGGGTCGCCGAAGTGCTGAGCAAGGCGGGAATCAAGCCCGGCAATTTTTGAATCGTTTGCACGGTCAGCCTCCAGGAACGGAAAATGTCGCTCGCGGGTAAGCGTGTCGTCGTCATCGGTGGCAGCGAGGGCATGGGCTACGCGACGGCGCAGGCTGCGCCGCGCGTGGGTTACGTCAACCGAGCGGAGCTCGAGCAAGAGGCCGCCAGCTTGACAGCGCGAATCGGCTCGCGTTACATTTCAGAACATCGTATCATAAACTAGAACAAAGATCGCGCGGCAGCGCGCGCTGGCACGCCGCTTCATCGCGTGCCGCTCACACGAGAGATCAATTCCATGGATACCAAGCTCAAAGACCGCGTCGCACTGATAACGGGAAGCGGGCAGGGCATCGGACGCCACGTGGCGCTCGCCCTCGCCGCGGAAGGCGTGCGCATCGCGGTCAACGACGTGAATGCCGGCGCCATCGAGGAAACGGCGGCGCTGGTGCGCAAGGCCGGTGGCGCGGCGATTGCCGCGCCGTGCGATATCACCGACCTCGCGGCAGTGCGCGAGATGGCGCGCAAGGTCGAGGCGGAGTTCGGCCGCATCGACATCCTGGTCAACAATGCCGCAGTCCTGCTCGCGCACGAGCTGTTCCTGGAGACCGATCCGCAGCAGTGCGACAAGGAAATCAAGGTGACGCTCTACGGCACGATGAACTGCGCGCGGGCGATACTGCCGGGGATGGTCGAACGCCGCTTCGGCAAGATGATCAACATCGTGACCGACGCCGCGCGTGTCGGCCAGGAGCGCCAGTGCAACTACTCGGCGGCCAAGGGCGCGGTGATTTCGTTTACCAAATCGATCGCCAAGGAAGTCGGCCGCAACAATATCAACGTCAACGCCGTTTCTCCGGGCGCGACGAACTCCCCGATGCGTCTGGGCATGCTGCGCGAGCTCACCGAGAAAATCGGCGAGCAGAAAGCCGCCGAGCGCGAAGAGAAGGTCAAGCGCGCCTACGCCCTGCGCCGCATCGGCGAACCCGACGACATCGCCAACGCGGTGGTGTTCCTGTCGTCGGAGGCGGCGCGCCATATCACGGGGCAGATCCTGAGCGTGAACGGCGGCTTTGCGATGGTCGGGTGAGCCGCAGGCATGGCTGAGCTATTGCTGATCGAGCGCCGGCTGCCGGCCGCGATCGTCACTTTCAACCGTCCGGAGAAGCAGAATGCGTTGAGCGCCGCGGTGCTCAACGCAATCGACGCGGAACTCGCCAGGCTCGACGCCGACCCGCAGGTGCGCGGCATCGTGCTAACGGGCAACCCGAAAGTGTTCTCCACCGGGGGCGATCTCAAGGAAGCGCTGGAGATCAGCGATATCGCCGACACGCGCGCCTGGCTGGAGACGTTTCAGCGCGCCAACGGCAGGATCGAAAGCCTGAGCAAGCCGGTGCTTGCCGCGATCAACGGATTCTGCCTGACCGGAGGGCTCGAGCTCGCGCTGTGTTGCGACATTCGAATCGCGGGGACCGGTTCGCAGTTCGGCGTGACCAGCTCGCGCATCGGGACGGTCGCCGGGGCGGGTGCGCCCGCGCGTCTCGCGCGTCTCGTCGGCCCCGCGTGGGCCAAAGAGATGCTCTTCAGCGGGAATTTCATCGACGCCGATACGGCACTGCGCATCGGCCTGGTCAGCGAAGTCGTCGCGCCCGACGAGGTGCTGGCGAAGGCGCTGGCGAGAATCGACGTCTATGCCCAGCGCGCGCCGCTCGCCATCGGCTACGCCAAGATGGCCGTCAACACCGGCTTGCAGATGGGCCTCGAACAGGCGCTGCATTACGAGCGGCAACTGACGACGACGCTGTTTACGACGCAGGACAGAAAGGAAGGCATGGCCGCGTTTCTCGAAAAGCGCGCGCCCGACTTCAAGGGCCGTTGACCGGCCGCGGGAACTGGGAGGGAGAGCAACGATGGGAACGCAGAAAATGGACGGCTACGAAGATATCATCTACGAAAAGCGCGACGGCGCGGCATGGATGACGATCAACCGGCCGAGGTCGTACAACTCGCTGGTGCCGCGTACGATACTCGAGCTGACCCGCGCCGTCACGGACGCGGCCGAGGACCCGGAGATCGGCGTCATCGTCATCACCGGGACCGGGGAAAAAGCCTTTTCGTCCGGCGGGCACGTGGGCGTATTGAAGGAGCGCACTGCAGCCGACAGCCGCGACCATATGCGCCGCCTCGCCCATCTCGGCATAGCGATCCGCAGCAGCGGCAAGCCCGTCATCGCCGCGGTCAATGGCTATGCGGTCGGTGCGGGGCACGAGCTGCACCTGATGTGCGACATGACGATTGCCGCCGAGCACGCGAAGTTCGGCCAGTCGGGACCGAAAATGGGCGGCATGCCGGTGTGGGGCGCCACCCAGATGCTGCATCGCATGGTGGGAGAGAAGAAGGCGCGCGAGATCATTTTCATGTGCCGCCAGTACACCGCGCAGCAGGCGCTGGAGATGGGCATGGTCAACCTCGTCGTGCCCATGGCGGAGCTGTATCCGACCGTCACGCAGTGGTGCAATGAAATTCTCGAGAAAAGCCCGCAGTGCATCCGCGTGCTGAAGCTCGCGCTGAACCAGGAATCCGACACGAATTTCTGGACCAGCTTCTTTTCGGGCGCGGAGATGTTTGCCCAGCACACGGGAACGCCCGAATTCATCGAGGGGACCACGGCATTCCTCGAAAAACGCAAACCGGACTTCGCGCAGTTCCGGGCCCGGAACAAGGCGAAAGCTCAGGCCACGACGTGACTGCAACGGAACGGAGCATCACGCAGTCGCGATGCGCGTTGCCACGCTGCCGCTGCGTCACACCCCGCCGGTAGTGGAAAAAACGGTCGTCAAGGTTCTGAAGCTGGTCGAGGCGCTGTCGCGGGCCGAGCAGCCCGTCGGCGTCACCGCGCTCGCCAACGAGCTGGGGTTCACCAAGAGCAACGCGCACAGGCTGCTCAGTACGCTCGTCGAGCTGGGCTACGTCAAGCGGCAGGACGACGAGGGCCAGTACGAGCTCACCCTGAAGCTGTGGTCGGTCGGGGTGGCGGTCATGTCACGACTCGACGTCGCGCGGGTCGCCCTGCCGCATATGCGTGCGCTGGAGGAAGCGACCGAGGAATCGGTCAATCTGTCGATTTTCGACGAGGGGCAGGTGGTCTACGTCGCCGCCGTGCAGGGCAGAAATCCGGTGCGCGCATTCATCCGCGTGGGCGATCGCCGCCCCAGCTATTGCACGGCGACGGGCAAAGTGTTTCTCGCCTACCAGCCCGCAGATCGGGTGGCGAAATACTGCGGCAAGATGAAGCGCTACACGCCGACCACCATTGCCAGCCCGGGCAAGCTCAAGGTGGAGCTCGCGCTGGTGCGCAAGCGCGGCTATTCGATGACGACGGGGGAATGGCGCGAAAACGTCGGCGGCGTGGCGGCGCCGATCCGCTCGGCCGGCGGAGAAGTCGTCGCCGCGGTCGGCCTGATGAGCCCGCTCGAGAGGCTCAATACCGAAACCACCCGCAAGCAGGCGGCAAAGGCGATTCTGGATTGCGCAGGCCGGATTTCAGCGGAGCTCGGTTACGGTGAAGGCGGCCGGACCTAGTGTGATGTTCCGTTGATAACTTGCAATATAAAGTGCCGTCTTGCCGGCGAAAGCCGGCATCCAGATATCTGGTGCCACGCTTGGATCCCAGCGTTCGCTGGGATGACACTTATTAAAGAAACGTGCGGGACACGACACTAGCTGCAGGAATCACGCGGCTAACGGTCGAGCCGCAGCCTGCTGATTTTTTCCTCGTCGAGCGTCACGCCCAGGCCGGGCCCATCCGGCGCGCGCACGGTCCCGTGTTCTATCCGCATGGGCTCGGTGACGACATCGTCGCTGAGCGCCCCGAGGCCGAACGCAAACGGGCCGTCGAGCAGCGGCCCGGGCCAGGCGGTGGCGAGATGCGCGACCGAAGCCGTGGCGATGCTCGTGCAGGGATGGTTGCCCGGGCAGATCCGCATGCCTGCCGCATCGGCGATGCTCCAGAGCCTGCGCGTGTACCACAGGCCCCCGTTCTTCGCGACCTTGGTCTGCATGCCGGTAGCGGCGCGGCTGCGGATGACTCCGATCAGATCGCGATCCGTGGCGACCGACTCATCGACGATCAGCGGGATGCCCGAGCGCCGCGCCAGCTCGGCAGTTCCTTCGAGATCCCAGATCTGCAGCAATTGCTCGGCACCCTGGATGCGAAATGGCTTGATCCTGTCGAGCAGGTCGAGCGCGGTATCGAACGTCATGCCGGCATTCGAGTCGATGCGTATGGCCACGTCGTCGCCGCAGCGTTCGCGCACCGCCTCGACCGCCCGCGCGCCGGCAGCAACGTCGTCGTCGGTCTTGATGACGATCGTGCGGTAGCCTGAAGCGAGCAGCCGATCGACGTCTTCGAGCGTCTCCTCGAGGCGGGGCTTGATCGACAGCAGTCCGCAGATGGGGATGCTCGGGCGCGATTTTCCACCGAGCAGGGCGTGCAGCGGCACACCCAGGAGTTTGCCCTGGATGTCCATCATGGCGTCGGCAATGGCCGCCTGCGCATACTGGCTGTGGTACACCGTTTCATCGAGCGCACACAGCGCCGTCGCGATGTCGAAGGGCGATTTGCCGACGAGTTGCGGCGCGAAATGATCGT
>JBKJZR010000006.1:0-4467 GCA_046715035.1 Burkholderiales bacterium | reverse complement strand
TGCGAACTGCGCAGACCGCCGTCGAGCCGCGGTCATATCGGATTGCACCGGCAGAAACAGCCGGCACTCAATTACGCGGGCGTTGTGCTGCCTGCGGGCAGGATGACGTGCGCGCAGATGCGCGCGCTGGCGGACAGCGCGCAGCAATACGGCAGCGCAACGCTGCGGCTGACGGTGTGGCAGAACCTGCTCATCTCAGACATCCCCGATGCGAGCGTCGATGCCGTCCGGGAGGCGCTGGCCGCGGCGGGGCTCGACTGGCGTGCGAACAGCGCGCGGGCGGGATTGATCGCGTGCACCGGGAACAAAGGGTGCAAGTTCTCGGCGTCGGATACCAAACAGCATGCCGGGGAAATCGCCGCCTATCTCGATGCGCGCCTCGCGCTCGATGCGCCGCTCAACATCCATCTGACCGGTTGCCATCATTCGTGCGCGCAGCATTACATCGGCGACATCGGGCTCCTGGCCGCGAAGGTCGATGGGGAAGGCGATGAGGAAATCGAGGGGTATCACGTGTACGTCGGCGGCGGTCATGGCGCCGATCAGCAGCTCGCGCGGGAAATTTACCGCAGCGTGAGCGCCGCTGCCGTGCCGGCGCTCATCGAACGGATGCTGCGCGCCTATCTCGAGCATCGCGCGGGCCCTGAGGAAACATTTCAGGCGTACGCGAGCCGGCATGACATCCCGGCATTGCGTGCGTTGTTCGACGATGAGCGCATCGCGGCTTAGGCGATGGTTACGGTTCCGGTAATTCCCGAAAGCGCGCCTTTCAATGCCGCGCAGCGCGCCTGGCTCAACGGATTCCTCGCGGGCGTGCTGGGCCTCGACCAGGCGTCGCACACGGGCGGTCTGCCTGCCGCGCCGGATCCGGGTCAGGATTCGGCAGAGGATTTTCCTTGGCACGATCCCGCGCTCGCTCTCGACGAGCGCATGACGCTCGCGCAGGACCGTCCGCTCGCGCGCAAAATGATGGCGGCGATGGGGCAGCTCGACTGCGGGCAATGCGGGCATCTGTGCCAGACCTACGCCGAGCGCCTCGCCGACGGCGCCGAGCAGGATCCCGGCAAGTGCGTGCCGGGAGGCAAGCCGACAACGCGCAAGCTCAAGGAACTGCTTGCGGCCCGTGCGTCGGCCGGGACCGCTCCTGTCGGGCGCGCGACAACTGTCGTCCCGCAGAGCGCAGCGTCTTGCGGAACCGCGCGCGACCGGCCGTGGCCGGCCACTCTGCTCGCCAGCCAGCCGCTCAACCAGCCCGGCGCCGAGAAGCAGACGCAAAACGTCGTGTTGAGCCTCGCCGGCAGCGAATTGACCTACGCGCCGGGCGACTCGCTCGGCGTATGGGCCGACAACTATCCCGAGGAGGTCGACCTCATTCTGACCATCCTGCGCGCCCGCGGCTCGGAGCAGGTCACGCTGGCGGACGGCAGCGCTGCGACCGCGCGCGAGGCGCTGACGCGTCATTGCAACCTGCGCGAGCCAGGCGATGAGCTGTATGCCCTGTTGAGCCGGCACGCGAAGGAGCACGCACACGCGGCCCAGCTCGAGCGCATTGCCCAGGACGACGATGCCGCAATGGAACATGGCGTGCACGATGTATTCGATGCGCTGGTGCGGTTTCGCTCGGCGCGGCCCACGGTGGCGGAATTCGTCGCCGCGCTCGGGCGTCTGCAGCCGCGGCTGTATTCGATCGCCTCGTCGCTCAGGCGCCACCCCGCAGAAGTCCATCTCACGGTGGCGGTGGTGCGCTATGCGCTGCATCGCCGCGATTATGGAGGAGTTGCGTCGACGTTCTTCGCGGAGCGGCTGCGGCCAGGGCAGCGGGTTCGCGTCTACGTGCAGCCGTCGCACGGGTTCAGGCTGCCTGCCAACCCGATGGCGCCTATCATCATGGTCGGGCCGGGGACGGGAGTCGCGCCGTTCCGTGCTTTCCTGCAGGAGCGCGCGGCAACCGGTGCCGCGGGCAGGAATTGGCTCATTTTCGGCAATCAGCGGCGCGATCTCGATTTTCTTTATCGCGACGAGCTCGAAGATCATCTGCGCACTGGCGTGCTGACGACGCTGACGACTGCGTTCTCGCGCGACCAGCAGCAGAAGGTCTACGTCCAGCACCGGCTCCTCGAGTACGGCGCCGAGCTTTGGCGATGGCTTGCGGCGGGCGCGTACTTCTACGTGTGTGGCGACGCCCAGCGCATGGCCCGCGACGTCAACGACGCGCTCAGTCGGATCTGCGTCGAGCAAGGCGGCATGTCTGCGCAACAGGCCGCCGCGCATCTCGCGAGTCTGTCGGCAGCGGGACGCTACCAGCGCGACGTCTACTAGGGGTGACGATCAGAATTCGAAACATGAAGACCGGAGCCTCCTCCCCCTTCAAGGGGGAGGCTGGGAGGGGGATGGGGTTTTGTAGCGCGCACCCATCCCCACCCTTACCTCCTTTGAAGGGCCTTTGAAGGGGAGGGAATGTTGCGAATACTCGGTGTCAAGACATACGAGGCCTCCGCCGAGGCCGCGCTATCATTGCTGCGGGAGCGCGCCGAATCCTCCCCGCGCGCAGGAACACCGGAGACATTTCATGCACCCAGACCGACTCGCCATCCGGGCAGCGTGTGCCGCTGCCGCGACCCTGATCGCAATTGCTGCGCCCGCACTGTCGCAGCAGTATCCCAGCAAACCGATCCGGCTGGTGGTTCCTTATCCGCCCGGCGCCGGCACCGATATCCTCGCGCGAACCGTGGGCCAGCGGCTCTCGGACAGCATGGGCCAGCAGGTGGTGATCGACAACCGCCCGGGCGCGGGCGGCACGATCGGCACCGAAATTGCGGCCAAAGCGCCGGGCGACGGCTATACGCTACTGCTGGGCCCCACGAGCCACGCCATCAATCCGAGCATCTACTCGAAGCTGCCTTACAACACGCTCAAAGACTTCGCGCCGGTGTCGACGGTTGCCTCCGCCACCATCGTGCTCGTCGTTCACCCGACACTGCCGGTGGCATCGGTCAAGGAGCTCGTCGCGCTGGCGAAAGCGAAACCGGGAACGCTGGCGATCGGTTCGGCAGGCAACGGCACGGTCTTTCACCTCGCGGGCGAACTCTTCAAACAGGCCGCGGGCATCGATCTGACGCATGTGCCGTACAAGGGTGGATCGCCAGCGATGACGGCCCTGATCGGCGGCCAGATCAATGTGCTGTTCGAGACGCTGCTCGCGCTGCAGCCGCATATCAAAGCGGGGCGCGCCAAGCCACTCGCGGTAGCCGGCGCGCAGCGCTCGTCGGTGTTACCGGACCTGCCGACCATGGTCGAATCGGGGTTCGCGGCGATCGTCGCCGAGAACTGGTACGGCCTGTACGTGCCTTCGAGCACGCCCAAAGACATCGTCGCGAAGCTCAATGCCGAGGTGTTGAAAGCGCTGCGCACGCCAGAGATGAAGGAGCGTCTCGCCAGCCAAGGCGCGGAAGTCGTTGCCGATACGCCGGCGCAGCTCGATACCTTTCTCAAATCCGAGATGTCAAAATGGGCGCGGGTCGTCAAGGAGTCCGGCGCGCGCATCGAGTGAGCGGCGCGGGGCGTTCCGCAAAATCAGCCGAGCGAGGGAGGCTTGCATGAAGATCAAAGAGCAGATCCGGCCGAAAGAGGTCTATCACGAGCGCATGGACCGGCAGATGGGCGAGCACCTGCTGACGCCGTCGTGGAGCCTGCGCGAAAAAATGGCGCTCGCGTGCCGCTTTCTGGCGGCGGAGGGGCACGAGTCGGGGCTCGCGGGACAGATTTCCGCGCGCGCCGCGGAACCGGGGACCTACTGGATGCTGTCGTTCGGCTACGGCTTCGACGAGGCCACGAAAAGCAACATCATCCGTGTCGACGATGACTTGAACGTGGTCGAAGGCGACGGCATGGCCTATGGCGCCAATCGCTTTCACCTGTGGATCTATCGGCGCCGGCCCGAGATCAACGCGATCGTGCACACGCATCCGCCGTACTGCTCCGCGCTGTCGATGCTCGGAGAGGAGCTCGCGGTCGCCCACATGGATACCACGGTATTTCACGACGACTGTGCGTTCCTGCCGCAGTGGCCGGGCCTGCCCATCGGCGACGAGGAAGGCGAGATCATCTCCAATGCGATCGGCAACAAGCGCGCGATTCTGCTCGCGCATCATGGACAGCTCACCGCGTGCAAGACCATCGAGGAGGCGTCCGTGCTCGCCGTTTACATCGAGCGCGCGGCGAAGATCCAGCTGTGGGCGCGCGCCGTCGGCAAAATCAAGCAAATCGATCCCGAGCTCGCCCGTGAAGCGCACGATTTCCGTCTCAAGCAGAAGGTCATCGACGCGACGTTCTGTTATTTTTCGCGGCGCGTGCTGCGCGGGGGCGACGACTGCCTGCAGTAATGACCACGGCATACGCGACACGCTTCGGCAGAAACCCTGCCGGGATGCCGGGTATCTACGCAGCCGATAATCAGCGGACGCGGTG
>JBKJZR010000005.1:0-17433 GCA_046715035.1 Burkholderiales bacterium | reverse complement strand
CTGCGACGGGATCGCGGTCAACGCCAGGGAAGGAATCATTGCCGGTTCAGTCCAGCTTCACGCCCGATGCCTTGATGACTTTGCCCCAGCGCTCGATCTCGGATTTTAGGTACGTGCCGTACTGCGCCGGGGTGGATCCGAGCGGCTCGGCCCCTTGTGCGGCGAGCTTGGCCTTGACGTCCGGGTTGGCGAGCGCCTTCATGATTTCAGCGTTCAACCGCTGCACGATTTCGGGTGGGGTCTGGGCAGGCACGACGATGCCCTGCCACGCGCCGACCTCGAAGCCCTTCATGACCGTCTCGTTCAGGGTGGGCACGTCCGGCAGCACACTGGTGCGCTTGAGGCTCGTCACCGCCAGCGGCTTCAACCGCTTGTCGCGGATGAAAGCCAGCGAAGAGCTGACGGTGTCCGTCATGAACTGGATCTGCCCGCCGACAACGTCGGTGACCGCCGGCGCGCTGCCTTTGTACGGCACGTGCACGGCATCGAGACCGTTGGCCTGGAGGAAGAGAAAGGCGCCCAGATGCGTGACATTGCCGCTGCCGGCCGAGCCGTAGACGAGCTTGCCCGGTCTCGCCTTCGCGTAGGCGATGAACTCTTTGACATTGTTGACCGGCACCGCGGGATTGACGTGCAGCACGAGCGGCACCACCGCGGCGAGCACGACCGGCGCAAAGTCCTTGAGCGGATCGAAGCCGAGCTTGCTGTACAGAGCGGGGCTCAACGCGATGGCCGACGTGTTGTAGAAAGCGGTGTATCCGTCGGGCGCCGCTCGCGCCGCCAGCTCGGCGCCGATATTGCCGTTGGCGCCGGGCCGGTTCTCAACGACCACCTGCTGCCCGAGCTGCTCGGAGAGCGTCTGCGCGATCACTCGCGACGCAAGGTCGGTGGGACCGCCGGGCGGAAAGGCGACGATGAGACGGATCGGTTTGCCGGGATATCCGGGCTGCGCGGCTACGAGCCCCGACACCGCCAGGCCGGCGATCAGGCTTGCAACAGCGATGCCGTGGCGTTTGTCAACTGGCATGGTCGTGCTCCTCATTTTGAAAATCCCGCTGCGGTTACGCCGTATCGTCCTGCGGCGGCCCGCGAGCACTCGCTTGGCGGCACCGCTCATCACGCGCTCGTTGCGGTGGTTGGTGACTTCGATGCTCGTGGTCACGACGGCCCGTCCGCCCTTGGACGCGGGCCTGATCCCAGTTACTTCGACGATCGCTCCGATGATGTCGACGGTCATGGCGCGGTCTCCCTGGCAGGTGCCATGGCGGCGTGCGGGGCGCTGCCCGCGACGACAGCGTCGATCTGCTGCCCGGACAGCCCGGCCTCGCGCAACACCTCGCGCGTGTGCTCGCCGAGACGCGGCGGCATGGTGAGCCCGAGCGCGGCTCCGTCGACGCGCACGCCGGCGCCGGGAAAGCGCACGGTGCCGAGCACCTCGTCATCCACGGAGCGGAAGAAGCCCGTGGCGGCGAGATGCGGGTCGTGCTCGAGATCCTCGAGGCGGTGCATGGGCGCCGCCGGAATGTCGAGTCGCTCGCAGGTAGCCAGCCATGCGGCGGTGCTGCGCGCGGCGATGAACTCGCCGGCGAGCGCGTACAGCGCTTCGATGTTCTGCGTGCGCGCCGCGATGTCGGCAAATCGCGCCTCCGACGCGAGCTGCGGCTGTCCGACTTCCGCGAAGAACTGCCGCCAATGGGCGTTGGTGTAAGGCATCATGCAGACGTAGCCATCCAGCGTGCGATACGGCCGGCGCCAGGGTGCGAGGACCCGCGGATAACCGGGCCCAGAGAGCACCGGATCGAAATGCTGTCCGTAGTAATGCTCGACGAGCACGTAGCCGACCAGCGACTCGAACATCGGCACCTCGACAAAGGAGCCGCGTCCCGTGCGCTCGCGCGCGAACAATGCCGCGAGGATGGCGTGAGCGGCGACCAGCCCGCAGGTCTTGTCCGCGGCGATCGTCGGCAGGTAGCGCGGCTCGCCCCCCTGCCGTTCCATCAGCGCGGCGAGGCCTGACAGCCCCTGAATGATGTCGTCGTAGGCGGGCTTGCCGCCGTATGGCCCGTCCTGGCCGAAACCGTGCAGCCCGGCATAGACGAGACGCGGGTTGCGCGCCCTCAGCGTGTCCGGCGCGAGGCCGAGCGCGGCCAGCTTCTGCGGACGTATGCTGTGCATGAATACGTCGGCCGTATCGACCAGCGCAAGCAAAGCCTGCCGCGCCGTAGGCAGCTTCAGATCCAGTACGACGCTGCGCTTGTTGCGGTTCGCGCCCAGGAATATCGCGGCCATGCCCTCTTGCAAAGAGGGGCCGGTGCGCCGTGTCGAGTCGCCTTCCGGAGACTCGATCTTGATCACGTCGGCGCCGTAATCGCCCAGGATCTGGCTGGCGTACGGGCCCAGGATCACCGAGCTCAGATCGAGAATTCTTACGCCCTTTAGAGGTAGGCTCAACGCAAGTGTCTCCGCTAATCCGAATTGAATGATAGTCGCATTCGTTACTGGCTCGTCAATACGCGTGCTCCCTCATCCCCAGCCCTTGTCCCGGGCACACGAGGAGTGTGCTCCCTCATCCCCAGCCCTTCTCCCGGGCACACGAGGAGTGTGCTCCCTCATCCCCAGCCCTTCTCCCGGAGGGAGAAGGGAGCGTTGTGGCGCTCGTGCGCGCTGATCGATCGAGAAGGGAGCGTTGTGGCGCTCGCGCGCGTTGATCGATCGAGAAGGGAGAGTCGCGCTTCCCCCTCGCGTCGGGGAGAGCGGCGCGAGGGTGCCGAAGCCGACCGGGGGGCGCGTCGGGGGTTTCGCAGAGCGTGCTCCGCGCCCGACAAGCGGCTCCTGCCTGCATGCAGGAGCGCGCACTGCAAGTGAGGGAAGCTTCATGGAAAGGGTTACTCGCTGCGAATGCCGGCGCTGCGGACTATCCGCGTCCACTTGGCGATCTCGGCCTTGAAGAACGCGCCGAACTCCTGCGGCGAGCTCGCGCGGGGCTCCGCGCCCTCGGACAGCAAGCGGCTGCGCAACTCGGGATGCTTCAGCGCTTTACCGATCTCGGCGTTGAGCCGCTCGATGATCGGCGCCGACGTACCCGCCGGCGCGAGCAAACCGTACCACTGGCTCACCTCGTAGCCCGGAACACCCGCTTCGGCAAGGGTGGGGATGTCCGGCGTGGCGGGATTGCGCCGTGCGGTCGTGACGGCCAGCGCGCGCAGCCGACCGCTCCTGGCTTGTGGGAGCACCGACGGAAGCGTGCAGATACACAGCGATACCTGGCCGCCGATCAGGTCGGTAATCGCCGCACCGGTGCCCTTGTAGGGTACGTGCACCAGGTCGACGTGCGTGAGCGCGCGGAAGAGTTCCGTCGCCAGATGCGCAGACCCACCGACGCCGCCGGAAGCGTAGGCGAGCGCGCCGGGACGCGACTTCGCCAGAGCGATGAGTTGCTTCACGTTCTTCGCGGGCAGCGAGGGATGAACGACGAGCAGGAGCGGCGTTTCGGCCAAGAGGCTCACCGGCGCGAACGCACTTGCCATGTCGAACGGCAGTTTCGCGTTCATCGCCGGCGCGAAAGCATAATTGCCCGGGGCCACCAGCAGCGTGTAGCCGTCGGGCGGCGCCTTGGCGGCAAGCTCGGCGGCGATGAGGCCGTTCGCGCCGGGACGATTCTCGACTACGATCTGCTGCCCGAGTGCTTCGACGAGCCGCGGGGTCAGCGAACGCGCGATGACATCGGCGCCACCGCCCGGAGAAAAGCCGATCAGCATTCTGATGGGCTTTACCGGATAGTTCTGTGACCATGCGCTCCCGCTCGCGAGAAGCAGGGAAACGCATCCGGCTGTCACGGCAACCGCGGCCTTTGCGTGATCACGACGTTGCATTTTTATTTTGTATGGCATTGGTTAGTATCTAAGGAACCTCTGATTAACCTGCGTTCGTGCTGATGTATAGAAGCACTCAGGATGCCGCGGATCAAGGCCCAAAGCTGGACCGCATCTGGATACCCCACCGGCCATCCTTGAGCGTGAGGACGTAAAGCGAGTCGTAAACGCCGATCACGCTGTTGTCGGTCCGGTAGCGCGTGTACTTCACGCACATGTGGACCTTGGTGTCGTTGTGCTGAACGACGGTTCTGTCGTTCCAAATGCTGTGGTGCCAGTCATCCTCGCGCCTGAGCCGCTCGAACAGATCCATCGGATTGCTTCCCGGCTTCTGGTACACGACGATGTTGCCGCCGGCGAAGCGCACGTGCGGAAAATGCATCTCGGCATCCATCGCCGCCGCCTCGTACGCATTCAAGGCCGCCATGAAGCGGTCCAGCGTTGCAATACATTCCTTGTAGATTGTATCCGTCGCTCCCTCCCTACCGGACATACGCGAACGCGGGAAAACACTCGGCCTTCGACCCGCGCGGGCCTATCGTAGCGAGAAACCCGCTTAGCTTAGCTCAGATCACGATGAGATGTTTATCCGACTGGCACCGCCAACTCGCGCTTGATCTGCGTTGCGCCGCGAACCGCTTCCTCCTCCTGCTGCTGCAGCGCCCACATCTCCGCGTACGTCCCATTCGCTTCGAGCAGCTCGCGGTGGGTGCCGCGCTCGACGATGCGCCCGCCGTCGAGCACCAGGATCTGGTCGGCATCCATGACGGTCGACAGGCGGTGCGCGATCACCAGCGTCGTGTGTCCCCGGGCGATTCTCGTCAGCTCGGCCTGTATAGCCTGCTCGGTCGCGGAGTCGAGCGCCGAAGTCGCCTCGTCGAAGATCATGATGCGCGGATTCTTGAGGATCGCGCGGGCGATCGCGACGCGCTGTTTCTCGCCGCCCGACAGCTTGAGCCCGCGCTCCCCCACGCGGGCTTCGTAGCCGTCGGGCAGGCGCACGACGAAATCGTGAATGTGCGCCGCCTGCGCCGCCGCGAACACTTCTTCGCGCGATGCATCCGGGCGGCCGTACTGGACGTTGTAGTAGATCGTGTCGTTGAACAGCACGGTGTCCTGCGGCACGATGCCGATCGCCGCGCGCAGGCTGGTCTGCTTCAGGTCTTTGATGTCGATGCCGTTGATCGTGATCCGCCCGCGGTCGACGTCGTAAAAACGGTAGAGCAGCCGCGCCAGCGTCGATTTGCCGGACCCGCTGTGGCCGACCACCGCGACCTTGGCCCCGGGGGCGATCTCGAAGCTGACACCGAACAGGATCTGGCGCTTGGGATCGTAGTTGAAATCGACGCCTTCGAACCGCACGGCTGCGCTCGGCCCGCTCAGCTCGACCGCCCCCGCCCTGTCCTGGATCTCGCGGTTCTGTTCGAGCAGGCGGAACATCTTGTCCATGTCGGTCAACGATTGCTTGATCTCGCGATAGACCATGCCCAGAAAATTGAGCGGAATGTAAAGCTGGATCAGCAGCCCGTTGACGAGCACGAGATCGCCGAGCGTGAGCTCGTTCGCGACCACACCCTGCGCGGCGAGCACCATCAGCAGCGTCACGGCGATCGCAATGATGCAGCTCTGGCCTATGTTCAGCAGCCCCAGCGACATCTCGTTCTTGACGGCGGCCGACTCGTACTTGCGCAGGTTTTCGTCGAAGCGGCGCGCCTCGTATTCCTCGTTGTTAAAATACTTGACCGTCTCGTAATTGAGCAGGCTGTCGATCGCCCGCGTGTTCGCCTTGGAGTCGAGGTCATTGGCCTGACGCCGGATGTCCATGCGCCACTCGGTGATGGCGAACGTAAACGCGATATAAACGGCGACCGCGATGAAGGTGACGGCGGGGAAACGCCAGTCGAACTTGGTGAGCAGGATGAACGCGACCAGGCTGAATTCCAGGATCACCGGGATGATCGAGAACAGCATGTACGACAGCAGCGTGCCGATGCCGCGAGTGCCGCGCTCGATGTCGCGCGATACGCCTCCGGTCTGGCGCTCGAGGTGGGAGCGCAGGCTCAGGCTGTGCAGATGGCGAAACACCGTGAGCGCGATGCGCCGGATCGCGCGCTGCGTCACACGCACGAAAACGACGTCGCGCAGCTCGGCAAACAGCGTGGTCGAAAGCCGCAGCGCGCCATAGGCGACGAGCAGCGCCAATGGCAACACCAGCAGCGCGATCCTGGGATCGAGCCGGTCGACGATCTCCTTGAGCACCAGCGGCACGCCGACGTTCGCGACCTTGGCCGTCACCAGGAACACAAGCGCGACCGCCACCCGCCATTTGAATTCCCAGAGGTAGGGCAGCAGCAGTTTGACAACGCGCCATTCGCTGGGGCGCCTAGCTGGAACGGCCGTGTCGGGCGCCGCGGCGGTGACTGCAGAATGATGCGCGGCCATCAGTGGAAATGAGATTGCCTGTTCATGCTTCGCCAATGATAACGGCTTGGCCGGTGCCCAGCGCGATGAATGCGACCTGGTGCGCGTCGCAGTATGCGTCCCACGCCTTGCGCGCTCCCGGGTAGTTCGGCGCGCCATAATCGTCCGTGATGATGATGCCGCCGCGCGCGAGACGCGGATGAAAGTATTCGAGCGCGCCGAGCGTCGGCGCGTAGAGGTCGACGTCGAGATGGACGAAAGCCCACTGCGCCTCCGCCAGATCGTGCAGTGTCGCGGGTATCCAGCCTTTGCGCATCGACAGTCCGCCGAAATCGCTCAGCGCGCGCTGCACGTGCTCGAGGGAAGTATCGAGCTTGGCGTTGAGCGGGAATGGCGGCTCGACGATCATCTCACCGGTGGCGCTGCGCGTGCGGATCATGTCCTCGTCTTGCGGTGGACTGAAGCGCTCGAAGCTGTCGAACAGATACATGCCTGCCCCGTCGAAACCCGGCTGGACGGCGCGCGCCGCGTGGCACATGAGCAGCGCGCTGAACCCCCGGAAAACACCGCATTCGGCGCGCTGACCTTCCACGGCCAGCGATGCGGTGAAATAGCGCGCGAGATTGATGCCGCCCTGGGCGCGGCGGAACAGATTGCCGGCGCGTATCTGCGTGCCGGTCTGTGCGGCGCAGCGCCGCAACAGCTCGGGATAGCTTGCGGTGCCGATGCGCACCTCACCGAACAAAATTTGCAGGTGGTCATCGAGCGGGGCCTGTTGCTGGAGATCAACCGGTTCCGCTGCCTCCGCCGCGACGGGGTCCGCAAAGCGCACGGAACGCGTGCGCAAAGCATTGAGCAACTGGCGCAGCACTTCGCCCCTCGCTAGCGCTTGATGAGAACCGCCTGGCCGCTGGGCAGCACGGCGTACGGAATCTCATGCCGCACGCAGTAGTCACGCCACGCCTTGCGCCCGCCGGGGGTAAAGACAGGACCGTAGTCGTCGGTAATAATCACGCCGCCTGCGCTGAGGCGCGGATAGAAATACTCCAGGCCACCGAAGGTGGGGTCATACAGGTCGACTTCGAGATGGACGAACGCCCAGTTGCGCTCGGGGAGTTGCGACAACACTTCCGGCACCCATCCGCGGACGATGCGCGCCGCGGGAAACGCCGCGAATACGCGCTCGACGTCGTCGACCCAGCCGGGATTCCCGCGATGCGGAAAAAAGGCCGCCATTCGCGCACGGGCGGTGTTGTCGCGTACCGGGATCAGGTCGTGTTCACCGGACGCGCTCGCGCCTTCGTAGCTGTCGATCAGAAATAGGCCTGCGCCGTCATACGATGGGGCGTGCCCGCGCGCCGCGTGGCAGAGCAGCAGGGCACTTGCGCCGCGATATACGCCGCACTCGGCCCGTGCGCCCGGCACGGACCAGGTACTGAGGAAGTAGCGCACCAGATTGAGGCGGCTCTCGAAGCGCCTGAACACGTTGAACGGCGTTACCTGGGTTTGTGTCGTCTTCAGGCAATGGCGGTAGAGCGAGACGAAATCCTGATCGCCGATCCGCGCATCCCCTGACAGAATGCGCAAATGACGGTCGACGGGTGTGCGCGCGTGCAAAAGGCTAAAGCGCGCCTCCGTCTCGAGCGGAAACTCGGTATCGGGGGTGATGCTCCCGCGTGCTTGCACTGGGGGTGGTGCGGAGGACCTGGATCGCTTGAATAGCATGCGGTGCGGCTGACGGCTGGCGCTATCGTAGCACCCTTGGCGCGTTACTTGAACTCCTGCGTGCGGCCGTAGGCCGACCAGCCGATGAGAAAGCGCACGAGCCCGTAGCACAGCCACGTCAAGACGCGGGTCAGCCAGCTCTGCTCGTGCCAGTGCAAGCGCTCGACCCGGTGCGCGCCTTCAGCTGCAGCGTTGCTGAGGCTCGACTGCAGCTCACCCGCAAAAGCCGTGTCATCGATGACGATATTCGCTTCGCGCCCGAGCAGCAGGCTCATCGGGTCGATGTTGGATGAACCGACCGTCGCCCACTGCCGGTCGATCACCGCGACCTTGGCGTGCAGGAAACTGCGGTGATATTCGTGGATCTCGATCCCGGCATCGAGAAAGCTGCCATACAACGCGCGCGAGGCGTAATAGATCAGCACGTACTCGATACGCCCCTGCAGCAGCAGCACCACGCGCACGCCGCGCGCCGCAGCTTCGACGAGCGCCCGCCGAAAGGTGATTCCCGGAAAAAAATACGCATTAGCGATGAAGATCTCGCTTTGCGCGCGTGCGATCGCCTCCAGGTACGCATTCTCGATATCCTTGCGGTGGCGCAGGTTGTCCCGAATCACGAACGCCGCGCGCTGGCTGCCGCACGGCGCAGCCTCCACCGAGGCGACTGGGCGGCGCAGCCAGCGGCGGCGCAGCATACCCCACAGCGCCAGCGACCACAGCCGGATGGCCACCGGATAGATGTCCGCCAGCAGCGGGCCCTGCACGCGCACCGCGTAATCGAAACGCGGCGGGATCTGGTGAGGCGTATGCATATCGTCGATGATGTTGATGCCACCGACGAAGGCGATGCGCGCGTCGATCACCGCCACCTTGCAGTGTAGCCGCCGCAGCCGCTCGCGGCGCAGCGTCCACGGCGAGATCTCCGGCCTGAATTTGAGCACGCGTACGCCCGCCTGCTCGAGCTCGTGCAGAACGCTGTCGCCGAGTTCTTTTGACCCGAATCCGTCGATGAGCAGGTAGACGAAGACGCCGCGCCGCGCCGCCCGCTGCAGTGCCTGTGCGATGCGCCGCCCCGTCTTGTCGTCCGCGTAGATGTACGTCGTGAGATAGATCTCGGCGAGCGCCGCATCGCACGCTGCCTCGAGCGCCGGAAAGTACTCCACACCGGAGCGCAACAGCTCGATGCGGTTGCCCGCGACGAAACCCGGCATGCTAGCAGCCCGTCGGACTTAGTGGGTCCGACCCGCTGCTAAAAGCAAAACCGCCCCATTTTTTCTGAATAATGTCTAATTCCACAGCCGTTTCACCTCGGTCAGCACGCAGCAACGACATGGCGATGGCTGTTTTGACGAAACTTCGCGCATTTTTTCCGGGGCGGTTTTGCCTAAGGAGCTTGTCGGACTCGAGTCCGACAAGTTCCTAGGGGCTCTTGACGATGCTCGCCGTCAATGCCGCATGGTCGGAGATCCGCGCCCACGGGTGGCCGTGGTGCACGCGCGCCTGGGTGACGCTGAAGCCGCGCACGTAGATGCGATCGAGGCGAAATACCGGCAGCGCCGCCGGAAAACTGCGCGCAGGCAACCCGTGCATGTGCGCGAACACTTCGTGGAGCTTCATCGGTGATGCCATCTCGCGCTGGGCGTGATGTCGCCAGTCGTTGAAATCGCCGGCGATGATCAGCGGCGCGTCGGCCGGAACCAGGCGTTCGATACGCGTGCGCAGCGCCCGCATCTGGCTGCTGCGATGGCGAGCGAGCAGCCCGAGATGCACGCACACACAGTGCAGGTCCGCGCTCCAGCCGGGAATCGAGATTTCGCAGTGCAGCATGCCGCGGCTTTCGAACTGATGCTCGGAGACATTCTCGTTGTCCCAGCGCGAGATGGGAAAGCGGCTGAGTATCGCGTTACCGTGATGGCCGGCGTCGTAAACCGCGTTCTTCCCGTACGCGAAATCGGTCCAGGTCGCGTCGGCCAGGAATTCAAACTGCGGCTGCGCGGGCCAATTGTTGAACCGCCCGGCATGACGCTTGTGATCGCCCTGGACCTCCTGCAGGAAGACCAGGTCGGCATTGAGCGAACGCAGATGATCGCGCAGCTCGTGGATGACCATCCGCCGCTTGAAAAAAGAAAAGCCCTTGTGGATGTTGTAAGTGGCGATCTGCAGTGTTTCGTTCATGTTCAGCCTGCTGTTACTCGCATCTATTGCCTGCTGGTCGCGCGGCATGCACTCGAGGCGCGGTGAGGCGGGCAACCGCGCGGCACCAGAACGGCCTCGACCCGCGGCGTGCGGCGCGCAACCGGCAACACTCTGGGTGGGGAGCCGGCCGACCCGGCGTGCCACCCTGGAATTTGAGTGCGCGTCGCCAAAGATAACTATGCCGCACCGTCCCCGTGAGCGCCATGGGGCACTCACCAACGCAGCGTCGCGGAGCCTGGCTACTTGATTTCGAGCATGCGCTTCAGCGCAGTGCGCGCGAGCTCGGCATCGCGGGCGGGGACCTTGATCTGGTTGACGACCTTGCCTGCGGCCAGATTCTCGAGCGTCCAGGCGAGATGCTGCGGGTCGATGCGTGCCATGGTCGAGCACATGCATACCGTCGGCGCCATGAATTGGACGATCTTGCCCTGCGGCTTGAACTGCTCGGCGATGCGATTGACGAGGTTCAGCTCCGTACCCACGAGCCAGCGCGTGTTCGGCTTGGACTCCGCGATCGTATTGATGATGAAATCGGTCGAGCCGACGTAATCGGACATCTTGCACACCTCGAAATTGCATTCGGGATGCGAAATCACCATGCCTTCCGGATACCGCGCGCGAAAGTTGAGCACGTGCTGCACCTGGAACATCTGGTGCACCGAACAATGGCCTTTCCAGAGCAGCATCCGCGCCTTGCGGATCTGTTCGGGCGTGAGGCCGCCGAGCGGCTCGTCGAAATCCCAGACCACCATCTCGTCCGGAGGCAGGCCGATCATGTAGCCGCTCCACCGCCCCAGGTGCTGATCCGGAAAGAACAGCACCTTTTCGCGCCGCGCGAACGACCACTCGAGTACCTGCTTGGCATTGCTCGACGTACACACGATGCCACCGTGCTCGCCGCAGAATGCCTTCAAATCGGCGGCAGAATTGATGTAGGTCACCGGCGTGACTTTTTCGTCCGGATCCAGCACCTCGGACAGCTCCCGCCACGCGCGCTCGACCTTCGCCAGGTTGGCCATGTCGGCCATCGAACAGCCGGCGTTCATGTCGGGAAGGACGACGATCTGCTCGGACTTCGAAAGAATGTCCGCGACTTCCGCCATGAAATGGACGCCGCAAAACACGAGGTAATCCGCGTCCGTCTGCGAGGCGAGCCGCGAAAGCTTGAGCGAATCGCCCGTCAGATCGGCGTGCTTGTAGACATCGGCGCGCTGATAGTGGTGGCCGAGTATCACGGCCCTCTTGCCGAGCGCAGCCTTGGCGGCGACGATGCGATCTTCGCAGGCGTCATCCGGCAGGGGCTTGAAGCGGTCAAATGCAATGGCGGCTACTTGCATCGCGGCTGTCCTCGATCGAAGGGGTAAGACATTACCATACTATGACAGTAAATCCAGTCCGGAATTCAACTGCCGCTGCAGGCACGTCCGCAGCCGGCGTGTCGTGTAGCGACGACGCCGTCACTGCGCGGAGGTCAAGCCAAGGCGGTGCGGCAACTCACGGATCGCTGCCGCGTTGCTCCATGAAAATACTCGATCCGCCGCTTCGCGCCACGGCAACCACAGGAATTGCAGGTGCTCACGTTCGGCGAGCGTCACCGGCAGCACGGACGGCACACAGACGCTGAAGACGTGCTCGGTGTTGTGCGTGATGCCCGGCGCATATCGGTTGCGCCAGCGCGGGTAAATTTCGAACTCGTAATGCTTTTCCCAATCGACCAGGTCGTAACGGGCCGCGTCGAGGCCGGTCTCTTCCCGCAGCTCGCGCTGCGCCGTCGCGCGCAGCATCTCCCCCGCGTCCTGGCTGCCGGTGACCGACTGCCAGAATCCAGGGCGATCGGCGCGCTCGAGCAGCAATACCCGCAGGTCGGCGGTATGGACGACGACGAGCACGGAAATCGGCGTCTTATACTGGGTCACGACCGGCAAGCACACGAAGCCGGCCGCGGCGTGCCGCGCCCGCGTCGAACAGCGCGATGAACACCCTGCCCTGCGCGCGCCAAAAGCGCGCCGCGTCCGAAAAGATCGCCAGCGCGGTGGCGAAATCGTCCGGCGCGTCACGCGCGAAGTCTGCGCCATCGGCGCAGAAAACAACGTACCCGGCCGCCGGCAGCCATGCCAGGTCCTGCAGCGTATCGGCGAGCGCGTCCCAGTTATGGCCGAACGTTGCCGGCAGTGCGAACGCCTTGCTGCAGCGGGAAAGAAAAGCGGTCTTGTCGTCCACCCCCGCGAGATCGACCTCGATCCAGGCGATGGCGTGCGCCTGCGCGGCACGCTTGAGCGCGCCGATCGCGCGCGGCGCGGCGTAAACGCCCGAGTTTCCGCTGTCGAGCCACGCTCCCGGATCTTTCATTCCCGTATCCGCCTGAAGCTGCGATAGTGATCGTCGGTGTAATAGGCTTCACCGCCCCGCCCGGCGACGATGCGGCGCGCGCCGCGGTCCCTGACGCCCGGCGTGGGTACCGTGTACTCGCGATAGTAACCGCGTGGGCGCGGGTGCAGCAGCCGCTCGTAGTTCCCGAACACGGCACCGTCACGCGGGTAAGGGTGCATCCCGCCGCTGCGGATCCGCTGCAGTGTCAGCTGTGCTTCCCGCGGCAGATCCTGCAACGCGATTTCCGCCGGCTGGCGTGCCGCGACGCCGCTTGCCAGCAACGCCAGCACAAGCGCGAGCAGCGCCGCCGCGAATCTGCGCCCCGCCCGCGTTGCTGCCGTTACTGCTGGCGCTGTCGTATGTGCAGCTCGCGCAACTGCTGCTCGTCGACGGTATTCGGGGCACGCGTGAGCAGGCATTGGGCACGTTGGGTTTTCGGAAATGCGATCACGTCGCGGATCGAGTCGGCCCCCGCCATCATCGTCACGATGCGGTCGAGGCCGAAGGCGATACCGCCGTGCGGCGGCGCTCCGTACTGCAGCGCCTGGAGCAGGAACCCGAACTTGGCTTCGGCTTCCTCGGCGCCGATGTCGAGCGCGCGGAACACTTTCGACTGCACGTCCTGGCGATGGATCCTCACCGATCCGCCGCCGATCTCCCAGCCGTTGAGCACCAGGTCATGCGCCTTGGCGCGCGCTCGGCCGGGATCCGCGTCGAGCAGATCCTCGTGGCCGTCGGCGGGCGACGTGAACGGATGATGCATCGCGTTCCAGCGCCTGGCTTCCTCGTCCCATTCGAACATCGGAAAGTCGAGCACCCACAAGGGACGCCATCCTGCCGCTGCGAGTCCGCGCGCGTGGCCGATCTTGACGCGCAGCGCACCGAGCGCTTCGTTGACCACCTTGGCGCGGTCCGCGCCGAAGAACACCAGGTCGCCGTCCTGCGCCCCAGTGCGCTCGAGTACAGCGGTGACGGCTGACGGCGGCAGGAACTTGAGGATCGGCGACTGCAGGCCTGCGGCGCCTTGGGCGATCTCGTTGACCTTGATGTAAGCGAGCCCTTTCGCCCCGTAGATTTTTACAAACGCGGTGTAATCGTCGATTTCCTTGCGCGTGATCTCGCCGCCGCCGGGGATACGCAACGCCGCGACCCTGCCGCCGTGCGCCTGCGCGGCATCGCGAAATACCTTGAACTCGACTTCCTTCATGACGTCGGTGAGCTCGGTGAGCGTGAGCGCAACCCGCAGATCCGGCTTGTCCGAACCGTACAGTGCCATGGCCTGGTCGTAGGGCATGCGGGGGAAAGGCTGGGGCAGCTCGATACCGAGGACGCTCTTGAAAACGCTGCGGATCAACTCTTCCATCAGCGCAATGATCTCGTCCTGCGACATGAACGACGTCTCGACGTCGATCTGCGTG
Organism: Burkholderiales bacterium; assembly: GCA_046715035.1. GTDB lineage: Bacteria > Pseudomonadota > Gammaproteobacteria > Burkholderiales > SG8-41 > PALSA-1004. Next base: position 3,431 of record JBKJZR010000005.1, on the reverse strand, counting down.
AACTCCGGCTGGCGGTCGGCGCGCAGGTCCTCATCGCGAAAGCACTTGACGATCTGGTAATAGCGGTCGAAACCGGCAATCATCAGCAACTGCTTGAACAGCTGCGGGGATTGCGGCAGCGCGAAGAAGTGCCCCGGATGCACGCGGCTGGGCACCAGATAGTCGCGGGCACCTTCCGGGGTCGACCGCGTGAGCATCGGCGTTTCGATGTCGATGAACCCATGCTGGTCGAGAAACGTGCGCACAGCCATCGCCGTCTGGTAGCGCAGCTTCAGGTTGCGCTGCATGTGCGGGCGGCGCAGGTCGAGAAAGCGATATTCGAGCCGCACGTTTTCCGAAAGGCTGTCGTCGTCCATCAGGAACGGCGGCGTCAGCGCGGGGTTCAGGATTTCGATCTCGTTCGCCAGCAGCTCGACTTCGCCGCTTACCAGGTTCGCGTTTACGGTGCCGTCGGGTCGAGCGCGAATGGCGCCGGTGACTCGGATCACGAATTCGTTGCGCAGCTTTTCGGCGGTCTCGAAAGTCGCGCGGTTGTCCGGATCGCACACTACCTGCAGCAGACCTTCACGGTCGCGCAGGTCGACGAAGATGACGCCGCCGTGGTCGCGCCGGCGGTGGACCCAGCCGCATACGGTGACAGTCCGACTCAAGTGCTGGCGGTCGATAAGACCGCAGTATTGGCTACGCATGGGGAATTGGGCGCAATTAAGTTACCGCCAGCGGACGCCTGCGGCGTCCGTGTTACTCGTTGACTGCCTGCTGCCGTGGAACGTCAGGCTTGGGCACGACCTTGCTGCTTCTGCGGGATCCGGCGCCAGGCGACACGACACCCATCGAGATGATGTACTTGAGCGCCTCGTCGACACTCATGTCGAGCACGATGACGTCCGCTTTCGGAATCATCAGAAAAAACCCGGACGTCGGATTGGGTGTCGTGGGCACGTAGACGCTCCAGTATTCTCCCTGCAGATGGTTGATGACGTCGCCTCCCGGCTGCCCCGTGAGAAAGGCGATCGTCCAGGATCCTTCGCGCGGATACTGAACGAGTAAAGCTTTGCGAAACGCGTGACCGCTCGAGGAGAAGAGCGTATCCGAGACCTGCTTGACGCTGTTGTAGATCGACTTCACGACCGGAATGCGCCCCAGCATCAGGTGACCGTAGCGCAGCAGGCGCTGGCCGAGAATATTGTGCCCGAGCAGACCGGTAACCAGCACCACGATGAGCGTCATCACGACCCCCATGCCGGGGATGTGGAAGCCGATCCATGCCTCGGTCTGAAACTGCTGCGGCAGGAGCAGCAGTGTCTGATCCATGGTGCTGACCAGCAAATGCAGCACCCACAGCGTGATGCCCAGCGGCACCCAGATCAGCAGCCCGGTGACGAAATACTTTTTCAACTGCACCCTCGGTCAGAACAAATCACGCGATTCGCTACTCTCCCGCCCGCACAGCTTTCAGCTGGTAACCGGAGTTGCGACCGCCCCCGCCGACGGCGCGGTTGCATCCGCGTCGGTTTTCTTGGACGGGGCTTCCACAGCAGGCTTGGAGTCCGCGGCCGGCTTGTCATCGGCTTTGGCCGCTGTCGCCTCGGCGGGCTTCGCCGTCGCGTCGCTTTCCGGCTTGGCAGGCTGTTTTTTGCCGTGCTTGAAATCAGTCACGTACCACCCGCTGCCTTTCAGGTGAAACCCGGCCGCGGTCAGCATTTTAGCTAAGCTCGACTTGCCACATTCAGGGCAGTCGGTCAGCGGGGCATCGCTCAACCTCTGCAGGTATTCCTTCTGGAACCCGCAGGTTGCGCAGCGATACTCGTAGATCGGCATGATTACTCCCAAAATTCAGTTAGTTGGATTATAGCGGAAAGCGCCCGCATCGAGTGGCATATGAGGGCGGATCGCCGACAAATCAAGGTCGGGCACTGCTCGGGAAGGTGGGTAAGCCACGTCCGCTATACTGGCAGCCTTCCGCAGCGATAGCGGCCGCATGCCCAGTGCGCCGCACATGCTCCGCGCGACTACCGAACATTCCATCCTGGCGGCAGCCTTGCACCTCGCCACCCTGCATGCCCCGCGGAGGGCAGGAGACGGATCAGGCATCTTCACCGATGAGCGTACTCGAAACCTGTTTCGCGCAAATCCGCGGCCGCGGGCTGCGGGTCGTGTTCCCCGAGGCGACGGACGCGCGCATCATCGCGGCGGCGCGGCGTCTGCGCGAACTGAATCTGGCCGAACCCATCCTTGTGGAAAGCCCGGAACGCAGCGACCGCCTCGACGATTACGCGGCGCTCTATATCGCTGGCCGTCCGCAAACGCGGCCGAGTCTGGCGCGTCGCATCGCCGCGCAGCCGCTGTTTCACGCCGGTCTGATGGTGAAAGCGGGCGATGCCGAGGCGCTGGTGGCCGGCGTCGCGAGCACGACCGCGCGCGTGATCGAGGCGGGAATGATGACCATCGGCCTCGCGCCCGGTATCGAGACGCCGTCGAGCTTCTTCCTCATGGTGCTGCCGGACCGGGTGCTCGTCTATGCGGATTGCGCCGTCAACGCCGATCCGACCGCCGAGCAGCTCGCCGACATTGCGCTCGCGTCGGCGGAAAGCTGCCGGCGCCTGCTGCACGAAGAGCCGCGTGTCGCGCTGCTGTCGTTCTCAACGAAGGGCAGTGCTAAGCACGCGCATGTCGACAAGGTGCTCCGTGCGCTCGATATTGCGCGACGTCGGGCGCCCGCGCTGGCGATCGACGGCGAGCTGCAAGCGGATGCGGCGCTGATTCCCGCGGTCGCAGCGAAGAAGCTGAAGGACCTCGGGCCGGTGGCCGGCCGAGCGAACGTGCTGATCTTTCCCGACCTCGATGCCGGCAACATCGCCTACAAGCTCACCCAGTACCTGGGCGGAGCGCAAGCCATCGGGCCGGTGCTGCAGGGCTTCGCCAAACCGGTAAGCGATCTGTCGCGCGGGGCAAGTGTGGACGACATCGTCGCCACGACCGCGATCGTTCTCGCGCAGTGTTAGAGCCTGGTTTAGTGTACTGCTTCAACTGAATGGAACGTACGCGTGCGGCGTTGCAACCCGTTTTACGGGGAAAAGGTGACGACGCGCCTGCTAATCATGCGGTCACCGCCGTAGCGCAGGCGACCCCGCCTGCATTCCAATGGCTGATCACGCATAACGATGGCAGGCGAGGTCGCCTGCGCTACAGGTAACGCCATGTCACAAGCAGTTTACTCCGTGGATCTTCGAGTCTGCCGGGACGACGCATACGCTAGCGTTTCTCGATCGGCACGTAGGGGTATTGCGTCGTTGCGAGCCACTGCCTCCCGATTTTTCACCACCAGGCAAAAATCATCTCCGATAATTTTGACTGTAGGCAAAACCTCGGGTAACGCGACATCGAAGGCAGGGAGGTGGATTTCGTCGTCACCGAGTCGCGCCGGCCGC
>JBKJZR010000004.1:0-16591 GCA_046715035.1 Burkholderiales bacterium | reverse complement strand
GCCCCCAGACGCACGCCATAAGGAGGATTGGTGACGAGCGTTCCGCTCGGGGCAGGGGCCGATATTTCGAGCAGGTTCGCCTGTTTGAGCCGGATCACTCCGTCCAGGCCCGCTGCCGTCACATTCGCACGCGCGGTCTTCAGTGCTTCGCCGTACAGGTCGCTGCCGTGGATCGGCTGCTCGCTGCGTGGCAGCTCGCGTGTTTTGGCTTCCCGCCGCACCGCCTCCCACTGGGCGCGATCGAAAATCCTGAGCTTCTCGAAACCGAAGGTGCGCCTCGACCCGGGAGCGATGTTGAGAGCGATCAGCGCCGCCTCGAGCAGCAGCGTGCCGCTCCCGCACATCGGATCCAGCAGCGGTTCGCCTGGGATCCAGCCGGCGAGCCGCAGAATTCCGGCGGCGAGGTTCTCGCGTAGCGGGGCCTCACCGGCGGCGACCCGGTAGCCCCGTTTGAATAGCGGTTCTCCGGATGTGTCGAGATAAACGCTGAAGGTGTCAGCGGTAAGGTGAGCATGCACTCTGACATCGGGCCGGCTGGTGTCGATACTCGGCCGCGTCCCGACGTGCGCACGGAACCTGTCGCAGATCGCATCCTTGATGCGCAACGTGACGAAATCCAGGCTCTTGAGTGGACAGCGATGGGCGGCCACGTTGACCCGCAGCGTGTCACCGGCATCGAACCATTGCGGCCAGTCGAGCGCGAGCACGCTCTGGAAGATATCTTCCTCGCCGCGATATGAGCTTACTCCGACGCGCCACAGTATGCGGCTCGCGATGCGGCTCTGTAGATTGGCGTGGTAGCACAGTGCAAACGGCCCGGCGAAGAGCACTCCGCCATCGGCAGTACGGACTTCCGCGGCGCCGAGCGCCTGCAACTCCTGCGCCAGTGTCGCCTCCAGGCCACGCGGGCATGGCGCGAAAAAATTCTCGGTCAAGCGCTAGTGTCCTAAGTCGTTAGTTCGTTGATGCGGACCGCGATGTTCCACTACCCGTTCATGTTCAGCGAATTAGCGACTCAGGACACTAGATCGCCACATGGATTGGTGGAATCAAAGCCTGACGAAAACTTCGAATTCGATGCGCTGCCACGGATTACGGTGCTCGAGGAGCCGGCTGATGCGCGCCTCGACCTTGACGCCGCGGTCGAGGTGTCGCGCCACGGCGTGATTGTCGCGCCGCGGCACGTAACCCAGCACCTGACCGCGCCATTCGACGCGGACCGCATGGGTGTCGTGAGCATTGTCTGGCTCGCGTACGAGCGCGAGCGGGTCGCCCACCCGCATCTCATCCCACACCTGTTTGGCCCGATAGAACTGGAAGCCGGCAAGCGGCGAGCTCTGCACGAGCATCGTGACTTCCACGCTTTGCGCGGCGTAGGCGACTGCCGCAACCAGAGTCAGGGTGGCAATAACATTGTGCATGGGTCAAAAGGGCTTGACGATCACCAGGATCACGATTGCGATCAGGATCACCACCGGAAACTCGTTGAGCCACCGATAGAATACGTCCCCATGCCGGTTGGCGTCGCGTCTGAAGTCGAAGAGCAGCTTTCCGCAATACACGTGGTAGACGATCAGCACCGCGACCAGCGCGAGTTTCGCCTGCAGCCAGCCGCCATGGTGACCGTAGCCCAGCCACAGCCACAGGCCGCTCGCCACGGTTAACACCGCGCCCGGAGTCATGATGCCGAAGAACAGCTTGCGTTCCATCACTTTGAAACGCTCGCTGCCCGGTGCCTCGGTCGTCATGGCGTGATAAACGAACAGCCGCGGCAGATAGAACAGTCCTGCGAACCAGGTGACCATGAAGACGATGTGGAATGCTTTGATCCAGAGCACGGCTGCGTCCGTTTCAGGGATGATCACGCCGGACGGCGCCAATACTGGGTGACGATCTGTTGCAGCACGTTCAGCCGGCCGTGAAAAAAATGCTCACCGCCCGGCACCACGACGACCGGCAGATTTTGCGGGCGGGCCCAGTCGAACACGGCCTGCAGCGGTACGACGTCGTCGAGTTCGCCGTGGATGACCAGCGTGCCCGGAGCGACTGCGCCCGTCGCAAAGCGGCTGACCGCCGGGCCTACCAGGATGAGCTGGTGCGGGTGCAGCACTTCGGCCGCGCGAGTCTGCACGAAACTGCCGAACGAAAAGCCCGCGCACGTCAGCGCCAGGCCGCCAAACCGCTGTCGCGCGTATGCCGCAACTGCCAGCATATCCTGCGTTTCGCCGCCGCCTGCGTCGTGCACCCCTGCGCTCGCCCCCACGCCACGGAAATTGGGGCGCAACGTGACATTGCCCAGGGCATAAAGGGTCCGGGCAAGCGTCGTGACGACCTTGTTGTCCTTGGTGCCGCCCATCAGCGGATGCGGATGAGCGATGAGCGCGATGCCCGCCCGGCTGCCGGCGCCGGGATCGCTGATATCGACTTCGATGTTGCCTGCGGGACCGCCGACCAGCGCCTTCTCTACTTGCGCCGGCCGCATCAGATCTTCAGGCGTTCCACCACGCGGCCATGAACCAGGTGCTCGTCGACGATCTCGTCGACATCCTCGCGGTCGACATAGGTATACCAGACCGCCTCGGGATATATGACGAGCACCGGACCCTCCTTGCAGCGGTCGAGACAGCCGGCGTTGTTGACGCGGACCTTTCCCGCACCGGACAGACCCAGCGCCTTGACTTTCGCCTTGGCATAATCGCGCATTTCCTGCGCGCCGTGGTTGTTGCAGCACACCTCGCCCGCAGCGCGCTGGTTGCAGCAGAAAAAAACGTGGCGTTCGTAGTAGCTCACCGCCGGAGTCTCCATAAGGGCGGACAGGGCGCGCCGGCTGGCGTTGCACTGTGTTGGAGGGCTAAGTCACGAGCTGCCGCATCGGCACGCCCGCAAGACGGCGGCGCAGTGCCGCGACACGAAATTATAGCGGATGCGATGCGTTACAGCGCGTTGTACTTGCGCGCATTGCCCTTTGCCGATGCGACAGGATACTTTCTGGCGTTGATCCGCAGTTTGCGCTGGGCGGCCGCCAGCGGATCGATCTGCATCACATCGGCGAGCCGGATCAGATACAGCAGCACGTCGGCGATCTCGTCTGCAACGGCGAGTTTGGCCGGCGCATCCAGGCTCGCGCTTTGTTCCGGCGTCAGCCATTGAAAATGCTCGAGCAGTTCGGCCGCTTCCGCGCTCAGCGCCATCGCCAGGTTCTTGGGCGTGTGAAACTGCTGCCACTCACGTTCATCGGCAAATCTGCGCAGGCGGTCGCGCAGGAGTTCAACGGAAGATCGTTTGGGCATGCAGTGTCCTCGCTCAAAGACGCGGCGCCGGGCGTTCCGCCTTCGCGAGCGAAATCAGATAAACGCCGGCCAACAGCGGCCACAGTAAAGACAGCGTGCGCACAATGTGAGTGAAGTTCATCAGGTGCGTCAGCTGCGGACTGAACATGAACACGGGCACTGCGTAATACGGGTTCTCCGGCGTGACGTTGATCAGCAACACGCCCGCCATGATGCAGACGACGGCGGCGGCTGCACGCGGAGCCGGTGCAAGCCTCAACAGGACGGCGAGCAACAATGCCCCGCATGTGATGCCGGTCCAGGCGCCCGGTGTGAGCCACTGCAGCCAGTGCGCGCCACGCCCGATCATCGCGGAGGCCGCCGATTTCACGGCGATCGTCAACAATATCGTGGCAGTGACCGCGCGAGCTGCGCGCTGTTGCGGCCGCAGTACCAGCGAAACGAGCAGACCGATGGAGGCGACCGCGAAGGCCACCACGCCGGCTTCAGCTGCGAGGTACGCCTGCGGAGTATGAGGAAAATAGGGGCTGATGTGCAGCGTTTCACGCCAGTCGCCGCTGCCCAGCGCCAGCGGCGCGGGGTAGAACTGAATCACCAGCCACCAGGCGATCAGGACCATGCCGCAATCGCCTAGGGCCCCCGCCCTCACGACGCGGTGGCGCAGCGCGGTGAGCGGCTGCAGCGCCGGGAGCGCAAGCAGACCCGCCGCCAAGGCGCCGATCGCAGCGCCGAGGGTGTTGGCGAGAATGTCCAGATTGGACGCAACGCGCGCGGGCAAAAACATTTGCGCACTCTCCACCGCCAGGCTGAGCAGCGCCGTAAGCAGGGTCGCAACGGGAAACGCCGCAGCAGGAGACAACGGCGGGCGCAGACATGCGAAGAGCATTGCACCGAGCGGCAGGTACGCCACGATGTTGAGCGCAACATCGCCGGCAGTATAGTAGTGCGGCCAGGGTGCACTCAGAAAATTGCGCAGTTCCTGCGGTGGCAGGCGCCATCCTTCGAACGGCTGCAAACTGGCATAGACGATGACCACTGTGTAAGCTAGCGCGACAAGAATTGCGAGCCGGGGCTTACCAGACGTCATGCCGGTATTTTATGATGTTTTCAACGGCGACGCGGACGGCATTTGCGCGTTGCACCAACTGCGTCTCGCCGAGCCGCGCGCGAGCGTGCTGATCACTGGAGTGAAACGCGACATCGAGCTGCTCGGCCGCGTAACGGCGCAGCTCGGCGACGAGCTTACGGTGCTCGACATCTCCCTCGATCGCAATGCCGAGGCATTGCAGCAGCAGCTCGGGCGCGGCGCGAAGTGTCTTTATTTCGATCATCACTTCGCCCCCGCAGTCCCACAGCACCACAACCTCAGAGCGATCATCGATACTGCCCCCGACGTCTGCACGAGCCTGCTGGTCGACCGCTATCTCGGCGGCCGCCATCGAATCTGGGCGGTGGTTGCTGCATTCGGCGATAATCTGGCGCAGGCGGCGGTGGCGGCGGCGGCGCCGCTCGGTCTCGACGGACTCCGCCTCGCGCAGCTGCGGGAGCTCGGCGAGGCCATCAATTACAACGCCTACGGCGACAGCGTTGCAGACCTGCATTACCATCCCGCCGACCTTTATGAAACGCTCAGCGGTTACGCCGATCCGTTCGATTTCATCGGTGGCGAGCCCGTGTGCGAAGTGCTGAGTGCCGGGCGTCGCGACGATCTGTATCGCGCACGAGAGCTGCACCCGGCAATGGCAACCGGCCAATGTGCAATGTATGTGATGCCGGATGCGGCGTGGAGCCGGCGCGTCAGCGGCAGCTTCGCCAACGCGCTCGCGGTTGAGCATCCGCAGCGCGCGCATGCGGTCCTCACGCAGGTGGGCGGCGGCTATCGCGTCAGCGTGCGTGCCGCGCTCGAGCGCCCGCACGGTGCAGATCTTTTGTGCCGTCAGTTCGACAAAGGCGGGGGCAGGCAGGGCGCAGCGGGCATCGAATGTCTGCCCGAGAGCGAGTTAGCGGAGTTTTCAGCGAAGTTCAGGGAAGCATACCGCTGACCGCCCGCGGGCCATTCCTCGGGGCGTCATTCGGATTTGATGTTGGCGTCTTTAATGACCTTCGCGTACTTGGCGTTTTCGGCGCGGATGAAGGCGGCGAATTCTTCCGGCGTGTTGCTGACGGGATCTCCGCCCAGTGCGACCAGCCGTTCCTTGACGCCTGCATCCGCGGCCGCGCGTCTTACGTCAGCCTGAATTTTGGCGATGATCTCAGCGGGCGTGCCGGCTGGGGCGAGGAATCCAAACCATTGCGTCGATTCGAACTTGATACCTGCCTCGTGCAGCGTAGGAATGTCGGGCGCGGCAGCACTGCGTTGCGCCGATGTCACGGCGAGGCCCCGGACCCGCGCCGACCTGATGTGAGGCATCATCGGCGCGAGTCCGAGTATGCCCGTGGGGATTTGTCCGCCGACGAGATCGGTCGTCGCCGGCGCCGCGCCCTTGTAAGGAACGTGCAGGTAGTTGATGCCCGCGTTGCGGCGCAGCCACTCGCCTGCGAGATGTTGCGTGCTGCCCGTGCCGCTGGAACCGAACGCCAGCCCGTCAGGTGTCTTCCGGGATAGCGCCACCAGTTCCCTGATCGTTTTCGCCGGCACCGAGGCATGCACCACGATCACGTTGGGATAGATGGCCGCGAGCGATATGGGTGCGAGTTCCTTGAATGGATCGTAGTTCATGCGCGCGTAAAGTGCAGGATTGAGGGCAACCTCGGCCGGCGAGCAAATGAGCAGCAGGTAACCATCCCGCGGCGCGCGCACCACGGCTTCCGCGCCGATCATCCCGCTGGCGCCGGGACGATTCTCGATGACGACGGTCTGGCCCCAGTATTCGCCGAGCTTCTGTGCATAGGTGCGCGCCGTGGTGTCGAGGCCGCCGCCAGCGGGAAACGGCACGATGATGCGCACCGGCTTCGCGGGATACGACGGGCCCGAACCCGTTGTCTGCGCGTGCGCCGCGCCCGCGCAGACGAGCATCAGCACACACCACGAACTCGCGGACAGACGCATAGTCGACTCCTCACGCACGACGGCTTTGCTGGACGCGATAGTAAACGAAAACACCGCGCTACGTTCCGGTTCGCCGGGCCCCCTCCGCAGCCACCGGTGTGGGCAGGCGGGAGATCTGCAGCACCTGCATTTCGATCATGGCAAACGCCGCGAGCCAAAGCAGCGCGTCGTACGCGTCGAACCACTCTGCGCGCCATGCCCAGATCAGCACCAGGCCGCCCAGCCCTGCGTACAGAACAGTGAGGGTAGGCCTGATCCACGGCCGGCGCGGTCTGGCGGTGCTCTGCCGCACGTCGAGCTCAAGAAGCACAATAACGGCGATCCATAAACCTGTGTTGATGAGGTCGAGCCACGCCCCGTCGCGTAAATAGCCGATCGCCGCAGCGCTGACCGCCGCGGCGGCCATGAGGCGCAGGCCGCGCACGGTGCGTACGGCGCCGGTTGCGCTCAATCGGCCTGCGAGGCCTGTCTCCAGCGCAAACAGGGTCAGCAGCGCGAGCCAGGCGACGGCATCGATCGCTTCGCTGAGCGTTCCGGTGACGACGTAATAAGCGGTGTTGCCGGCGAGCAGCGCGTAGAGGGCGCATTTAAACCCCAGGTGACGCCGCCCTGGAGAGATCGTTGCCGTCACGCCGCCTTCACCAGCGGCAGCGGCGGCCGAATTGCACGGCACTACGCAGCGGCCGGCGCACGCCGCACGCCGCTGCCATACCATTGCGGCAGCAGCGACCCGGCGATCATGCCGAACATGCTGGCGAGCCAGCCGGCAAACTGCGGGGGCAGCAGAGCTTCCGGCGCGAGCAGTTCACATGCAATCCAGGTCGCGAGTCCCAACGTGATCGCCAGGATCGCACCCTGCGAGGTGGCGCGTTTCCAGTAGAGGCCGAAGGCGAGCGGTGTGAAGGCCGCCACCAGCGTCACTTTGTATGCGCTTTCGACCATTGCGTAGATCGTCGAATTCGAAACCAGCGCGAAAGCAAGTACGCTGCAGGCAAACACGAACACCACAAAGCGCAGCATTCGCAGAAACTGACGATCCGGGAGATTGGGCAGGAAGGGGCGCAGGATATTCTCGGCGAACATCGCCGATGGTGCGAGCAGGGTGGCCGCTGAGCAGCTCATGATCGCCGAGAGCAGAGCGCCGAAGAAAATCACCTGGGCGATGAACGGCGTATGGGTAAGGATCAGCGTGGGCAGGATGTATTGCGAGTCGCTGGAAATGTGCTTTTCGACCAGCGCGGGATCGATCGTGATCGCCGAATAGGCGAGAAACATGGGGATGAAGGCGAAGACAAAATAGACGCAGCCGCCTATCACCGAGCCGCGGCCCGCCGTCCTCTCGTCTTTGGCCGCCGAAATGCGCTGAAAGACGTCCTGCTGCGGAATCGATCCAAAGCCCATCGTGATCCATGCTGCAATGAAGGCGATCACGTCGCGTGGCTGCAAAGCCGGCCAGAACTCGAATTTGCCAGCGGCTTGAGCATGCGCGATCACGACATTCGCGCCGCCTGCGATGCCGCTGACGACGAACGCGATGTAGAGCATGCCCACGAGTATCACGCACATCTGGAACAAGTCGGTGAAGGCGACTGAGAACATGCCGCCCGCAAGCGTGTAGATGAGCACTATCCCAGTGCCGAGGACCATGCCCTGCCATGGGGCGATTGCGCCGTTCGTGAGCACGGAGAACACCAGCCCCAGGGCCGTGATCTGCGCGGATACCCAGCCGAGATACGAGAGCACGATGCAGATCGAGGTCGCCAGCTCCACGGGCCGGTCGTAGCGCGCCCGATAGTAATCGCCGATGGTCAGCAGCTTCATGCGATAAAGCGGGCGCGCGAAGAACAGCCCTACCAGGATCAGGCACATGCTCGAGCCGAACGGGTCGGCGACCACGCCCTTCAAGCCCTCGTTCATGAACTTAGCCGGTATGCCGAGCACTGTCTCTGAGCCAAACCAGGTCGCAAACACCGTCGCGACGATGAAGGCCAGCGGCAAATGACGGCCGGCCACGACGAAGTCCGCGCTGTTCTTCACGCGCCGCGACGCGTACAGCCCGATCCCGACCGAGATGGCGATGTAGAGAACGACGAACCAGATCAGCATGCGTTGCGCCAGTTTTTGAGGCTACGCCCGCGCCGGCGTGCCGGCGGACGCGCAATTATACGATTTTGGGCCCCGCATCGAGCGCACCCTGGCCGGTCAGCGCGTCAGAAAAAATAACGCGCCGACCACGCAGGCGAGCAGGATGGCGAGCAGCGCGAGCAGGAGGCTCTGCTGTTTCTGCTCGCGCAACAGCGCGTCGAGTTGCCCGCGCACGACTTCGGCCGAGGTGTCGCTCAGGTAGCGATGCACGAGCCGCGGGACCTCGGGCATCATGGCGCTCCAGTTGGGTGCCTCGCTGCGCAGCTTGCGGACCAGCCCGCGCCAGCCGACCTGCTCGGACATCCAGCGCTCGAGCAGGGGCTGGGCGGTCGTCCACAGATCGAGCTCGGGATCCAGCTCGCGTCCCAGGCCTTCGATGTTGAGCAGCGTCTTCTGCAGGAGCACGAGCTGCGGCTGCACCACGATGTTGAAGCGGCGCGAGATCTGGAAGAGCCGCATCAGCACCCGGCCGAAGGAAATCTGCTGCAGCGGCTTATCGAAGATCGGCTCGCACACAGCGCGGATCGCAGTTTCGAATTCATCGACGCGGGTTTCTTTCGGTGCCCACCCCGACTCGATGTGCACTTCGGCGACGCGGCGGTAGTCGCGCCGAAAAAAGGCGAGAAAGTTCTGCGCCAGGTAGTTCTGGTCGACAGCGGTGAGCGTGCCCATGATGCCGAAGTCGAGCGCGATGTAATGGCCGCTCTGCGCGACGAGGATGTTGCCGGGATGCATGTCGGCGTGAAAAAAACCGTCGCGAAAAACCTGCGTAAAAAAAATCTCCACACCGGCGCGCGACAGATTCTTGATGTCGATACCCTGTTCGCGCAGCCGTGCAACGTGCGAGACCGGTGTGCCGTGCATGCGCTGCATCACCATCACGCCCGTCAGGCAGTAATCCCAGTGGATCTCCGGCACCAAAAGCAACGGCGAGCCCTGGAAATTACGGCGCAGCTGGCTGGCGTTGGCGGCTTCGCGCATGAGATCGAGCTCGTCCTCGAGATGCTTGGCGAATTCCGCAACGACCTCGTGCGGGCGCAGCCGTTTGCCATCGGCCCAGAGCAGCTCGATCAGGCTTGCGCCCGCGTCGAGCAGCGCCAGGTCCTTCTGGATGATCTGGGCGATGCCGGGGCGGAGTATCTTTACGGCGACTTCCTTGCCGTCGTGCAGCGTGGCGAAGTGCACTTGCGCAACCGAAGCGCTCGCGACCGCGATCGGATCGAAGCTCGCGAAAACCACGTCGACCGGCCTGCGATAGGCTTGTGCGACCAACGCCATGACCAGTGCGGGGGCAAACGGCGGCACCTGGTCCTGAAGCTTGGCAAGCTCGTCGGCGATATCCGCAGGCAACAGGTCGCGGCGGGTCGAGAGCACCTGTCCGAACTTGACGAAAATCGGGCCCAGGGCTTCCAGCGCGAGGCGCAGCCGTACCGCACGCGGCGCCTCGAGCCGCCGCCAGAACATCATAAGCTTCAGAGTTTCGCGCAGTCCGCGCACGCGCTCGTGTCCGAGAAAAAACTCATCGAGACCGAAGCGGATGCTGACGCTCAGAATTTTCAGTAATCGAAACAAAAGCATGCGGGGATTCTACCTGCGATTAGCAGGCGCGGGTGATGCTGCAGGGAGCAGCGTCAGGCGGGCGCTGAGGAAGCTCGGGTTAAGCTTTTCTGGCGGCTCCGGCTTCCCCTGATTTAGGGGGTTGACAACGGGCTGGTCGCGACGGCACGACCCTTAGCCGTGAGCATCGGACGTTCGCCCAGTCCAGGACAATGATGAAGAGCGCGCCGTAGCGGGCGTGAGGGATCCGAGAGTGAAAGGGGCCTGGTCCGACGTAGGGTGCGCTTGCGCACCCAGTACAAAAAGCCGTTCGGATCCTTGCGCGATCACATCAGTGCGCAAGCGCACCCTACGCCTACTGCGCGAGCCGACGCTCCAGCTCCTCGATGCGCTTTTCGAGCCGCGCGGCGTCGTCGCGCAGCGCGTCCACCCCGTGCGCGAACGTCTCGACATGAGCTTTCGCGGCGAGCAGGGGACGCTCTTCGGTCCAGTATATCGCTGCGGAGCGCGTGAAACCTTCGGCAGCGTCACGCTGCCAGCGCCAGAAGCCGCGGGCGGCTTGCGTCATGCGGTGGGAGGCGATATCGCCCACAACCCGGCTGAGGTCCTCTTCGACGTCCCATCGCAAATTTTCCGCGACGTAGAGGATGTCTCTGGCGAGCACCGTGTCGCCTTCGACCGTGACTTCACGCCACGCGGCCGCATCGGCTGCGAGGACGCGCATTGCTTGTCCGGGCGTGATTGCGAAGCTTACGTCCGCGGCGGTGTCCGATGCGGCGTCGGCAACCTTACCCGTAGACAGTATGGTTAAAGCGATGCGAAACGGTGCGGAGCTAAAACGCGCGGTCTTGCCCGCGTGCGGCTGTAAGCGCTCGCAGGCCCAGGCCGCGCTTCCGAGCAAATGATTGAGGGCCGTGGCAACCGGCGCCCTGAGCGCGCCGGCAAATCCCGGACCGGCACGTGACGCCGCACTGGCCGGTCCGGACATGCGGGAAAACGCGCTAGTCCTGCTGTATGCCGCTGATGAGCCAGCCAGTGCGGCCGTTAACGGGCTTCTCGAGATGCCAGACTTCGCTGAACGGCTCGGCGGGACCGCCGGCATTCTCGCGCAGCGTGCCGCTGAAGCGCACGCTCGCTACATACGTGTTGCCCTCGGTCACTACTTCGAGCACTTCGGCATCGAGCGACACAACCTCGACCTTCTGCGATTCGCCCGCGCCGCGCGCATTGAGATCGGCGGCGACATCGGCATAGAGCGCCGGTGTCATGAAATCGCGCATCGTCGACAGGTCACGCTGATCGTTGCACGCCTGAAGCTGCGTAAAGTTCAGCTTGGCGTGATGCACGAACTGCTCGGCGTCGAAACCCGGCGGATAGCGGTTTGCAAGCATGACGGGGCTCGCCGCACCCGCGCCGCCGAAGTGGCTGGATAAGCTGGTCGGCCCGGGTGCGGCCCCCGGGGGCGCGGCGTTCGCGTATTGCAACGGCTGCGCTGGCTGCTGATGCCTGGAGCGGAGCAGTCGGAAGACGAACACCGCTGCTGCCGCCAGCAGCAACATCATCAGTATGCCGCCGAGTGCGCCAGCGATGCCATTATTCATGAACAGCGACGCGAGGCCGGCGCCCAGTGCCAGGCCGGCCAACGGCCCCAGCCATTTGCTCATGCCCGATTGTGGCTTCGGAGCCGCATTGGTTGCGGCAGGCGCCTGCTGTGCCGGCGGCGTCTTGGGTGTGGGCTGCACCATTTCGCGCTGCCGTCCGAGATTCTTTCCGCCGCCCATGCGCTGCGCGGCCTCGCTGTCTTCTGCCACAAGGCTCAGGCTGAGCACGGCGATCAAGGTCATCATTATCCTGTTCATAGTTCCTCCGTCGGTTTTTATGCAAAAACGTTAGGCAAGCGCCGGCTATTCTAGCGCCTAACCGCGGCTGCGGGTGGAGCACTTGGCCAGCGTCGAACACCCACCAAAATTCGATTGACGATCAATAGGTTAACGCCTTGGTGTCGATGCTCGCGGCCGGCCCGGTGCCGCTTGTGTGCGAGAGGAGCTCGTAGACGTTCCATTCGCCCCTCACGACCTCGCACCCGAAACGGGCGCCGCATCGGCTGCTGTCCATATAGCCGGACTTGACTTCGCTGCGCACCGTTCTACCCAGCGCAGGTGCGTACCAGTCGAACTCGGTGATCTTGGTTTCATGTCGGAAGCCGTCCCAGTCGCCCGCGTAAACAATGCGCCGAATCTTGACGGTGTCGAATTCGCCTGCCGGCACCCGGATGCGCTCGTTGCCGATCACTTTGCCGTCTACCCGGACGCTGTTGCGACGCCCCGTCGCCGGATCGACGGCGATGACGCGCGTCGACCAGGATTTCCCGCGATCGAGAGGAAACGCGTAGGCGGGATAGACCGGAGCAAATTCGAACACCCGCGGGTGGTCATGGCTGGGAAGCGCGCGTTGCAGCCAGTTGCCGTCGCCGGAATAGATCTCGGTGCGTGGCACTTCCCGCGTGGATTGGTCGGCGCTGACCGCCACCGAGACGCGATCCGCATCGACCTGCTGTATACGATGGGTCACCAGCCCGCGCGTTTCATTGTTGTAGCCGTTTGTCAGGCGATAAACATACGTTTCGCCGGCAACGGGCGCGCCCATCGCAGGAGCGGTGCCCGCCACAGCTGCGATGCCCGCGCAGAAACGCAAGAGACATTTAGCGATGTTTTTCATAAAACCTCCCGTGCGCCAGCATCTGCGATGGGGTCATAGCCGGTAGCCTTTGTGCAATGCCACGACTCCAGCGCTCAGATTGAAGTATTCGACCCGCGCGAAGCCCGCTTGTTGCATCAACTCCTTTAATTGTTCCTGGTCAGGATGGACGCGGATCGATTCCGCGAGATAGCGGTAGCTGGCGCTGTCGTTGGCGACGAGCTTGCCCAGCAATGGCAGCACGCGGAAGGAGTAGGCGTCGTAGAGGGGCCGCAGCGGGGCCCAGACGCGCGAGAACTCGAGCACGAGCAGCCGCCCGCCCGGTCGCAGCACGCGCCGCATTTCGCCAAGCGCGCGGTTCTTGTCGGTCATGTTGCGCAGTCCGAAGGCTACGCTCACGCAGTCGAAATGGCATGCGGGGAAAGGCAGAGATTCAGCGTCGCACTGGACCGCCGGGGACGTGATACCGGCGTCGAGCAGGCGATCGCGGCCGCGCGTGAGCATGGCGGCGTTGATATCGGTGAGGACGACCTGCCCGCTATCCCCGACGCGCCGCGCCAGCTGGAGGGCAAGGTCCGCCGTCCCGCCCGCGACGTCGAGCGCCTTTTGTCCGTGACGCAGGCCACTCATTTCGACCGCGAAACGCTTCCATAGCCGATGCAGACCGCCTGACATCAAGTCGTTCATGGCGTCGTAGCGTCCGGCAACCGACTCGAACACGCCAGCAACGCGCCGGGCTTTCTCGTGCGCGGGAACTTCCGCGTAGCCGAAACGGGTCGTTTTCGTCATGGTGCACCGAAAGTTACGGCCATCGCCGGGAGCGCCGGGGCTACTTGTCGCGGCTCGCGCCCGCTGCCTCGAGACGCCGCAGGTAGCCTCGCCACATGTCGTCCTGCCGCGTGCCGTAGTCGTACAGCAGGTCCCAGGAATAGATCCCGGTGTCGTGGCCGTCGGAAAAGTGCAACTGCACGGCATACGTGCCAACCGGCTCGATCCGCGCGATCTCGACGTTCTTTTTCCCGGTCTGCAACACTTCCTGACCCGGGCCGTGGCCCCGCACTTCCGCGGACGGCGAAAACACGCGCAGGAACTCGCACGGCAGGCTGAACTGCTTGCCGTCCGCAAAGGAAACCTCGAGCACGCGCGACTTCTGGTGCAGCTTGATTTCGGTCGGAGCGGGGACTTGCCGGACGGGCCCTGCCATCGGCGCTGACTGCGTGGTGGGGGAAGGGTAAAAAACTAACACACTGTCTGTGCAAACACAAAAAACTGTTAAATAAAACCTTTTCCGTTCTTGCTGCAGCGCGATCGATTGTCATCGCACTGTAATGATGATTACATACCATTGCCATGACAGACTCCCGGCCAACAAGGAAACGCATGACCGCAACCATACTCGTCGTCGAAGACGAGCCGGCCATACAAGAGCTGATCGCCCTCAATCTCGAGCAGGCTGGCTATAGTTCGCTGCAGGCGGTAGACGGCGAACAGGCGCTCGACCTCGTGCGCGATGAACTGCCCGACCTCGTGCTACTGGACTGGATGCTGCCCGGCATGAGCGGCGTCGAGTTTGCGCGACGCATGCGCGCGGACCGGCGCACGCAAGGCGTGCCCATCATCATGCTCACCGCGCGGGCGGACGAGCAGGACAAGCTCACGGGACTCGAAACCGGCGCCGACGACTACATCACCAAGCCGTTCTCGCCGCGCGAGCTGAACGCGCGTATCAAAGCCCTGCTGCGCCGTCGCTCGCCCCAGGTTACCGACGATGCCGTCGAGGCTGCCGGTTTGCGGCTGGACCCCGCCAGCCACCGCGTCAGCGGCAATGGCAAAGCGCTGACGCTGGGCCCCACGGAATTCCGGCTGCTGCATTTCCTGATGACTCACCCCGAGCGGGTTTATGCCCGCGCGCAGCTGCTCGACCAGGTTTGGGGGGATCACGTGTTCGTCGAAGAGCGCACGGTCGACGTGCATATCCGCCGGCTGCGCAAAGCGCTCGAGGCCAGCGGTCACGATCGCCTGATCGATACCGTGCGGGGTGCCGGATACCGCTTCTCGGCGGCGCAGTAAGACGCGCTGCGTGAAAGCACGCCGTGGGATAATACGGCCGTGCGCCCGCGCTCTTCCATGCTCGATTTCTGGAGCAAGCCGCTCTCGACGCTGATAGTTTTCGGGTTCGGCGCGCTGCTCGTATGGCCGGCATTCGGCCCGACGGCGGCACTCGGCACCTTTGTCGTGCTGGCGCTGCTCTGGCTCGCGCGCCATCTCCGCAATCTCTACCAGCTTCGGCAATGGCTGCGCAATCCGTCTTTCGACACGGTGCCCGCGGGCTCGGGCATGTGGGAGAGCACCTTCGCCGCCTTGTACCGCCTCATGCGGCAGCACAGCCAGAGCGAATCGAAGCTTTCGGTGGCGCTCGAGCGCTTCCAGCAGGCGGGGGCTGCCATGCCGGAAGGCATGGTGATCCTCGACGATCACGATCGCATCGAGTGGTGCAATCCCGAAGCCGAATTGCACCTGGGCATCGACCTTGTCCGCGACGTGCACCAGCAAGTCACCTATCTCGTGCGCCATCCGCAGTTCGCGGAATCCCTCGCATCGCAAAACTATCGCGAGCCGCTGGTGCTCAGGCTCCCGCGCGCTATGGAAGTCACATTATCGATTCAGCTGGTGCCCTATGGGGACAAGCAGAAGCTCTTGTTCAGCCGGGACATCACGCGGTTCGAGCGGGTTGAAACGATGCGCCGCGACTTCGTCGCGAACGTGTCGCACGAGCTGCGCACCCCCCTCACCGTGCTCTGCGGATTCCTCGAAACGATCATCGACATGCCCAAGCTGGACGGGGCAATGACCCGCCGCACGTTGCGGCTGATGCAGGAACAGGCGCAGCGCATGCAGCGCCTGGTCGAAGACCTGTTGACGCTGTCACGCCTGGAAAGCATGCAACATCCGCCGCGTGAGGAGAGGGTCGACGTTCCTTCGCTCGTGCGAGCGCTGCATCAGGACGCAGTCGCGTTAAGCGCTGGACGTCACAGCGTGCAGCTGCACATCGAAAGTGCGGACGGGATCATGGGCAGCGAAGACGACCTGCGCAGCGCGTTCAGTAACCTGATCAGCAACGCGATCCGCTATACGCCGGACGGCGGCGAAATTCGCCTGCGCTGGATACGCCAGGATGGCAAGGCGGTATTCGTCATCGAGGACAGCGGCATCGGCATCGACGCGCAGCACATCCCGCGCCTCACCGAGCGTTTTTATCGCGTCGATCGCGGCAGATCACGGGCCACCGGCGGCACGGGACTCGGACTGGCGATCGTCAAGCATGTCATGAGCCGGCACCAGGGACAGCTCGAAATTTCCAGCGAGATCGGGCGCGGCAGCCGGTTCAGCGCCGTTTTTCCGGCGCAGCGTATCGCGGCTGTCCCCGAGCAGGACGCGCAGCTGAGCGCGTAACGTGCCGACCACCCTCTGGGCGATCAACAGCGCACTCAGGCAGGCGTGAGTGTGCAGCGCTCGAAGTCGGCGCCTTTTTCCAGCAGGTTGACGAGCCGCACGGTCTGCTTCTGCTCGGCGTGCATCTCGAGCGTGCGCCCCGCCTGGAACCACCCGCTGGGCAGAATCAGCGTAGCCGGCAGCGGCAGCGCCGCGACTTCGGGCAGCAGCAAGCCTCGCTCATAACCGCTCACGCCCGGCATCATGAAGTTCGCCGGACGAACCGCCACCGCGCGCGCGCTCCCCGGGAAGAGGCGGATACCGACGTGCAGCTCTTTGTTTTCCTCGACGCGCAGCCATTGCACGATGCCAAGATAAAAGCGCGCGCTGGAGTCGCGGCCCCCCCCCCCGCCCCGGGGCC
>JBKJZR010000003.1:0-6439 GCA_046715035.1 Burkholderiales bacterium | reverse complement strand
CCCAGTGGATTGTCCTTGAGGATTTGCGAAGTGTGCTCGAGCACGATCAGCGTGCCGGCGGGGCCTTTGAGGCGTTTGAGCGCCATGAGTTTCCTTTGTGCCTAAACGAGTTGTTCAAAAGCGCGCTTAACGTCCGTCCGTATCGACCCCCTTCGACGGAGCTCAGGACAGGCTTCGACGATCGCTCAGGACAGGCTAGCGGAGCGGCGACGTATGAACGGCTTGCAATCAAATGCCTGGAACGCTCGACTCCGCTTCGCTAGCTCAATACGAACGGTATTAAATGCGCTTTTCAACAGACTGCTAGCTTGCGTCAGGTGGCCGCGTTGCACCACTGCGTCCAGACTTCACGATAGATCTTTTCCAGGTTGCGCGTGAACTTCGCGCCGTCCACCAGCGGCGAGCGCGCCAACTGCGCCCGCAACCCCGCGCGCAGGTCCGCCAGCCGCGGCAGGTTCTCTGCCAGGTCCAGCGCAATCCTGACGTATTCCTCCGCCGTGGCAGCAGCAAAGGCGTGCATGCCCGCCGCACTCAGAATGCTTAATCCGGCACGCGCCATGGAGCGCGTGCCGGCCAGCGAAAGCACCGGCACGCCCAGCCAGAGCGATTCGCACGTCGTCATTGCCCCAGTGACGCAGACCGGATCGAGTGTCAGATCCACCTGCTGGAGCATCCGGTAAAACTCGCTTGTGGCCAGTTTGCCGCGAAACTCGAGCCGTTCCGCCCTTACGCCCAACGCTGCAAATTGTTCTACCAGCTCTCGCCTCGATTCTCCTTCCGGCACCGTCACCATCAGCAGCCGCGACTCGGGTATCGCTCGAAGCAGTTGTGCCCAGAGTTCGATACTCGGTCTGTCGATCTTGTTGAAGCTGTTGAACGAACCCAAAGTGAGGTGGCCATTCTGCTGCGCCGGCAGCGCCACAATCCCGGGCATGTCGTTCCCGGGGCGGTGGCACCATTGGCTGTCCGGCAACCGCAGCAGCTTCTCCGTGTAAGGCGCTGCGCTGCCTTCCGGGTCGACGCAGGCGTCGGTCAGACGGTAATCCATCGCCGCGAGGCCGCTGGTGCCCCGGTATCCCAGGTAGATGATCTGGATCGGCGCCGGCTTGCGCGCGAAGGTGAGTATCCGGTTGTGCGCCGTGTGTCCCGCCAGATCAATCAAGATGTCTATCCCGTCAGCACGGATCCGTTCGGCCAGTTGCTGGTCCGTCATCCTCCTGCAGTCCAGCCAGTGATCCGCATGTCCGGCGATGCGATCGGTAAACTCATCACGCTGCGCGTGGCTGTAATAACAAAAAACATCAACCTGATCTTTGTCGTGGTTCTCCAGCACCGGCTCGATAAAATACGCCACGGCGTGGCGCCGGAAGTCCGGCGACACATATCCCACCTTCAGCCGCCGTCCCGGCTCCGGCGTGTTTCGATGCCGCTGCCATTGCGCTCGCAGCGGTGCCTCGAACCGCGCCGCAAAACGTCGATGTTCGGCGATTAACTCCGCTGGCGTTGCCATGGGGTTGAATTGCATCGCGAACAACAGATTGCTGTACGCCCCAGCGTAATCGGGCGCGAGCGCGAGCGCCTTGCGGTAGCTGGCGAGGGCTTCGTCCAGTTTTCCCTGGTCTCCCAGCGCCACGCCGAGGTTGTTGTGCGCCTCGGCGAAATCCGGCTTGAACGAGAGCGCCTCGCGGTAGCTGGCGACAGCATCGCCCAGCCTTCCCTGATCGCGCAGCGCATTAGCCAGATTGTAGTGCGCGTCGGCAAAATCGGGCTTGAGCGAAAGCGCCTTGCGGTGGCTGGCAATCGCCTCGCCGAGCTTGCCCTGATCCCGCAGCGCATTCCCCAAATTGTAGTGCGCGTCGGCAAAATCGGGATTGAGCGAGAGCGCCTGATGAAAGCAGGCCATTGCTTCGTTGAGATCCCCCTGTGCCTTGAGCGCAATTCCCAGGTTGTTGTGCGCCTCGGCGAAATCCGGCTTGAGCGAGAGCGCCTTGCGGTAGCTGGCGATCGCCTCCTGTTTTCCCTGCCCGCCCAGCGCAACCCCCAGGTTGTTGTGCGCCTCGGCAAAATCCGGCTTGAACGAAAGCGCCTTGCGGTGGCTGGCAATCGCCTCGTCCAATTTGCCTTGTTTCTGCATCACCAGGCCCAGGTTGTAGTGCGCCTCGGCATGATCCGGCTTGAACGCGAGCGCCTGGAGAAAGCAGGCGATTGCCTGGTCCAGCTTGCCTTGTTCCCTGAGCGCATTCCCCAGGTTGTTGTAATAAATTGGATTGGACGCATTGGTGCTGATCGCCTTGGAGATAAGTTCGATGGCGATCTCGTGCTTTCCCACCTGAGAGGCAATCACTCCTAGATAATGCAGAGCATCCGGGTGATTGGGCTCGACCTGAAGTATCTGGCGATAGTGACCCTCCGCCTGGGGCAAGCGCCCGGCTTGATGATGCGCGAGCGCAGCGTGCAGGGCCTTGGGCACCGACCACTCCCCTGAGCCGGCGCCGGTTGACGCAAGTGGCCCACAACATTGTTCATATTTCTTACCGCTGCCACAGCGGCAAGGATCATTGCGCTCCATCTTCTTCGTTGCGCGGTGAGACCGGCTAGCCTCCACAGACCCTTACAGACTTATCTGGATCGAACCTTCAATCTTACGTTCGAGTGTCAGACGGCATGCGCCCCATCGAGCTTGGCCAACGCTCGAGCGAATGTGCCTAGCGGCAGATGTCCCGCTTTGCGTGCGAGCTCGAGCAGCATACAGTCCGCAAACCCCAGCCCTGGGCGTTTACGGAAGTGCCGCAACGCGCTCGCCACGACATCCTGGTCCTGAAGCGTAACGCTGCGGTGGCTTAGCAGCATCTCGACCGCGTTCCCGATGTCCCGCGAGCTCAGCCCATACACCGCGGACAGGACCCATGTCGCTTCGACCAGCGCCAGTACCGACACCCATGCTCCCATTTCGACGAATGCGTCGGCTGCAGCGACCTGCCTCGCGTCGTCCCGTGTGATGAGACGAACCAACACGTTGGTGTCAACGGCGCGCATGGCGCTGCCGTATGGACTTCCCGATTCCCTGCTTCAGCTCCTCGAGCGTGCGGCGGCGCGGGCCCTTTCCAGGAAACAGTGTCTGATGGATCTCCTCGGAGCTAAACCGTCCGGCGCGACGAACCACGACCTGCGCTTTCTCCAAGCTCCACTCGAGGACGGAGCCTGGGCCTATGCCCAGCTTTCGCCGCACGTCGGCAGGCACAGACACCTGACCTTGAGCTGTCACCTTTGAATGCACGACTGCCATAAATTACCCCGGTAATATCACAGTCTTTACGATACCCCCGAAGAATTTCAATGTCCATCGCCAGGGCAGACAAGTGGCGCCCACCCGCGCGTAGTATTGGCGGTAACCTAACGTGATCTTGCGCACTGCGGTCGACGGACACAGCGTCTGATGTCTGACGATGCGCGCAATTAGCCGCAGGAAGATAAGATTACGCTGCGGAAAGGTTACACGGCCCGTGGCTTGCTATCATGCTCGGGCGCTACACCAATGCCACCTGCGGAGGGCCGGATGAAGTCGAACCGCTCAATGATCGCGCTCATGATGCTTGCGTCCACAATCGCTGCCCAGGCGGCGCAGCGACCGGCACCGGAAGGCGGGGATCCGAACTATCCGTCGAGACCGATCCGGCTGATCGTGCCGCAGGCACCGGGCGGCAGCAACGACATCTTCGCCCGCTACATCGGTAACCAGCTCGGCGAGCGTCTCGGCCGGCAGGTCGTCGTGGACAACCGCCCTGGCGCGGAAGGCGCGATCGGCACTGAAATGGTAGCGCGCGCGACCCCCGACGGTTACACGCTGCTCATGGCGTCGGCCGCATTCACGATGAACCCGGCGGTCCACAAGCTGCCTTACGATCCCATCAAGGATTTCGACTGGGCCGCGATGCTCGGGTCCGGCGCGATCGTGGTTACGGTCGGGCCCGCGCTGCCGGTCAATTCGATGCCCGATCTGCTTGCGCTCGGGCGCTCCAAACCCGGTTATCTCACGGCCGCTTCCTCCGGTGGATTCACGCACTTCGTAACGGCGCTATTCAAGAACCTGGCGGGCCTCGACATGGTCATCGTGCTCTACAAGGGCGGTTTTCCGGCGTTGATCGACGTGATGGGCGGCCAGGCGCATCTCGGCCTGCCGACACTGGTTACGGCGTTCCCCCACATTCGCTCGGGCAAGCTCAAAGCGCTCGCGACCGGCGGCGCGACGCGCTCACCGGCGTTGCCGGATCTGCCCACTCTCGCCGAAGCGGGAGTGCCCGGCTACGAGGCTGCCATCTGGTGGGCGTTCGCGACGCGCGCGGGAACGCCGGCCGTGATCGTGAACCGGCTGAATACCGAGGTCGCCGCGATTCTGAAACTCCCCGAGACCGAGAAGCGATTCGCTGCGGAAGGTGCGGTGACCGACATTCGCACGCCCGCGGACATGCGCAGGATGATCAGGGAAGATTTGGTTAAGTGGGCCAAGGTTGCCAAGGACGCAGGCATGGCCAAGCAGTGATCGAGGACCGCTTGAACGGGATCACGCACCAATCGGCCCGGACTGGCAAGGCCGAAGGAATTTCGCAGGTCATCTCTACAACACGATCTTCTGCCGCTGCCCCGTCTCGGACGCGCGCACGATCGCATCGAGCATCCTGTGGCGGCGCACGGCGGAATCGAAGTCGGGCTCGATGCGCGCGCCGGTGCGGATCGCTTCGGCGAACTTGACCCACATCTGGCCCACGTCGTACGCGGCGCCGGCGTTGCGCACTGCTTCGGGCACCCACTTGAGCCGCTCCGGCACGGGCAGCGGCTGCAGCGCCTTGTCGTCCTTGTGTCCACCCATGATCGTGCGCCTCGCTTCCTCCCCCGCCTCGCCGCCGCCGATCATCGCCAGCGTGCCGTCCTTGCCGTAGATTTCCAGCCGGTAGCCGCTGCCGTGGTGCGGATGGACGCCGACATGGGCATTGACGATCCCGCCGCCTTCGAGCCGGCCCTGGATCATGATGTTGTCGGGCGAGGTCACGTCGACGTATTTCTTGGTATCGGTCTCGAACCACTGCGGCACCTGGGTGCTGACGATGGCCGACACTTCGGTGAGCTCGCCGACGACCATGCACACGGCATCGATGGCATGCCCGAAGGTGATGGTCAGCGTGTTCGCGCCGAGGGTTACGTCGCGCTGCCAGGTGCGGTCCGCGGTGCGCGTCTGCACGCCGCTGCCCATCATCGTCATGTTCACCGACAGCACCTCCCCTACGTAGCCGTCCCTGACCAGCTCGCGCAGGTGCATGTAGGCGGGCGAAGCGCGCCGCTGCAGGCCCACCATCGTGTGCGCCTTCATCCTGCGGGCCAGCGCCGCGAGCTCCTCGGCCTCTTTCGTGTTCGCGCCCAGCGGCCACTCGCAGTAAACGTGCTTGCCCGCTTCGAGCGCATTTTTCGCGAGGACGTAGTGCGCCGGCACGCGCACCGCCACCAGAGCCGCCTCGACCTGCGGGTCGGCATCCATGGCTTTGTCGTCGCCGTACGCACGCTTCACGCCATACTTTTCGGCTGCCGCCTGCGCCGTGTCTGCGTGCGCCGTACACACGGCGTAGAGCTCGGTCTGCGGCAGCGCCTGCAGGGCCGGGGCATGCGCCTTCGGCCCCCATCTTCCGTTCGCTCCGATAAATCCCACGCGCAAAGGACTGGACGACGTCATGGATTTCTCCTTCAGTTTGAGTTTGCGACCATTACTAGATCGCCCGTGCCATCGTAATTCCCCATCCCCATCCCAACCTTCCCCTTGAAGGGGAAGGCGAGGTCAGCCGCATGGCGGATTACAGGATCCCGCTCCCAGTCTCACCGACCACTTCATCGCTGAATGCATGCTGCAACCCAGTAGCGAAACGCTGCACCAAGAAGCTGCGCTGGATCCCAAACCGTTCGCCCTGAGGCTCTCGAAGGGTGAACGGTTTCTCTCGCATCCCGGTGTTCGTCCTGGTGCTTGATGCTTAGACCGGCGCGCTGCCCCCCACGGTCACGCGCTGCATCAGGCGACGGTGCTGCGGCCACCGGTAGTCGAAAGACGCCAGGTGCTGAACGGTACAGTTGTCCCACATCAGGAGGTCGTTCGCCTGCCAGCGGTGCGTATGGCGAAAACGCGGTTCAACGATGTGATCGGCAAGCTCGTCGATCAGTGCCAGCGCTTCGTCGGTATCCATGCCTTCGATGCCCTCGCATTCGCCTTTGCTGACGTACAGGCACTTGCGACCCGTGAATGGATGGCGACGCACGACGGGATGCACCACCGCGGGCTGCTCGCGCCGCAGCGCCTGATCGCCCTGGCCGGTGCCGGTACGGGCACGGCGTCCCGCGACCTGATGAATCGCACGCAGGCTCGCAATGCGCCGCTGCATTTCCGCCGGCAGGCTGTCGT
>JBKJZR010000002.1:0-22228 GCA_046715035.1 Burkholderiales bacterium | reverse complement strand
GAACGGCTCGTCAACATGGGCGTCGACATCATCGCCAACTCGCCGGAAGAATTCGGTGCATTCCTGCGCTCCGAGATCGTGCGTTACGCCAGGGTCATCAAGGACGCGGGGATCAAAGCCGAATGACCGCGGCAACGCAAGCGCTCGTGGGCGTGATCGGGCTGGGTGCGCTGGGCCAGCCGATCGCTGAGCGGCTGGTCAGGGCCGGGTGCGGCGTTGCCGTGTACGACGTGCGCGAAGCGCCGATGGCAGCGCTCGGCAGACTCGGCGCAACAGCCTGCGCCTCGCCCGCCGCCGTTGCCGAACGCAGCGACTGCCTCATCAGCCTCGTGTCCGATCGCGCGCAGACCGACGACGTCGTATTCGGCGCGAACGGCATGCTCGGAGCGCTGCGGCCGGGGGCGATCCTGGCAATCGGCAGCACGCTCGGTCCTTCCCCGGTGCAACGCATAGCCGACGCGCTCGCCGCAAGGCGCGCGTACGTGCTCGACATTCCAATCTCCGGCGGGCTGCTCGCAGCGCGCGACGGCACGCTCAGCCTCATGGTGGGCGGCAAATCCGACGTGCTCGAGCGTGCGCTTCCTGTGCTGCGCGTTTTCGCGCAGACGATCACGCACGCGGGAGACGTCGGCGCGGGCCAGACGGCGAAGCTCGCGCATCAGCTCGTCTTCAGCGTGAACGTGATGGCATTGCTCGAAGGACTTGCGCTGGGCGTGGCAGGCGGCGTCAGGCCGGAAGTGATGAAGGAGATCCTCAAAGCGGGTATTGCCAACAGCGGGGTGTTACAGCTATGGGACGAGCTCGGCCCGCGCTGGAAAGGCATGCTTGCGCCCACCGCCGCCGGCGCGACGCCTCCCAACATGCGCAAGGACTTGCATCTGGTGCTCGAGCTTGCGCAGGAATTGGGGGTAAATCTCTTCGTCGGCACGCAGGCATCGCTGGTGGCCGATGCAGGCGTGGCTACCGGCCGCGATCATCCACAGCTCTAGCAGTTCGTTGAAATTCTCCGTTCGCGCTGAGCGCAACGCCGCAGTCGTGGAGTCGAAGCGTCCAAGTGATTGATTGCAAGCGTTCATATTTCGACTCCGCTGCGCTAGCCTGTCCTGAGCAAGTCGAAGGGCTCAATACGAACGGTCTTGGTGTGCGCTTTTCAACAAAGAAGGCCCGCACTGCGCAGCGCGGCATCAGCTGCGTGATGTCGCCGGAGCGGCGATCGGAATGACGTTCTCCGGGCGCACATCGCGGCCGTAGGTATCTTCGAACCGCACGATGTCGTCCTCGCCCAGATATGCCCCGGACTGGACTTCGATGAGCTCCAGCGGAACTTTACCCGGGTTTTCAAGCCGGTGACGCGTGCCCAGCGGTATGTACGTCGACTGGTTTTCCGAGAGCAGAAAGGTCTCGTCGCCGCGCGTGACGCGCGCAGTGCCGACGACCACGATCCAGTGCTCCGCGCGATGATGATGCATTTGCAGCGAGAGACTCGCACCGGGATTGACGACAATGCGCTTCACCTGGAAGCGCGCCCCGGCGTCGACGCCGTCATACGAGCCCCATGGCCGATACACCTTGCGATGCGTTTCGCATTCCGCGCGCCCGCCCGCTTTCAGCCGCGCTACGACTTCTTTGATCTGCTGCAGCTCGTCCTTATGCGCGACGAGCACCGCGTCGGGCGTCTCGACAATGACCATGTCGCGAACGCCGACGCACGCGACCAGCCGGCTTTCCGCGCGCACGAGCGTATCGCGCGTGCCTACCGCGACCACGTCGCCCTCGATCGCGTTTCCCGCAGCATCCTTTGCGCCGATCTCCCACAAGGCGCTCCAGGCGCCGACGTCCGACCAGCCTGCATTGAGCGGCAGCACCGCGCCCAGCGCCGCTGCGCCGTCCATAAGTTTTTCCATGACCGCGTAGTCGATGGAATCCGCTGGGCACGCTTCGAAAGCCTGCACGCCCAGCCGCAGAAAATCACGGTCTTTCGAGCTCGCCGCCAGCGCCGCTTTGCAGGCCTCGAGAATATCCGGCCTGAACCGGCGGATTTGCGCCAGCCAGACCGAAGCCTGCACGACGAAAATACCGCTGTTCCATAGATAATCCCCATCGGCGACGTAGCGCTGCGCCAGTTCGAGATTCGGTTTCTCCGCAAAGCGCGTGATGCCGTGCGCGTGATATCCGGGTATCCGGTCGCCGAGTTGGATATAGCCGTAACCCGTATGCGCAGTAGTCGGCGTGATCCCGAACGTCACCACCCGGCCCGCTGCCGCCAGCTCCGCCGCATGGGGAATGGCTTCCCGGAACCGCTCGCCGCTGGTCATCACGTGATCCGCAGGCATCACCACGAGCACGGGGTCTTCGCCGTCCTGCATGGCCGCCAGCGCGCCAACCGTCAGGGCCGGAGCGGTATTGCGGCCTTTGGGTTCGAGTATTACCGCAGCGGTAACCCCAACCTGGCGCAACTGCTCGGCTGTCGTAAACCGATAGTCTTCGTTGACGATGACGAGCGGCGGCTCGACCTGCCATCCCGCGGGCATGGTGGTGGCGTCGACACGCAGCGCAGTCGCCTGCAGCATGGTGTTTCCGCCGGCAAGGGTGAGCAGTTGTTTGGGATGCTGCTCGCGCGACAGCGGCCACAGACGGGTGCCGGCGCCGCCGCAAAGAATGACAGGTTGCAGTTTCATATTGTTCCTTTCTGACAGCCCAACTCCGAAAAGCACGCACGGTTCATGCCAGCACCAGCGCTCGCTCGAGCGTTCAGGAACCGCTCACCATTGCCTTTCTCAACAGTTCCGTGACCAGCTCATTGAGAGAGATTTTCCGCGTTTCTGCCAATTCCTGCAGTTTCGTCACGAGATCGCCCTCGAGTTTCACCGCGAATGGAACCAATCCCAATGACTGATCGAGCCGGCGCTGCTCTCGCCTGTTGACAGTCCCCGGCCCGGGATGGCCCGAGGCGTTCGCCGCACCGTGCTTCTTGATCTGGTTGGTAATTTTGAGGCCTTTGAGCTTTTCGAGTGCGCCGCGTTTCATGGTTTTGCCTTCGCTTGTTTGGTCATGGGTTGGCGCAAATTGAGCGCTGCGTACAGTTTCGGCGCACCAGGGTATCGCCTTATTGCAGGGAAGGTTTGCGTCTGGTGATTACGGGCCCGGTCGCTGGCGCTCCCGCAAATCTTGCGCTCGCGATGGCCACTGCCGTTTCCGGATAGATCGTTGAATCAACGATAGGCGCGTAGCCGGGGATCGCATGAGAGAAGCCCGCATGAAAAGAATTGGTCCAGTTGCCCAATCCTTTCGAAGTGAGGCCTGAATTAAGCGCATACATCCGCGCCGCCGCCGGAATGACCGGGGTATTCTCACGCTTTTTGCCTTCGCCCCAGATCGTGACGTAACCATTGAGCTCGGCGCGTAAGAAAGACTGCGGATCCAACCACCACCTCGACCCTGGAAATTCGGCTGCGACCCAAGACACGATCCCCAGTCCGCGTCCGCTGCCTGCCCAGTTTACGGCGTTCACGAGATGACCCAACGCGCCGTCCCAACACGTCGCGCCGACCAGCGGGGGATTGCATTGTTTCGGCCGGCCCGCGGGATCCTGAGGTGCGTTGCCCGAATCACCGTGGATCGTGTGCACATCGGCGTCCGATCCGGAAATGAACGTGCGCTCGCCGCGCGCGGCCGCGATTGCGGCTTTGTGTTTGAGAATGCCCTTGAAATTAGGCACCGCGTACGCCGGCTTCGCATCCACCCCTCCGGCCGGAGCCGTGGAGAAGGCCTCGCCGCTATGGATGACCAATACGTCATAAGTGGCGAATTCGGGCGTGGGGGAATCCGGACCGTAGAACGTGAGCCTCCAGGCCAACCCCTTCGTTTGCGGAAGCGTATGAACGATTCCGGCCAGCCTGCGCATCGTCTGAACGTACACCGAGTTCGCAGGCGCGTAGGTATACCACAGGACTTCAATAGCCCTGGGCGATGCCTCGCAATGCGCTATCCCACCCAGCCACCCCAAGCTCAGGACTAGGTTCGCTACGACGTGAAATCTGCAACGGGGGTGGCGTGGAGCTTCCCGTGTCGCCAGCATCGTGTCCTCGTGTTTTAAGTTGCGTAGTATATATATGATTATTATACATATTATTAAAGCCTGGCGCTTTCTGTTGAGGCCAGGGCTTTTTGGCGCGGGCTGCAATTGCTAAGCGTGGACCCGCCAGCCTCGTGGAGCGGAGACCTTCGACTGCGGAACTGCGTCGAATTTTGAGTCGTTATCCAGCATTGCCAAGCGCTGCGTGCCCAGTTAAAGTGTTGCATTAACAACGTTCCACATCTTCATGCAGAAAGTCGATATTGGAACGGGCAGTTCCGGCCTTGCAACGACGCCTGCGGCGCGCAGCGATGGCTTCGACCCTGGCCGCCATGACCGCACTCGGTCATCCCGGCAGCACCTTCGCGGCGCCTTGAAATACGGGAGCCACACCCCCTCCCTCGCGGCCATGCCGATCTCGCAACGGCATCCCATCGGCAGGACCGATGCCCGATAACGTTCAGCCCAGACCTTTGCGGGTCCTGATCGTCGATGATTCGCCGGCCGATGCCGACTCGATCTCGGCGGAACTCGGCGCAGCGGGATACAAAGTGGACGCGCGCCGCGCCGAAACCGCCGCTGAGATGCGCGCTGCGCTGGCGGACGGAAACTGGGATCTCGTGCTGGCCGAGCACGTGCTTGCGTCGTTCGCTGCCGACGAAGCTCTGCTGCTGCTGCAGGAAATGGGGCAGGACCTGCCTTTGATCATCGTCTCGGCGACGATCGACCAGGAAAGCGCGACCGCGGCGGTGAAGGCCGGCGCCCGCGATTACGTCATGAAACACGATCTGTCGCGCCTGGCGCCCGCGGCCGAACGCGAATTGCGAGACGCCGTTACCCGCGCCGAGCAAAAGCGGGCAGAAGCAACGCTGCGCGAAAGCGAATCGCGGTTTCGCGCCATCGTCTCGAACATGCCAGGCGTCGCCTTTCTGCTTCAGCATGAGCCTGACGGCGAACCCCGCTTTTTGTACGCGAGCGAAGGCAGCCACGCCATGCTGGGCGTGGATGCCCAGCGCCTGCTCGCGGATGCAGCGGCATTTTTTTCATTGATCGCGCAGGAAGACCGCGCGGCGCTCGACCGTTGCCTGGAGGCGTCCAGACGGCAACTCGCGCCCGCTCACTGGGAAGGCCGCATCGTACTGAGTCAGCGCCACGAAACAAAATGGATCAGCCTGCGCGCTACCGCGCGGCTCGCCGAAAGCGGCGTCGTGCAGTGGGACGGCATCATGCTCAACATGACGCATATCAAGCTGGCCGGGTTCGAAGTTCAGCGCTCGCGCGAGCAGCTCGCCGAGCTTGCCTCGTATCTCGAGCAAGTAAAGGAACGGGAGCGGGCGCGGATCGCCCGCGAGATCCACGATGACCTTGGCGGCACGCTGACCGCCGTCAGGATAGATCTCGAGTGGCTGCGCAACCGCCTGCCCGCCGCCAGCGCGGATCTGCATGGCAAGCTCAATAAGCTGGATGAAATGATCAACCTCGCCATCGAGACTGGCACGCGGATCGCCAGCGATTTGCGCCCCGGGATTCTCGACCTGGGCATCGTGGCCGCCATTGAATGGCAGCTGCGCGAGTTTCAGAACCGCACCGGCATCAAGACCGAGATCGCACCCACCAGGCAGGAAATTTCCATCGCGCCCGAAACCTCGGTGGCGGTTTTCCGTATCCTGCAGGAGGCGCTTACCAATATCGCCAAGCACGCCAGCGCCTCGCTGGTGCGAGTCGGCTACGGGGAACGCGATGGCTGGCTGCATTTCGAGGTCACCGACAACGGCCGCGGCATCGCCGCGTCGGATCGGCAAAAAACCAAATCGTTTGGCATTCGCGGCATGGTCGAGCGCGCACGTGACCTTGGAGGCACGATGGCGATCGAACGCCTGCCGACCCGGGGAACCCGCCTCGTTTTGCGCATACCCGCCTCTCGCGAGGGCGCAACCGTGCCGCGCGTGATCTGACTTCGGAGATTTCCGGTTTGCCTGCGCGAATGTACGAGAACCCCAGGAGGATGGAACGATGATCCGCGTGCTGATCGTTGACGACCATGCGGTCGTCAGGCAGGGCCTGAAACAGATTCTTTCCGAAGCGGGCGACATGACCGTGGCCGGCGAAGCAGCGACCAGCGCGGAGGCGATGCGCATCATGCGGGAACGCGAGTTCGATACCGTGCTGCTCGATATTTCCCTGCCTGATCGTAACGGCGTCGAGACTTTAAAGCAGATCAAGCGGGAGTATCCCAAGCTGCCGGTGCTGATGCTGAGCATGCACGGCGAGCGCGAATTCGCGATGCGCTCGCTTAAAGCAGGCGCCTCCGGCTACCTGACGAAGCAGAGCGCGCCGGCGCAGCTCGTGACCGCGATGCGACACGTATCGGCCGGCAAAAAGTATGTCACGCCTGCCTTGGCCGAGGTCCTTGCCGATGCCATCGGCATGAACGACGACCGTCCCTTGCACGAGACTTTGTCGGATCGCGAATTTCAAACCCTGCGGCTGATCGCCGGCGGGCAGACGCTATCGGGGATAGCGGCAAAACTGTCATTGAGTCCCAAGACGGTCAGCGTATACCGCGCACGGCTGCTGGAAAAGCTGCAGCTGCGCAACAACGCTGAACTTACGCGCTACGGGATCGAGACGGGCTTGGTCGACTGACCCCTGAATAATGCTGCCGGCTCGCCGGCGAACGCACCCCGCAGCGCCCTGACCTGGGCCTCACCGCGCGCGGCAAGCTGCGGCGACCTATGTGCCGCACGCGCGTGCGCGGGGCTGTTACACAACAGGCAGACCTGCTTCGCATTGAGCTGCAGTGCGTGTCCCAGGAACTGCCCCGCGCACTTGGTGCAGCTCGCCGTCGCCAGCAAATGGCCATCCACGAAACGGATCAGGGTCCAAGCCCGGGTGAGGCTCAGCACGCAGTCGAGTTGGTTGACCGTGAGATGCTCCAGATAGAGTGCGTAGCCTTTGATCGTGGCTTCGATGCCGCGGGCATCGGTATGGGCGAGCAGATAGCGGCGAATTGCCAGAAACAGCGAAGAATGAATATTGGGCTGGAGACTGGTAAACCAGTCGGCTGAATACGGCAGCATGCCCTTGGGCGGGGATACGCCCCTCAGCTCTTTGTAGAGCTTGACGAGCCGCTCGCGGCTCAGGCTGGTCTCCGCCTCGAGCAGCTGCAGCCGTGCGCCGAGCCTGACAAGATCGGCCGCGAGATGAATCTGCCTTGCTTCCACCAGAACGCTCTTATTTCGCATGCGGCGCCTCCAGGTTTCGGGTAAGTGCAGCTTAAACGAGGCCCGCCGCCGTCTGCCCGGCCAGGATTACCGCCGCATGCGACTGAGGCGATACACGACTCTTCTGGTGGCTGCTGAGCAGCTCCGCAACGAGCCGGTCCTCGAACCTGAACCTGCACAAGAGCATGTTCGACGACGCCATGCGCAGGAGCTGCGCAGACGTGAGGTTCGCGACAATTTCCGCAACCTCGTCGGCGATTCCCAATCGAAACATTGCGCTCGCCCTGTCAGCGCGGAGCATCTGCTGCGCGAGCAGTAAGTAGGCCAGATTTACTTCCTTTATTTCCTCGAGCAACTGATCAACGCTCATTTTTGCCGCCTCCACTCGTTCAGTCGATGTCGCATTACACTGCCCGGCGGTTGAAACCGATATGAGGGGTTTCCTAGATTCGAGCTAGGAATTGGCGCCCGCGCCCGTGTAGGAAAATTTCCTACACGCGGAAGAGAATGACGGCCTGGAGGAGCCGGATACGAGGGGGCACCGAGGGCACTTGCCGACGCGCAGCCGCGGGCCCCAAGCCCTCAGCGTGAGGGCGTCGTTTTACGGTCGAGCGGCGACACGGCAGAGGCATTCTCGGCCGTTGGATAGAACTTGATACTCGGTCGGGCGGACAGCTGGATTTGGCGTTTCCCCACCTTGATCGGCCTGACCAGCGTGCGGCGCACCTTTTCCGTCACCGGATGAGCCTGTCCCTCGCGAGTCAGGTCCTCGAGGATGATTGCGAACTTGCCGTGGTCGATGCGTGCGACGGTATCGATGGCACGCACGCTCTTCTGCAAGCGATCCGCCATCGTTTTCAGCGCACCGTTGTATTCCGCAGAATCCTTCTTCTCGTGCGCGACGGCCACATCGATCGACATCACGGCAAATCGCTTGCGAGTACGCGTCGCACGTGCGCGTGCGGCGGAGAAACGGATGCCGAACGCGCCGCCGTTGAGCAAGCCCGTCACCGAGTCGTGGAGCGCGGAATAACCGGCTCTCGCTGTCGCTGTTCCTTCGTGCGCCTGCTTGGCCATCGGGGTCTCCGGCGATCCAGGGTCGTCGCATGACCAGGGCCTGGACGCCCTTCTCGTGTAGCGCACTTGAATGATTCCATAGGAGGTCGCCGCCCGATCACGTGAACAGAGCTGCCTTCGCGGCCCATTTCGCAGGCGAGCCGACGGCGCGCTCGCCTCGCGGCAAGCGGCGGACATTCACGATACTTAGCTGGATTGGCGCAGCGGCAGCGCTCGACGCGCCATCAAACAGGCTGCGATGAGGGCATCGCTGGGAAACGGATATCCGCTGGAAGAGCGGCGGCGAAACGCCACCGTTACGCAGGTGAGGGCTGCCCGTCGCGCAAACCAGCGGCCGAAGCTCGATCATTCAGGCCAGCGCACAGGTGCGCCGGAAGTGAAGCGCGCGTCTACGCGCCGAAGGTCACTCCACTTTGATGTCGGCGCTCTTGATGATGTCCGCCCAGCGTCGTGCGTCCTCGCGCACGAATTTTGTAAACTCCTCCGAAGAAGCGCTGCCCACCGGATCGATGCCGGCGAGATTCTGGCGCGCCTTGACGTCCGGATACAGCACAGCCTTGTTGAACTCGGCGAAAATCCGGTCAACGACAGCACGCGGTGTCTTTGCCGAGACGAATACGCCGGTCCAGTTGCTCACGCCGAAGCCCGGCACGGTTTCCGCCACGGTGGGAAGATCGGGCAGAACGGGCTGGCGCTGTGGCGTGGTGACCGCGAGCACGCGCAGTCTGCCGGTGGCGACATGGGGCGCGGCCACCACGTAGGTCGAGAACATGACCTGCAGGTCCCCGGCCACCAGATCGACGAGCGCCGGTCCGCCGCCCTTATAAGGCACGTGCGTCATTTTGAGTCCCGCCAGCCGCTGGAAAAATTCTCCGGCGAGATGATCAGGTTGGCCCGCCCCCGAACTGCCGAAGCGGACGTCACCGGAGCGCTTTTTCGCCCATTCGAGAAAATCCCTGACAGTCCTCGCGCCGGTCGACGGATTGACCACCATGACGTTGATGATCTCCGCCACCCGGGTCACCGGCCGGAAGTCGCGCTCGACGTTGTAGGGCAACGTCCTGAACAGCGAGGGACTGATCGAGATCGGTCCTGCCGTGCTCAACAACAGCGTGTAGCCGTCCGGTTCCGCGTTGGTCAGCGTTTCTGCGGCGATGCGGCCGCCCGCTCCCGGGCGATTGTCGATCACCACGGCCTGCCCGACCTGCGTCGATATCTTTTCGCCGAGCGTGCGCGCAATGGTATCGATGGCCCCACCCGCGGGGAAGGGCACGAGCAGCCGCAGCGGGCGCACCGGATAGTTCGTCTGCGCCAGCACCGACGTGATCCAGCCCGATCCCAGCGCAGTGATCAAAGCGCATATCGCTACTGACGTTCTCATCAATACGCATCGCCTCCTGGCCATCAATTTATTCGAACCCGCGCAATCTCGTTCTCGTCGACCTCTACGCCTAGCCCCGGTTCCCGCGCAACCTGAATTTCCCCGTCGCGGGGACGCACCGCGTGCCTGACGATGTCTGCGGCAAGGTAGTGATTGGTTACGCTGATGCCCCAGTCGAGGTTACCGAGCACAGCGCCGACGTGCACCAGCGCGGCCGCCCCGATGCCTGACTCCGCGACTTTGCAGGCCAGATTGATCGCCAGCCCGAGCGATTCGCAGACCCGCCCCGCATGCACGGCTGCGCTGAGGCCGCCCAGCTTGATGGTCTTGAGATTCATCCCCGACGCCGCGCCCGCGCGGTGATGATCGTAAATGTCCTTGATGCTGCCGATGGCTTCGTCTGCGCATAGCGGCACGGGTGAGTTACGCGCGAGCGCCGCCATGCCGTCGAGGTCGTCATGGCGCAGCGGTTGCTCGAAGAACAGCAGATTCGCATCGGCCGTTCCGGCCGCGTACCTCCTTGCGGAGCTTTTGTCATAGCCCATATTGGCATCGGCGCACAGCGCGATATCGGGGCCGAGCGCACGCCGCACGTCGAGCGTCGCCGCGATCTCCTCGGCGACTGCCTTGACGCCGACCTTGATCTTGAAGAAGCGGAAGCCTGCCGCGCGCTTCTCGCCTGCCTCGGCAATGTCTTCCGCGACCGTCTTGTTGCCCAGCAGCCACATCGGCCTGACGGCACTCCTTACCGCGCCACCCAGCAAGTCGCAGACAGGCACACCGGCATGTTTGCCTGCCAGATCCAGTATCGCCATATCGACGGCGGCCTTGGCGCCGCCGTTGTGCAGCAATGCGCCGGCACACCGGCGTGCAAGCCAGGCGTACTGCAGCGCGTCCTGACCCGCGAGCAACGGTGCCAGATGCTCATTGACCGCTGCCACCATGCCGGCACGCAGATCTC
Source organism: Burkholderiales bacterium (assembly GCA_046715035.1). Taxonomy (GTDB): domain Bacteria; phylum Pseudomonadota; class Gammaproteobacteria; order Burkholderiales; family SG8-41; genus PALSA-1004. The sequence continues at coordinate 11,510 of JBKJZR010000002.1, read as the reverse complement.
CGGTCATCGTCGGCGCGGAGGCGGCCTCCCCCCATCCAACGGCACCGTTCTCGGCGTCGATCCTCACCAGCAGATTCTCCGCAAACTCGATGCGCACGCCCGCCATCAGCATCGGCTTGCGCAGCGGCATCGCCACCGGAATCGCCTCGACACGCCGGATCCGCAGCGCGCCGCCTGCAAGCTGCGGCATGTTTTTCAGGGTCACCGCAGCAGTTCCTGTCATTGTCGGCCTCCACGCATTCCAATTTGAATATCTGTGTCCCCGGCCAACGTCTGCGCCGGCCGGCCGATCACTTCGCGATGCAGCTTTCGCAATCGGCTGGTCGTGGCGTCAGCTTTGCTGGGGGTGCAGAACGATCTTATGGGCTTCGACGCTGCGCGCCTCGAGCAGTCTCAGCGCCTCGACGGCCCGGGTCAAGGGAAAGCGATGGCTGATGTAGAGGCTAGGATTGATCGTCCCCTGCGCGACGAGTTCGAGGCACGGCGCGAAAGCCTGAAAGTTGCCGCGCGAGAAAATGAGATCGATCTCACGATCCTTGATGTAGGCGATCGGTATCGTCGCTTTGTTGTCGGGAAAGGTGCCGACTATGGTAATCCTGCCGCCCCGTCTGATCATGCTGACGGCATCGTTCACCGTCTGTTCCTGCCTGCCGCCGACACACTCGATCACCTTGTCGAAGCCGCGCCCACCGGTCACCTTCAGCGCGTGCGCGCGCAGATCGGTAGTCCTCGAATCGATGGCCTCCCCGATCCCCAGCTTTCTCGCCATGTCGAGACGGTAATCGAGCACGTCGAGGATGGTGACTGTGGCGCCCATCGACTGCGCGATCAGGGCCGCGCCGAGTCCGATCGGCCCGGCGCCGATGACGGCGACCTGCTCGCCGGCACGGGGCTGCGCGCGATGCGCGACTGCGTGAAAGCTGATGCCCAGGACCTGCACGGCAGAAGCATCGTCGTAACTGACGCTGTCAGGAAGCGGGTACAGATTGTAATCGGGCACCGCCACGTATTCGGCATAGGCGCCGTCCTTGTCGAATCCCATCGTCTGCAGCGTTTCGCAGATATTGGTGCGGCCTTCACGGCACGGCGCGCACGCGCCGCACGGAATATCGATGTCGCAGCACACGCGCTGGCCGACGCGGAAGTTCGCGATCTCCCGGCCCACGGCGACGATCTCTCCCGCAAACTCGTGGCCGAGTATGCGCGGAAAGGTAAGCCGCGGGTGCTTGCCATGAAACGCGTGCACGTCGGAACCGCAAATCGAGCACGCGTGAACCCTGACCACTACCTCGCGCGCGGCGGGAGACGGATCCGGCAGAGTCTCGTAGCGCAGGTCCCCCCCGCCGCGAAGTACCATTGCTTTCATCGTTGCGCGATCAGGCGCCACCCGTACCGGTCACGCTGGTGCCACCGCAGACGAAGAGCGCTTGCCCGGTGATAAAGCCGCTTTCGCGATCGAGCAGGAACAGCACCGCGCGTGAAATATCCTGCGGGGTGCCGACGCGCTTGACGAGCACGCTCTCGATGACGGTCTTGCGTTTCGTGCTGCCCTCGGGATGCCCGTTATTGAATAGTTCTGTGGCGACCGGCCCGGGTACGACTGCGTTCACGGTAATGCCGTCGCCGCCGACTTCGACTGCTACGGTGCGCGTCATGCCGATCAGCCCCGCTTTCGCGCTCGCATAGACGGTGCGGGCGCTCTTGCCCATGATGGCGCGCGAAGAGATGCTTACGATGCGTCCAAATCCGGCCGCGCGCATGCCGGGCACGAAAGCCTGCATGAGCACCATCGCTGCGCCGAGCGTGATCGCAGTGACATACTGGAGGTCGTCGGTGGTAGCGTCCTCGAGCAGCGCGGGGCGGTTAGCGCCGGCATTGTTGACGAGATAGCGCACCGGGAACTCCGCCGACACGCCCCGCGCCACTTCCCGTGTCGCCGCGAGGTCGGACAGATCGACCGGGCGAAAGTGCAGATTCGGATGCGAGAACTTGGGCGCCGAGCGCTGCAGGGTCACCACCGTGAGTCCGCGCTCGATAAGTCCCCTGGCCACGGCTTCGCCGATGCCGGCACTCGCCCCGGTGACGACTGCAGCTTCAGAAGCCGGGTCCGTTCTCGCGATCTGTATCATCTTTCGTCTTCCTTTCGCCTAGGAGCTTGTCGGACTTGAATCCGACAAGCCTCATCGCTCGATCTGAATACCGGCATCTTTCGCGGTCTTGCGGCTCGTCTCGATGCTCTGCCTGACGAAGCTGGCAAGGTCTTCGGGACTCTCTGACATTCCGCGCGCGCCTTGATTGGCCAGCTTGGCCTGTGTGTCCGGCAACGCGGCGACCCGTGTAAGTTCACCATGCAGTTTCATGACGATCTCGCGCGGTGTTCTTGCCGGCGCGAAGACTCCGTACCATTGCCCCCATTCGAAGCCGGGCAGACCGGCCTCCGCTGCCGTCGGCACATCCGGGAAAACGAACGAACGCTGCCTGGCAGCGACGGCCAATCCCTTCAGGCGCCCCGCTTTTACCTGAGATTCGGCCGAGATCATGTTGACGATCATGAGCTGCACTTCGTTCGCGAGCAGGCCGGTGACCGCGAGACCGCCTCCCTTGTACGGCACATGAATCACATTGACGCCCGCCATGGTGGCGAACAGCGCGCCGGCGAAATGCGTATCGCCCCCCTGCCCTCCCGATCCGTAGTGATACTTACCGGGATTGGCTTTGAGCAAGGCGATGAGATCGCGCAGGCTGCTCACGCCAAGCGCAGGATGCGCGACGATCATGTTGTCGAGGGTCGCGATGCGTGTGACCGGCGCATAATCGGTACGCATGTCATAGGGCAGCTTGCTGCGCACCGCCATGCTGAGCGTCTGATTGCCGCCGAACAGTCCCAGTGTGTACCCGTCCGGCGCAGCGCGTGCCACCAGCTCCGCACCGATGATCCCCGTAGCTCCCGGACGGTTGTCGATAATGACCTGCTGGCCCCAATGCTCGCTCAGCACATTGGCGTAGATCCTCGCGATCGTATCGAACGATGCCCCGGCAACGTAGGGCACCACCATGCGTATGGGCTTGGTGGGATAAGCCGTCGCCGCGTGGGCCGGCACGACCGAGCCCAGAGCGAGCAGGGCGTAAACCAGACTGCGTAACCGGCGTCCCAACATGACTTCCTCCTGACGTTTGTTCTGTATGCTGCTCGATGCAGCCCGAGCGCGCAGATCACTCAGCTGGAATAGGTGTTTCTCCCCTGACCTGCGTCCTGTACAGCGTCCGGTTGTAGTGGTTGTCATAGGGCGTGGCGCGATGCAGCGTACGGCCGTTATCCCAGACGAGAATGTCTCCGGCCTGCCATTTGTGCGAGTAGACAAACTCTACACGGGTTGCGATTTGCTCCATCTCGTCGATCAATTCCCGTGCCTTGACGGCGTCCATGCCGACGATCCCCGACACGAGGTCCTTGGCGATAAAAAGCGCGGATTGACCCGTGCCGGAGTGCTTGCGCACAACGGGATGCACGGTTGCAGGGACCTTGGCCAGCTGTTCGGCCGTCAGGCGCGGGCGGTGCGGATAAAGGTCGGCATATCTGAAGTTGCGATCATGCACCGCGCTCTTCCCGCGGATCGCTGATTTAACCTCCTCGGACAGCGCGCTGTAAGCCGCGCACATGTCCGCGAACTGAGTGTCGGCCCCCTCGGGGGGACACTCTATCGCGTAGAGCAAGGTTGCCAGCGCCGGGACCGGCGTATACGACAGATCGGAGTGCCAATGCATGCCGCCGCGCGTTATGCCGATTGCGCGCCCGCCTTGCTTGACGTTGGAAAGCACCCTGACCTGAGGTAAATGCGGCATGACGTGTTCCGTCATGTGATGAATCTCGAGCTTGCCGAATTTTGCGCTGAATGCCGCGAACTCCTCGGGGCTGATTTTCTGTCCGCGCATGAAGATCACGGCATGCTGGGTGAACAACTCCAATATCCGGGCAAACGCGGCGTCGCTCAGTGGCTGCGCGAGATCGACCCCGTGCACCTCGGCGCCGATGGTCGGCATCAGCTTCAGGGCATATATTTTCGCAGCGTCATTGACCCCAGTCGTGCTGATGCCTGCGGTGACTGACATGTTTCCTCCGTGCGAGTGATGCGAACGCGAGCTTCGCGGCTGCGCTGTTCGCCCGTCTACTGTACCGCCCCCGGCGCGGGCAGACTTGTTTCAGCTCAGGGTCTTCGCCATCTCGACAAAACGCGCGTACGCTGCCGGATCGAGCAGGCCGGTGCCCCCGGACGGCTCGGCCATGGACAGCGCGTCGAGCGAATGCTCGAATTGCGCGCGGTGCGCATTGCGGACGATGAAAACGACCCGCGTGCGACGGTCTTCCGTGGGCCATCGCTCGAGTTCGACCGGCTCGTGTATCACCGTCTGCACCGCCTGCACGACGACCGCCCTGCCCTCGACGTTGATCAGGCCCTTCACCCGCAGCAGGTTTGCGCCGCGAAAATTGGCGAGCAGAGTGAGCCACGCCGTGAGTGTGTGCGCTGATGCGGGCTGGTCGTGAAACAGCGTGAAGGTCTGCACGCGATCGATGTGACGCGGATGCGCGTGACCGTGATCGTCACATTGCTCCTGCGATTCGTGCGTGCAATCCGCGCCGTGAGCGCGGCCCCTGCCCAGCCATCGTTCGACGTCACTCGGTTGCGCGTCGGCAGCCAGCGCAGCCCGGCCGAAGAGCGCGCGCGGGTCGACTGCGCCGCGCACGACAGGCAGGATCTCGATGCCTGCGTTGATAGCCCGCAGCCGCATTGTGAGGCCGGTGACCGTGGCGGCGTCCGCGATATCGGTTTTAGTGAGCAGGAGCAAATCCGCGACCGCGGCCTGCTTGACCGCTTCCGGGTGCTCGTCGAGTTGCGAATCCGCGTGAACGCTGTCCACCAGGGCGACCACCGTATCCAGCCTGTAGCACGATGCCAGCTCGTCATCGGTGACGACGGTCTGAATGATGGGCACGGGATCGGCGAGGCCTGTGGTCTCTATCAGCACACGGTCGAATGCCGGAATCCGCAGGTCTGCACGCTGGCGGTAGGCCTCCGTCAGGGTTTCGACCAGGTCACCGCGAACGGCGCAGCACAGACAGCCGTTCGCAAGCAGCCGCATATTCTCCGTCGGCGTCGCCACCAGCAGATGGTCGATGCCGATCTCGCCGAATTCATTGATGATCACCAGGCTGTTGGCCAGGCCCGGATCCTGCAACAAGTGATTGAGCAGCGTGGTCTTCCCGCTGCCGAGGAAGCCGGTGATGATCGACACCGGAACGCGCGTGGAGGCCATCGCAATCAGCCTGGCAGCGTCGCCGCTTTGGGGCGTGCCGGATCCGCCGCGCCAGCGCGCCGCGCGCGGGCTTTCGGCAGCGCCTTCCTGCCGGCGGCCGGCATGGGTTCGACGCCTGTCACGGGCTCGCCTTTACCAAGCGCAAGCAGCACATGGCGCGCGGACGTGACGACACGCTCCCGCGCGCGCTGCTCCGCCGCCGCCGCATCGCGGCGTTTGACCGCCGCAACGATCGCGCGGATATCGCGTATGCCCTGTGCGGCCTTGATGCCCTCCTCGCCATGGTCCCGCAAGCCTCGTGCCCGCCACAGCGAGATACGCGCGTTCAGCGTGTCGTACAGCGATTGGAGTACCTCGCTGCCGCCGCCCGCGTATAGCGTTTCATAAAATCTGTTCTTGGCCTTGAGGATCGTTTTTACACCGCCGGTTGCGTAGGCTGCGACGACCGCATCCGCCGCTTCGACCAGGCTGTCAACGAGCGCATCGGCCGCATTCTCGACAAAAAGCCGCGCCGCGAAGCCTTCGAGCAGCGCACGGGTCCTATAGACGTCCACCGCCTCGCTGGGCGAAAGCGTCCTGACGACCGCGCCTTTGTTGGGGACGGTGACGATGAGCTTCTCGGCTTCGAGCTGGCATAACGCCTCGCGGATCACCGAACGGCTGACGCCGGTGATCGCGCTCAACTCCGCCTCGCGCAGGCGCTGCCCCGGCTCGAGCTCGCCGTTCACGATCGCGTGCCGCAAAGCGCGGAGCGCCTGCAGGCGAAGCGGCGCGGCGACGATGGGGTTTTTGCGCAGCGTCTTCATTTTGCATACAATAGACAGAACAGCAGAAAATGCAAGAGCGCGATTCGATTGCGGGCCCGGCACCTCGAGCGCCCGCCCTGACAACGCAGGAGACCGACGGCATGGCGACAGATAAGGCCTGGTGGCAGCCGGAGGCAGCGTGGCCGAAGCAACCCGATGACGGGAAACGCGTCGTCATCCTCGGCGGCAGGTTGATCGACGGCAGGGGCGGCGCGGTCGTCGAAAAGCCCGTCATCGTGCTGCGCGGCGCGCGCATCGAGGCGGTGGGCGTGCAGGGCCAGGTGCAGACCGAGCCCGGCGCGGAGACGATAGACCTCTCCGCGTACACGCTGATGCCGGGCATGATGGATTGCCATATCCATACTGCGATGTTCAACTGCATGACGTTCCATAACCATCGCGTCGCGCAATGGGAGGTCACCCCACAGCTCCAGCAGATGTATTCCCTGTTCCACGCCCAGAACTGCCTCGACATGGGGTTCACGACGCTGCGCGACCTGGGTATGAATTCGAGCCGCGGCCTCTTCACGCAGGAGCTTTGCGGCGTGCGCGATTCGATCGACGCGGGAATACTCGAGGGGCCGCGCATGCTGATCGGCGGTTTCACGACCATCACCGGCTCGCATCTCGACCTCATCCAGCCGCGCGCGATGCCGCGCTCGGGTTTCAATACTGCCGATGGCCCCTACGAGCTGCGCAAGCTCGCGCGCCTCAATCTGCTGTGGGGATGCGACGTCATCAAGACCTGCGCGTCGGGAGGCGGCGGCACGGACAAGGAAGAACCCGACATCCGCAACATGACGCAGGACGAGCTCGACGCGATCGTCGACGAAGCGCACGCTTATCATAAGCCCGCCGCGGTGCACTGCTTCACGACTGGGGCGCAGCGCATGGCGATCCAGGCGGGTGCCGACACCATAGAGCACATGGTCTTCTCGGACGACGAAACCGTGGATATGATCGCCGAAGCCGGCATCCCCGTGACGCCGACACTCGCCCACCGCACCGACCATGCGATTCAGCTGCGGCGCGAGCTCGGCACGGCGGAATTCGTGCTCAACAAGCTCAAGCGGCTGCAGCCGCACTGCTACGAGACGTTCCGCAAGATGCACAAGGCGGGGATCAAGATCGCGATGGGCACCGACATGGGGTTCGAGCCGCATTTCGGCACCAATTCGTGGGAGCTCGAAGTGTACGTCGGGCTCGGCATGAAGCCGATGGACGCCATTCTGACCGCGACCAAGAACGCCGCCGAGGCGCTCGGGCTCGACGCCCAGCTGGGGACCCTGGAAGCCGGCAAGCTCGCCGATATCGTCGCCGTGGACGGCGATCCACTTGCCGACGTGCGCATCCTGCAAGAGAAAAAGCGCATTGCGATGGTGCTCAAGGAAGGCAAGATCTGCGCGGACCGGCGGCCGGGTATGAACAAGAACGTCGTGCCGCTCACGAACTGGAAAAAGATCGACTATCTGTGATCCGCTTCACCACTTTTTGGGGCAAAGTTATGGACACCACGGCGGCAACCAAGACTGAAGGCGCAGTAAAAGCCGGCGACGGCAAGTACCAATTCGATCTCGCACGCGTCGAGAAAGTGGCCGCCGGCACGGGCTACTCGACCTCGGTGGGCGGGGTCATCGAAGGCGAGCGCATGCTGGTGGGCTGGATCGACAAGGCGCGCGGCACCGGCTCGCGCATGCATTCCCACCCGAACGAGCAGTTCAACTACGTCGTCAAGGGCACCTTGCAGGGGTCGGTCAACGGCGTCCCCGTAACCGCCCCGGCCGGCACGCTGATCTATATCCCCGCCAACGCGCCGCACACGCTGGTGGCGACGCCCGCGGAAGACGTCATTTTCATCGCCATCAAAGACCTTTCTCACGGCATCATCGGCATGGCGGTCGACGGCACGATGAGCGGTCCGCACTACGAGCCGGGGTTCGGGACACCCAGCGAGCAGCGTTGACCGCTGGCGGATCCAGCCGGCCCTATGCATCTGTCCATATCCCGTCCAAGGCTGCTTTTCCGGCTGCTGGGTGCCGCCGCTGCGCTGTCGTTTACGCAAAGCTTCGCGGCGCCCTTCCCCGCGCGCAGCATTCGGATGATCGTCGCCGTCGCCCCCGGCGGTCCGACCGATCTGCTGGCGAGAGTGATGGCGCCGAAGTTGACCGACGCGCTCGGCCAGCAGGTGGTCGTCGACAATCGGGCGGGCGGCAACGGCAATATCGGTATGGAAATCGCCGCCCGGGCATTGCCTGACGGCCACACCTGGCTGCTTGCGACCGCAGGCCAGCTGACGGTGAATCCGAGCCTGTACCGGAGCCTGCCGTTCGATACCCTCCGCGATTTCGCGCCGGTGTCGATATGCGCGAGCCTGCCGAGCATCCTCGTCACGCATCCGGCGGTGCCCGCGACATCGGTGGGTGAGCTGATCCGGTTGGGCAAGGCCAGACCCGATTATCTGGTCTACGCCACGGCGGGCAGCGGCTCTCCCAGTCACCTGACGGGTGAGCTTCTGAAGAGCGCGACCGGCATCAACTTCATCTACGTGCATTACAAGGGCGGGGCGCCGGCAATGATCGACGTGATCTCGGGACAGGCGCATTTTTCGATCCTCGGCCTGCCGACCGTGCTGCCGCACGTGCGCGCCGGCAAACTGCGCTCGCTGGGCGTGACCACCCGCGAGCGTCTCGCCTTCGCGCCTGAGCTCCTCACGCTGCACGAGAGTGGACTGCCCGGCTTCGAGGTCACGAACTGGCTCGCGATGCTCGTGCCCGCGCGCACTCCCAAGGACGTCACGGCAAGGATCAGCGCCGAGGTCGTTGCCGCCCTCGCGCGCCCTGAGGTCAGAGACGTGCTGTCACAGCAGGGATTTACCCCGATCGCGAGCAGCCCCGGCGAGCTTGCCGCGCGGATGCGATCCGAGCTCGCCAAATGGTCGAAGGTCGTGAAGGACTCGAAGATTACTGCCGACTGATTGCGGTTGCGAGCAGTCAAGGCATTTGCACGCGCGCTTTAGTGCTGAGCACACCCACTGTTGCATGAAGCTCAAGCTACGTTCGTCCTGAGCGCAGCGCGAGCGGAGTCGAAGGATGAACCCGTGCCCACCCGGACGCAGGGGTTGTGAGATGGTTCCGGGTCTCGTCGCGGTAACAGGAAAAAGGAGCAACGCATGCCATCGCTGAGCCGCCAGTTCGCGCAATGGGCCGTCGGGCTGCGCTATGAAGACCTGCCGCCCCCCGTCATCGATCGGGCGAAGGGCGTAACGCTGCACGGGCTCGCTTCGGTGCTGCTCGGCTCGCAGCAACCCGCCGGACAGCAGGCAGTGAAGCTGATCAGCGCCGAAGAGGCCGGCGTGCGCAGCGGCGCGACCATCCTGGCAAACGGCACATTGGTCACGAAAGGCGGCGCGGCGTTTGCCAACTCGGAAATGGCGATGGCGGGCGGCAAGCTGGACTCTTTCCGCATGCTGACCCATCCGGGCACGAGCATCATTCCGGCAGCGCTCGTCGCGGCCGAGAGTGCCGGTGCTTCCGGCAGCGACTTCATCACCGGCATCGCCGCCGGCTACGAGGTCATGGAGCGGATGGCAGCCGACTACATTCCGACGGTGATGTCGCGCGGCTTCCACGCGGGTCCCGTGTTCGGCATCTTTGGCGCCGCCGTAGCGGCGGCGAAGATCCTGCGCCTGACCGAGGAGCAGATGAACAGCGCCATCGCGCTCTGCGCGAGCCTCGCGGGGGGCAACCTCGAAGGGATGCGCAGCGGAGGCCGCGCCCTGCGCGAAGGCGCTGCGGTGCGCAACGCCATGCTCGCGGTATCGCTCGCGCAGCAGGGACACCCGGGCGGGGAGACGGTCCTCGAAGGAGACGCCGGCTTCTACCACGCTTACGCAGGAAACAACCACGGTCGGCTCACCTACAGCTTCGTCGGTGACACGCAAACCAGCCTCGACAAGATCACCGCCGATCTGGGGAAGACGTGGATGTTCCTCGAAACGCTGTACCGCATCTACTCGACTGCCGGCTACAACATCGCGCATGTCGAAGTGACGGCGAAACTCTGCGAGCAGAACAACATCCGGTACGAAGATGTCGAGCGCGTGGAGGCCGTGGTGAACTGGCTCGAGACGCAATACCCGAGCCCCGCTTTCCCGATCCGGCGGGAAGATCGAATGCACGCCCCGGGAAGCACGGCGTATTTCGCCGCATATGGAGTGGTGAAACGAGGGTTTCCCGTGCTGCGCAGCGCCGGCTTCAAAGCGACAACCGATGACGACCCGCCGGAAGTTCTGGAGCTGATGCAACGGGTGACCATCATTCCATCGCACCAGATGACGCTGTTCGGTCCGCGGATCACGATATACACCCGGGACGGGAAGAGCTTTACGAAACAGGCCACCGGACGCGAGTTCATGTGGGACTTCGAGGAGGAGGCGCGGCGCATTCGCGACGTCATTCCGGGCCTGCCGATCCCCGCGGCTCAGTTCGAATCGATTATCACCACGTGTCGCGATCTCGATCGACACGAACGGGCCGACACGCTCGTGCAGTTGACGCTGATGAAATAGGTCACCCGCACGAAAATGCAGATCTCCTGATTCAATTACATGCGCTTGTTGCGACCGCTGCGCCGACTTGATTGCCCTACTGTAGTCATAGTCTTGGTTGCCCCGCGTCGCGCAGGGCTTCTCCAAAGTACATACGCGAGACGCCAGCTTCGGCTGCAGCCGCCTCGCAAGCTGAACACGGCCTCGACGTAGAGTAGAGAACGCTGCCCGGTAACACCTTGGAGTTGAAGCGGCGTTGCGCGTCTCGTATGGCTTCGCGCTCCGCGTGGGCAGTGGAATCGCCGAGCTTTACGACGCGGCTCGGGCCATCGCCGACGATCTTGCCACCGAGCACGAGCACTGCTCCGTAGGACTGGTCGCCCCACGATTCGGCGAGACGCTTCATCGCTACTGCCGCCTCGTACCAGCGCTGCTCCGGCGCAGAGCCACCAAACGCACCGGTCTGCGCGCAAAGTGATCGCGGACCGGCTGCCAGCACGGCCAGCGACAGGGCTCGGCCGAGGACGCGCCGACGAAAGGAATTGAAGGCCATGGAAAGTCACTCTATCCGCAAGCGTCACAACCGTTCAAGTAGCACGCCCGACTTGAGCGGCTGCCGAAGGCGCTCCGCTGCAACGAAGCGTTCAGGCGGCATTCTCGCCCCATTGCGCACTGGTGATGCGGTACAGACAATGAAGGCGCAAGGGATGGCCTTCGTTGATGCCCGGTTGCTCGAAGTCTTGGTTCGTGTTGTGCATGCCGACGCGCTCCATGACGGCGCGAGACCTCAAATTGCCGACGGCGGTGAATGAGACTACCTCTGGAAGCGCCAGCCGTTCGAAGGC
>JBKJZR010000001.1:0-17797 GCA_046715035.1 Burkholderiales bacterium | reverse complement strand
CACGCCGGAGGACCTCGCAGCGGTGATCGCCTATTTGCGCAGCCTGCCCGCGCGTCCCGAAGAGCCTCGCTAACGCCCGCTCAGTCGACGGTGTTCAGAGTCAGCAGCACTGGCTGGTGGTCCGAGGCATCGCTGCGCTGATCGACGCTCACGTGGGTGACCAGCGGGGACAGGTCATCGCTGACGTAGATGAAGTCGCAACAAAACGGCCCACCCGGCCATTGCTTGGAATCGAAAAGACCGAGCGATGGAGGGTGGGCGGCGCCCGGGTAGCGCACCTGCCAGCTGTCGCGAAACGCCGGCACGCCATTGCCCAAGGGGAGGGTCATGCGGTCGTGCAGCGGGTCGGTGGGACGGAAATTGAAGTCCGCCGTGAGGATAGCCGACGCGCTGCCGGGCACGCGGCGAAAAGGTCCCGTGGCATCGTGGCCGTCGCCCTCGGCCCGCGCGCGCGATGCCGCGTCGCGGTGCAATTCCCTGATGCGCTCAACCTGGGCCGCGCGCTGGACCGCTGAATAGTATTCCAGGTGCGTCGTCATCACGCGCACGCGACCGAACGGCGCCTCGATCACTGCCTCCAGCAGCGCGCGCTGCATGCTCGGCACGCCGGGGTCGGCCGGCCACGGCAATAGGTGACGAAAAACCTGCAGCACCGGCAGCCGCGACAGAATCATGTTGCCGAACGTACGTCGCGAGCCGTCCGGTGCCAGCACGTCGGTAGCGGCGCCGAACACGGCCGCATAATTCGGCAGCAAGCGGGCAAGCTGTGCAGGCTGGTCTTCGCCTGCGCTTCCGGGCAATCCGGGAAAGTTGCTCGCGACCTCCTGGAGACACAGCACGTCGAACGTGGCGAGATCGCGTGCGGTTCCGACGATGCGCTGCAGATCGACGCGGCCATCGCAGCCGCGTCCCCATTGTATGTTCCAGGTGATGAGATTAAAGGCAGGCATCGGCAGGAGCACGACCTCGCGGCACGATCACCACGAAGCGTCCGTCGACGATCGTGCATGCGGGCTCAGTGGCGAGCCCCGCCCGCGCAGAGCAACGCAAAATGCCGGCGCGGTCAGCTGGCTGGCCGCGCCGGCTCGCTCACTTCTCGTATTTGAACGACAGACTGACCCGCGCCCGGAAGGCAGAGACCTTGCCATTCTCTATCGCCATATCGAGCTTCGTGACTTCCGCGACACGCAGTTCGCGCAGGCTGCGCGACGCGGTCTGCACTGCGGTGGCCGCGGCATCTTCCCACGAGATGGTGCTCGTTCCCACCAATTCGGTCACCCTGTAAACACTACCTTTGCTCTTCTTCATGTTGCCCTCCGAGTAAGTTCGCTGCGGTAACGGCTTGCGCCACGTTCGACTGACCGTGGGGAACCCGCAGGCTCACTGTAGCGAAGGGCCGAACGCACGGCAACTGCAATCCGCGCGGCAGCGATGCAGCCCGGCGCGCCGGATTACGCGGAGTCTTTACCGACCCCGACCAGCCTGGGCCGGGTGGTCTCGGCGAGCGTCCTCAATCTCACGTAATCAGTCTTGCCGCTGCCCAGCATGGGCAGTTCCGCGACGTTAACGACGCGCCGCGCCACGGCGAGATCCTGGCTGCCGAGCAGTTTCGCGGAGCGCTGCAACAGGGCCCGCGACAGCCCCGGATCTGTCGTAAAGAGGACCGTGCTTTCTCCGCTTCCGGCGAGCACTTCGACGGTCGCCGCATGCAGGTGTCGGGGCGAGGCGTGCTGTGCAATACGCTCGACCATTTCCAGGGCGACCATCTCGCCCGCGATTTTCGCGAAACGCCTGACCCTGCCCAGTACCGTCACGAATCCTTCGGCATCGATGCCGACGACGTCGCCCGTGTCGTACCATCCCGCTCCCGCCGCGGATGCGGGCGATTGGACCACGCCCGGCTGATCGTAAAGATAATAGCCCAGCATCAGATTCGGGCCCCGCACGTGCAGCCGTCCGCCGTCGGAAATGCCCTCGACGGGGGTCAGCCGGTGCTCGATAGCCGGCAGGAAGCGCCCGACGGAATGCAGCCGGTAGGCCAGCGGCGCATTCAGCGTGAGCACGGGCGCGCACTCCGTCGCGCCGTAGCCCTCCACGATGCGCAGGCCGAATTTTTCGAGCCATAGCTCGGCGACCTCCGGATTCAGTTTTTCCGCGCCTGAGATCACGCAACGTACGCGGTAAAAATCGTAGGGATGGGCTTCGCGCGCATAGCGCCCGAGGAAAGTGCTGGTCCCGAACATGAAAGTACAATCGCGCATGTAAGCGATTTCCGGAATCACCCGGTAGCGCAGCGGCGTCGTGTAAATGTAGAGTCCGACACCGCAGAAAATCGGCATCAGCGTGCATGCGGTAAGCCCGTATGAATGGAACATCGGCAACGCGTTGAGGAAGCGGTCGGCTGGCGAAAAATCGATGACCGCCTTCATCTGCGCGATATTCGCGAGCACCGCGTCATGACTTAGCGCAACGCCCTTGGGACGCGCTTCCGAGCCCGAAGTAAACAACACCACGCCCGTCGCCGACGGGTTTTTCGCAACGAGCAGCGTACGTGGCCGCCACAGCGCCCACCCCATCAGCCACAGTTTGTCGAGGACGCCAAATTGCTTGCGCAGGTCCTCGATGAAAACAATGCGCTGATTGCAGAGGGCGTCGAGCGCAGGATAGAGCCGCGCGGCCTCGATGAATTGACGCGACGTGATCACGGTATGGATGTCGGCCGCGACGCACGCGCTGCGCAGCGCTTCGGGCCCTGCCGTGTAGTTAAGCAATGCCGGCACCCGACCAGTGGCACTGAGTCCCAGCATCAGGCACACGGTGGTGCTCAGGTTCGGCATGAGGACTCCGACCACTTCATCCCTGGCGCTGATGCGCGAACCTATGCGCCCGAGCGCGAGCGTGGCCTTCAGCAGGTCCCCATAGCTCTCGTGCTTGCCGCGGATATCCTCGATGATGCGGTAACGCCGGCCGAACGTTTCGAACGCCGCGATGAATGCCTCGTAGAGCGTTTCGCGGCGGCGTGAGTCGACCTGGGCGCGCTGCAGTACTGCGCTCAGTGCGTCCGCCGCCTTGCTGCGTTTGAGACGCGTCGGCGCGGCGCCAAGATCGGGAAGCTGGGTTGCGCCGAACACCCGTAGCGTCACGCGTGGCAACGCACGACGCGGAAAGTGACCGGGCGTGCGGGCGTATCTGGAGTGCAGCAACCCGCAAATGGAAACCGGCACGATGGGCGCGCCCGAACGCGTCGCGATCGTTGCTACGGAATGATAGAGCTTCATTGCCGACGCCGTCGTGGTAACGCGGCCTTGCGGAAACATGACGAGCAGCTCGCCTACATCGAGCAGCCGCACCATGCGCTTCACGGTCGCTGGCTCCGACAGGTCGAGCACGCGATGGCGGAAGAATCGCGCGAGCAGCCGCGTCGGCGCGTAGGCCATGTCTTCGGCCGACATCACCACCCACGCACGACGCGGCAAAAATAAACCGAGCAGCGGACCATCGAGCAGCGAATCGTGATTGGCGACGACAAGGGCGCGCCCCGAGCTCAGAAACGACACGTCGCCGAGCACCCGCACCCGAAACAAGAGTCGCAAAACGAACTTAAGAATATCGCGCATCACACGGATTTTAATGTCTATTGCGCAAGCACGCGGCGGAGATATGAGGGCTTTCCCCGGCCCTGCTCCTGCCGCTACGGCGCAGACCTAAGGAATTTCCTGATGTTGCGCGCACTTCGAATACGTTAAAAAGTTCCTGTGCTGGAAACACCGAGAGATTGCGTTCTGGTCTGTTTTTAAAAGGAAAAATATCAAATCTATCAATATGTTAGATTTGATTTAAGAATAAAGTTTTCGTTTAATGACGACGTGGGCCGCTTCGGCCGCGATCAACCGCGAAGAGGGAAAGCTACCATGAACGCATTCGATGTTCCGCAAGAAGTCCTGCGCAACCCGGCACCCGTTTTGCGCAACGCTGAACTGCCTCTGGGCACCATCGTCAGCCCAGTCATCGAAAAAGTGTACTCCGACCAGTTCCGTTGTTACTATCAGCCCGCACAGCGCGCTATGTGGTCGCGCTGGAATCCCTCGCCGCGCCCCTGCTTCAACGCCAATCTGCTCACGGATATCCGCGCCTATCACGAAATGCTGACCTCGAGCGAAGGCCGCATCGAGCACCTGAGCGAACAGCATCCGATCGACTATGTCGTGCTCGCTTCCGATAAACCCGGTGTGTTCAACCTCGGGGGCGATCTGGATCTTTTCAAGACGCTGATCGGCAACCGCGACCGCGCTGCGCTGCTGCGTTACGGCCGCGCCTGCATCGACGTGCTTTATTCGAACTACCAGGCTTTCAACCTGCCGGTTACCACGATCTCGCTGGTCCAGGGCGACGCGCTCGGCGGCGGATTCGAGGCGGCGCTCTCCGGCGATATGATCGTTGCCGAAAAAAGCGCGCGTTTCGGCTTTCCGGAAATCCTCTTCAACCTGTTTCCCGGCATGGGCGCCTACTCGTTTCTGGACCGCCGCATCGGGCAGCGTGCAACCGAGGAGCTGATTTCCGGCGGGCAGGTCTACAGCGCCCAGCAGATGCTCGATAAAGGCGTCATCGACGCGGTAGTCGACGATGGGCAGGGCGAGGCGGCGATTGCCGCCCTGATCGAGAAGCGCAAGCGCAGCCAAAACGGTCTGGCAGCGCTCGCGCAGACGCGCCGGCGCGTGCACCGCCTGGATTACCCGGAACTGCTCGACGTCGTCGAGATCTGGGTCGACAGCGCCCTGCGCATCAACTTGCGCGACCTCAAGCTGATGCAGCGCCTGGTTTCGAGGCAGAACGGGTTGGGTGAATCGCAGCAAGTGCACTAAAGTCGTCACGGCATAGACGCCGGCCGGGGCCCGCGATGGCTCCGCCGGCGTTTGTTTTTGTGCGCCCACGGGGAAAAAGGCCTTAAGATGAAAAACGCCGTCACAACATGATTACCCGGGGGTTCGCAGAGGTGTCCGACGAAAGTCGTTATTACTCGATCCACGAAGTTTCCGCGAAGCTCAGCATCCCTATCCAGAAGCTGCGCCGCTGGGATCAGGACGGCGTCCTGAAAGCGTCGCGATCGCCCGGCGGTCACCGTCGATACGCGCGGGAACTGATCGACCGGCTCGCGGCCCAGACGATCAGCCCGGACAAGACCACCAAAGAACTCGCCACGATCAAGAAATCGCTGGCGGAGAAGCAGCGCATCATCCAGCTCCTGCTCGAGAGCGAGCATCGCTACCGCGATCTCGTCGAAACCTCGCATGACCTCGTCTGGACGACCGATCCGCAGGGACGCTTCACTTACCTCAACAATGCAGCCCGCGATATCTTCGGTCTGCCGCCGCGCGATCTCAGCGGCCGCTGCTTCTTCGACTTCGAGGCCGGCAACGCGCACATCGCGAACCGGCGCTTTCTGGCGCTGCTCAAGCGCAGCGGAGAGATCAAGAACTACGTGACCCATGTCGTGACTTCGCGCGGCGAGGACCGCTGGATCGGCATCAACGCCCGGGTGCTGTTCGACGACAACCGGGAGATGATGGGAATCCGCGGCACGGCACGCGATATCACCGAGCAGCATCTCGCCAACCTGCGCATCGAGCACCTGGCGATGCACGATACATTGACCGATCTGCCCAATCGCATTGCACTGCTCAAGCAGGTCACGCAGGGCATCGATTCCGCAACGCCTGGCGCGGTGCTGTTTCTCGATATCGATCATTTCAAGTACGTCAACGACAACTTCGGGCATCACGCCGGCGATCAGATGATCCGCGGAGTAGGCAGCGCCCTGCGCGGCATGATGCGCGATTTCAAGGGCGACCTGTTCAGGCTGGGCGGCGACGAATTCGCGGTGCACCTGCCCGGATCGCTGCGGCAGGACGCCATCCAGATCGCGGAGCGCGCGCTCGAGACGGTCCAGCACTACCGCTTCCAGGACACCGGCGGCAAAGGCGTTTCCAACCTGTCCGCGTCGATCGGGATCGCGCTGTATCCCTTCCACGGCGCCGACATCGCCGGCCTGCTGTCGAACGTCGATATCGCGATGTACCAGGCCAAGGAGCATGGCCGCAACCGCTACGTGCTATTCGATCAGGGATCGGACAGCGTGCGCAGCACGCACAAGCGCGTGCATTGGGCGAAGAAGCTGCGCGACGCGATCGACGACGACAGGCTGGTGCTGTTCTCGCAGCCGGTGGTGCGGCTGAGCGATCAGCGGCCGGTGCACCACGAAATCCTGCTGCGCATCCGCGACGAAGACGGGAGGATGCTCATGCCTGCCTCGTTCATCGAGGTGGCCGAGACGCTCGGGCTGGTGCAGGAGCTCGACATGCGTGTCGTGGAAAAGCTTTTGCTGCACATGCATCACAACGAGCTCATGGGCAAGAAAGTCCGCTACTTCGTCAACCTGTCGCGCGTCAGCATTGCGGACCAGAACTGGATCAAGCGCTTCATCAACATGCTCTCGATCAGCAAGGCCGATCCGGGCCAGCTCGTCTTCGAGATCACCGAGACTGCCGCGATGTCCGAGATCGACACCACGCTCACGTTCATACGCAAACTCAAGGACATGGGCTGCAGGTTCGCGCTCGACGATTTCGGCGCCGGGTTCAGCTCGTTCTATTATCTGAAGCGCTTCGACGTCGACTACCTCAAAATCGATGGCAGCTTCGTACGCGACCTCGTCATCGACGAGAGCAGCCGCGTGTTCGTCAAGGCACTCAACGACGTCGCGCGGGGCATGAAGAAGCAGGTGATCGCTGAATCGGTAGAAAGCCCCGCAGTGCTGCAACTGCTGCTAGAGATGGGCGCCCAGTACGGGCAGGGCTGCCTGTTCCGGCGGCCGCTGCCGCTCGACGGCAAGCGCGATCAAAGCGCTGCCGGCACGCTCGGGGTTGCGTGACAGCGGTCGCGCGCTATCCGTCCCGGATCGCGGTCAGCCACAACAGGCCCGCGACGGCCTTGACATCGCTGATGGTGCCGTTCCTCGCCCATTCGAGCACTTGCCGGATCGACATGGGCAGAACCTCGAGAAACTCACCCTCATCGAGCGCGTGCCCGACGTGGGTCAGCTCGCGGGCGCGATAAATCTCGATCCGCTCGTCGGAATACCCGACGCACGGATGCAGCGTCGTCAGATGCCGCCACTGCGACGCCGTGTAGCCGCACTCCTCCCTGAGCTCGCGCTTCGCCGTCTCCAGCGGGGCTTCACCGGTTTCGATCTTGCCGGCCGGCAGCTCGTAGAAATGGCGTCCCAGCGGGTAGCGATACTGGCGCTCCATGATCACGGTGTCGTCGTCGGGCAGGGCAATGATGATGACCGCCCCCGGGTGCTGCACGTACTCGCGACGGGCGGTCTTGCCGTCGGGTAGCCTTACGACGTCCTCGCGCACTTTGAGCATTCGGCCGTCATAGACGAGCTTGGTCGTGAGCTGGTGCTCGGTGAAGTCGCGGTGCGTATCGTCTGACACCCTGGATCTCCAAGCATGGAAACGCGATGCCGCCACAGTGACAGCGCCATCGCCGCGGCGGACTACGGGAAAGACAGCACAATTGCGTATTCGCACAGCGCCATCAGCCCTCCGGGGAGTATCCCCAGCACGAGCATGGCGACGCCGTTCAGGCTGAGCACCCACCTCAGGTCGGCGCGCGGCGCGAGGGGCGTGCGGTCCACAGGGTCGTCGAAATACATGAGCCGCACCACGCGCAGGTAGTAGAAGGCGCCGATCAGCGAGAACACGACCGCGAGGACGGCGAGCCAGACGTAACCCGCGTCGATAACCGCCGACAGCACCGACAACTTGGCGTAAAAACCGACCATGGGCGGCAGGCCCGCCATCGACAGCATCAGCGCCAACATGACACCCGCGTACCAGGGACTGCGCTGATTGAGTCCCCTGAAGTCATCCAGGTTGTCGGCTTCGAACCCCGCCCGTGCGAGCAGCAATATCATGCCGAACGCACCCAGATTCATGAGCACATAGACCGTCACATAGAACATTGCGGACGCGTAACCCTCCGCGGTGCCGCTCAGCAGGCCCAGCAGCAAAAACCCCATGTGCGAGATGCTCGAATAGGCGAGCATGCGCTTCAGATTGACCTGGGCGATCGCGGTGATATTGCCGATCGCGAGCGACAGCACCGCCATGATGATCAGCATCCACTGCCACTGGGCGACCAGATAATCGGCGCCCAGCGCCGACACCAGCAATCGCATCAGAAAGGCGAAGGCGGCGAGCTTGGGGGCGGAGCCGATGAACACCGCTACCGCAGTCGGTGCGCCGTGGTAGACGTCGGGCACCCACATGTGAAATGGTGCCGCGCCGAGCTTGAACCCCAGGCCGGCGACGATGAACACCAGAGCGAACACGAGGATGCTGTTGTTGGCCGCGTTGCTGGAAATGACGGCAGCCATGCGCGCCAGGTCGAGACTGCCGGTCGCGCCGTAAAGCATCGACATGCCGTAGAGCAGCATGCCGGAGGCCAGCGCGCCGAGCACGAAATACTTCATGGCGGCCTCGGTGGCAGTCGCGGAATCGCGCTGCAGCGCCACCATGCCGTACAGGGCGAGACTCAGCAGCTCGAGGCCGAGGTACAGCGTCAGCAGATGGTTGGCCGACACCATGACCATCATGCCCAGCGTCGCGAACAGCGTCAGCACGAAGAATTCGCCCCGGAACATGTCGCGGTCGCGAATGTAGGCCTGCGCATAGACCATCGTCATGCCGACCGCGACGTAGATTCCGAGCTTCAGCGCGTTGGCCATCGCATCGGCAACGAACATGCCGCTGAACGTATAAATCTCGCCGTCGTGGTTGGTGTAGCCGGTGATCAGGAAGCACCCCAGCAGCGTGAGCAGGGTGAGCGCGTAGGTAACGGGACGCCGCGTGTCGCTTATGTACAGATCGGCGAGCAGGATCACGCAGGTCATGCATAGCAGGAATATTTCCGCGTAAGCCGGAGCGAGAGGGGTGATGAACTGCATAGGCCTACATCCCGATCACGAGCTTGCGGCCGGGGGAGGCGAGCCGCAGGATTTCGTTCACCGACTCGTGGAGGACGTCCCCGAACGGCGCCGGATACAGGCCCATACCCAGCACCGCCACCGCCAGCGCGCCGAGCACGAACGCCTCGCGCTTGCCGATGTCTTTCAGCTCCGCGACGTGATGGTTCGCAACGGCGCCGAACACGACGCGCTTGAACATCCACAGCGTGTAGGCTGCGCCGAAGACGAGCGTAGTGGCGGCCAGCGCCGCGTACCAGAAATTGGCCTGCATCGCCGCGAGTATTACCAGCCATTCGCCCACGAAGCCGCTGGTTCCGGGCAGGCCCGCATTGGCCATCGCAAACAGCATGAACAGCGCCGCGAATACCGGCATACGGTTGACCACGCCGCCGTAGTCCGCGATCTGGCGCGAGTGCACGCGGTCGTAGAGCACGCCTACACACAGGAACAGTGCGCCGGAGATGAAACCGTGCGAGACCATCTGCAGTATCGCGCCCTCCGCGCCCTGAGCGCTGAAGATGAACACGCCGAGCGTGACAAACCCCATGTGCGAGATCGACGAGTAAGCGATGAGCTTCTTCATGTCCGACTGGACGAGGGCGACGAGGCCGATATACACGACCGCGATCAGCGACAGCGCGATCATGAAGCCCGCCAGTTCGTGGCTGGCGTCGGGAACGATCGGCAGCGACAGGCGCAGAAAGCCGTAGCCCCCCAGCTTCAACATGATCGCTGCCAGCACGACCGATCCGCCGGTGGGCGCTTCAACGTGCGCATCGGGCAGCCAGGTATGCACGGGCCACATCGGCACCTTCACTGCGAACGCCATCAGGAACGCGGCGAAAATCAGCATCTGCGCGGTCAGCGACAGCGGCAGCTCGAAAAAATCGAGCAGCGAGAAACTGCCGCCCGAGACGTTGAACAGGTAGATCAGCGCGACGAGCGACAGCAGCGAACCCATCAGCGTATAGAGGAAAAACTTGACGGCCGCATAGACCCGGTTGGGCCCGCCCCAGACGCCGATCACGATGAACATCGGCACCAGCGTCGCCTCGAAGAAAACGTAGAACAACAGCGCATCGAGGGCACAGAATACCCCGTTCATGAGGCCCGAGAGAATCAGGAACGCGGCCATGTATTGCGCGACCCGCTCGCGGATGATCTCCCATCCGGCCACTACGACCAGCACCGTGGTTACGCAGTTGAGCAGGATCAGCAACAGCGACATGCCGTCGATACCCAGGTGGTAATTCACGTTGAACGAGCTGATCCAGGGTGTCAGCTCGATAAACTGGAAGGCGCCCGCCGCGCGATCGAAATGGGTCCACAACGGCAGCGCCACGACAAGCCCGGCGATCGCGCCGAGCAGCGCGATGGCGCGTGCGGGGCCGGGATTGCGATCGCCGACCGCCAGCACCACGAGGCCCGCCGCGATCGGCACCCAGATCACCAGGCTGAGGATGGGATAGCTCACGCCCATTCTTGTTGATCTGCCCGCAAAGTCAGCGCGCCCATGCCAGCGGCAGCAGCAGCACCGACAGCAGCAGCAGCAGGCCGATAATCATCGCAAACGCGTAGTGATAGATATAACCCGACTGAAAGTGGCGGATCACCGAAGCAGTCCAGCCGACGAGCTTCGCGGAGCCGTTGACCAGCAGTCCATCGATGAGCCTGACATCGCCACGCTGCCACAGGCCCGTCCCGACCGCCCGCGCGCCACCCGCGAAAAACCAGTCGTTGAAGCGGTCGAAGCCGTACTTCTCTTCGAGGATATTGACGGCGAAGCGCGCTTTCTCGCGCAGCACACCCGGCAGATCGGGCCGCACGGTGTACAAGTACCACGCGGTTGCGGCGCCGGTGGCAGCGAGCCAGAAAGGCAGCGTCGTCAATGCATGGAGCATCATCGGCAGCACGCCGCGAAACTCCGCCGCAAGGCGTGCCATCGTCTCGTGCCCGGGGGCAACATAGATCGCATTTCCAAAGAACCCGCCGTAGACGAAATCGCCGATGATCCACCCTGCGCAAATCGACGGGATCGCCAGCACGATCAGCGGAATCGTGACGACGGCAGGCGATTCGTGGGGAACCGCGTGATGCGCCGGCTCCCCGGCATGAGTAGCAGGATCGCCGTGCAGCGCGTGTGCTGGTGCGCTATTGGGGCTCCCGGCCTCGCCATGTCCGTGGCCCGCGTCGCCCGGCTCGGCATGATGGGCATGCATGTCGAAGCGCTCCTTGCCGTGGAACGCGAAGAACACGAGCCGGAACGAGTAAAAACCCCCTGCCAGCACGGCGCCGAGCGCGGCGAGATAGGCGAACAGCGCGCCGGGCACGCCGGCCCGATACGCCTCGTGCACCGCCTCGATGATGGTGTCCTTCGAAAAGAACCCCGCGAACGGGGGCAGGCCGGCATTGGCGAGCGCCCCGATCAGCACGGTGAGGTAGGTGATTGGCATGTATTTGCGCAGCCCTCCCATTCGGCGCATGTCCTGCTCATGATGCAGCGCAATGATCACCGAGCCTGCGCCGAGAAACAGGACTGCCTTGAAGAAGGCGTGCGTCACGAGGTGAAAGATCGCCACCGAGTAGGCCGAGGCCCCGAGCGCCATCGTCATGTAGCCGAGCTGCGACAGCGTCGAATACGCCACCACGCGCTTGATGTCGTACTGCGTCGTCGCGATCAATGCCATGAAAAAGCAGGTGATCGCGCCGATCACGAGCACGAACGAAAGCGCCGTCTGCGACAGCTCGAAAAGCGGTGACATGCGCGCGACCATGAAGATACCCGCGGTAACCATCGTCGCGGCGTGAATGAGGGCCGAGATCGGCGTCGGACCCTCCATCGAGTCCGGCAGCCAGACGTGCAAGGGGAACTGCGCCGACTTGCCCATCGCGCCGATGAACAGCAGGATGCAGATGACGGTCATCAGCGCCCACGCGGATCCCGGAAATATCTCGATGGTGTTGGCCGCCAGTGAAGGCGCGTTCGCGAAGACGGTCGCATAGTCGAGCGAGCCCGCATACATCAACACCAGCGCGATGCCGAGCAGGAAGCCGAAGTCACCGACCCGGTTGACCAGAAACGCCTTGAGATTCGCATACACCGCTGTCGGACGCGTATACCAGAAACCGATGAGCAGGTACGACACCAGCCCAACGGCTTCCCAGCCGAAAAACAGCTGCAGGAAGTTGTTGGACATGACCAGCATCAGCATCGAGAACGTGAAGAGCGAGATATAGCTGAAGAAGCGGTTGTATCCGGGATCGCCGTGCATGTAACCGATGGTGTAGACATGCACCATCAGCGAGACGAAGGTGACCACCAGCATCATCGTCGCCGACAGGCGATCGATCAGAAAGCCGATCTCGAACCGGGTGCTGCCGCTCTCGAGCCAGGTGTAGATCGTGCCGTTGTAGGTGTTCCCCTGCAGCACGTCGTGGAAAACGACGCCGGCGCCGACGGTCGAGACCAGCATGCCCAGGATCGTCGCCGAGTGCGCCGCACGGTTGCTGAGCCTGAGGCAGAGCAGGCCCGACAGCAGCGCTCCGGCGAGCGGCGCGAGCGGCACCAGCAGATAAAGTTGCTGCATCGTCATGTGTGTTCGCCGGCTGCTATCCCTTGAGGCTGTCCAGGTTCTCGACGTCGATGGTGCGCAGATTGCGGAACAGCACCACCAGGATCGCCAGTCCGATCGCCGACTCGGCGGCTGCGACGGTGAGGATGAAAAACACGAAAATCTGCCCGGCCGGGTCGTCCAGGTAATGCGCGAACGCGATGAAGTTCATGTTGACTGCGAGCAGCATGAGCTCGATCGCCATCAACAGGATGATGACGTTGCGGCGGTTGAGGAAGATCCCGATGACGCTGATCGCGAACAGAATCGCGCCCAGCACCAGGTAATGCGACAGTGAAACCATGTTCCCCTTTTTCCAGGATTGCGGAGCGCGGATCGAGGATTGAGTACCCTCGGTCTTTGCCCGAACCTCAATCCTCAATCCTGCTTTTTCTCGGCCGGCATCTGCACGATGCGCACGCGATCCTTGCGCTGGATGTCGATCTGCTGCGACGGATTCTGGTACTTGCTCGCCTTGCGCTGGCGCAGCGTGAGTGCGATCGCGGTGACGATGGCGACGAGCAGGATCACGGCGGCAATCTCGAACGGATAGACGTACTCCGTGTAGATGAGCCGCCCCAGCTCCTTGGTGTTGCTATAGCCTTCCGGCAGGGGGGCGGGCGCGGCCACGCCGCTCGGCGCGGCGTAATTGCCCCAGATGATGAACGACATCTCCATCATCAGCAGCGCCGCCACGACGCCGCCCAGCGGAAGATAGCGCCAGAATCCCTCGCGCAGCTGCGCGAGATTAATGTCGAGCATCATGACCACGAACAGAAAAAGCACCATCACGGCGCCCACGTACACCAGCACGAGGGTGATCGCGAGGAACTCCGCCTCGAGCTGTATCCACAGCCCGGCAGAGGTGAAAAAGGCCAGCACCAGGAACAATGCCGAATGCACCGGATTGCGCGCCGTGATGACGCGCAGTGCGGCGAATATCAAGATCGCCGAGAAGGCATAAAAAATGAAGGTCGGGAAAGTCATATGCACATTCGCGAGGGGTGAGGCGTGAGGCGTGAGGCGTTACCCCATTGCGTGCAAGCGGATTTTCTCCTCACGCCGACCCCTCCCGCCTCACCGATAGGCGGCGTCAGCCGCCCTATCGTTGGCGATCTGCTCTTCGTATAGATCGCCGATCGCCAGCAGCATGGGTTTGGTGTAAATCAGGTCGCCGCGCCGCTCGCCGTGATACTCGAGGATGCGCGTCTCGACGATCGCGTCGACCGGACACGATTCCTCACAAAACCCGCAGAAGATGCACTTGGTCAGGTCGATATCGTAGCGCGTGGTGCGGCGGGTGCCGTCGTCGCGCTGCTCTGACTCGATAGTGATCGCGAGCGCCGGGCACACCGCCTCGCACAGCTTACACGCGATGCAGCGCTCCTCGCCGTTGGGATAGCGGCGCAGCGCGTGCAATCCCCTGAAGCGCGCCGATTGCGGCGTCTTCTCTTCCGGAAACTGCACTGTGACTTTGCGCGCGAACAGGTGGCGGCCGGTGAGGACCATGCCCTTGAGCAGTTCGAACAGCAGAAACGTGCGGAAAAACTCGCCGACGCGACCGATCATGACGCCCTCGCTTCAGGCCACCAGACCCACAGCGGGGTCTGCATCCAGAACCCCAGCACCACTATCCAGACGATCGTAATCGGTATGAACACTTTCCATCCCAGGCGCATGATCTGGTCGTAGCGATAGCGCGGGAACGTCGCGCGAAACCAGATGAACAGGAGGAGGACGAACAGGACTTTCGCGATCAGCCAGTGAAAACCGCCCGCCCCGAGCACCGGCCACGATTGCGGGAACGGCGACAGCCATCCGCCCAGGAACATCGTGCTGCACAGCGCCGAGATGAGGATCATGTTGATGTACTCGGCCAGGAAGAACACGGCGAAAGTCATCCCCGAATACTCGACGTGAAATCCCGCGACGATCTCGGACTCGCCTTCCGCAACGTCGAACGGGTGGCGGTTGGTTTCCGCCACGCCCGCGATCAGATAGATCAGAAAGAAAGGAAACAGCGGCAGAACGAACCAGTTGAGCAAGCCGTAGCTGCCCTGCTGCACTTTCACGATATCGACGAGGTTCAGGCTTTGCGACGCCATCAGCACGCCGACCAGCGCGAACCCCATGGCGATCTCGTACGACACGATCTGCGCCGCCGAGCGCATCGCGCCGAGAAAAGCGTATTTCGAATTGGACGCCCAGCCGGCGATGATCACCCCGTATACGCCCATCGACGTGATCGCCATGATGTAGAGCAGGCCTGCGTCGATGTTCGACAGCACGAGATCCGGGTCGAAAGGCACGACGGCCCACGCCGCAAGCGCCGGCATCATCGCCATTACCGGCGCCAGCACGAACAGGAACTTGTTGGCCCCGGCAGGGACGATGATCTCCTTGAACAGCAGCTTGATGCCGTCGGCGATCGGCTGCAGCAGCCCGAAGGGCCCGACGCGGTTGGGGCCGATGCGCACCTGCATCCAGCCGATGACTTTGCGCTCGAGCAGCGTCAGGTAAGCCATGCAGAGCATCAGCGGCACGACGATCGCGACGATCTTGGTGAGCGTCCAGACCGCCGGCCACGCCGGCCCCAGCAGCTGCTCGAGGTAATCCATCAGACGGCAACCTTTTCATTGGCGGCTACGCGCTCGGCGCCGACTGCCGCAAACATGCCGCCCAGCCCGGCAGTCGCGGCGTGACCCGCGCATAGCCGCATGCAGTTGTCGGGCAGTCGATCGTCGCGCACGGCCGCCACCACCGCCTCACCGCCGCCCTGCACCACCCTGACCAAGTCGCCGTCGCGCAGGCCCAGCTGGCCGAACAAAACGCCGTTCATCGACGCGACCGGGGCCTGCGCGTCGCGCGTCTTTTGCAGCGCTAGCGCGCGCCGCACGATTGCATCAGCGTGGTAGATCGGCACTGTCCCTATGCGCTCGACGCCGGGCGCTGCCGGCACTTCCGCCATGCCGCCGCTGCTGAGCCGGTTGTCGAGCTGCGAGGCGATGTCGGCTGTTCCCAGTGCCTCGGCGCGCACTTCGTCGCTGCTGTTGAACTCGAAGCCGGGGACGTTCAGCAGATTGCCGAGCACCCGCAGCACCTTCCATGCGGGACGCGTTTCGGCGAGCGGCTGCACCACACCCGCGAAGCTTTGCACGCGGCCTTCGGTGCTGACAAAGGTCCCCGACGTTTCCGTGAACGGCGCAATCGGCAACAGTGCATGGGCATATTCGAGCGCCCCGTGCTGGTAGGGCGACAATGCGACCACGAATTGCGCCTGCCGGATGGCGGCAGCCGCGGCCGCCGGATCGTAACAGTCGAGCTCCGGCTCGACTCCGAGCAGGATGTACGCCGCGCGCGACTGCACGAACATCTGCCCCGCGTCGAGGCCCCCCTGCGGTACCGCACGCGCGAGGTAGCCGCCCACGCTGTTGGCTGCCTCCCCAAGGAATCCTTGGCGGGCGCCGAGCTGCCCGGCCAACGCCTGCGCAAGCTCGTGCAGCCGCGCGGCCGAAGGATGATGCTGGGCTAGATTGCCCAGAAAAATGCCGACGTTCTTGCCGGTGGCGAGACTCTCGGCGATGCGCTGCTCGGTTGGACCGACCTCTACCCCATCGAAGTCCGCGCCTGGCGCCAAGTTCCTCGCGATCGCAACCGCCTTGGCGATCTGTCTTAGCGCTCCCTCCATCCGGGAGGGCGCGACGATCACCTTGTTGGCGACGCGCATCAGCACCTCGTCATCGACGGGATTGACCAGATTGAGCTGTAACTGCTGCTTCGCGGCCTGCCGCAGGCGGTTGGCGAACAGCGGGTGGTCGTTGCGCAGCGAGCTGCCGATCACCAGCACGCGGTCGAGCTGGGGAATGTCCGCGATCTTCATGCCCAGCCATGGTGCACCGTGGTAACGTGCATCCGCGCGAAAGTCGGATTGGCGCGTGCGGAAATCGACGTTATCGGTGCCTATGCCCCGCATCAGCTTTTGCAGCAGGTAGAGCTCCTCCACGGTTTGATGCGGCGTCGCCAGCGCAGCGATCTCGTGCGGCCCGCGCTCGTCGCGGATGCGGCGCAAGCCGCTCGCCACGAAACCCAGCGCGACTTGCCAGTCGACTTCAGCCCAGGCGCCGTCACGACGGATCATCGGTCTGACCAGCCGCGAAGCTGCGTTCAGCCCCTCGTACGAGAAGCGATCCTTGTCCGCAAGCCAGCACTCGTTGACTTCTTCGTTGTCGCGCGGCAGCACGCGCATAACGCGGTTCTGCTTGACCTGCACGGTCAGGTTCGAGCCCAATCCACAGTGGGGACTAACGGTCGGGCGGCGCGTCAGCTCCCAAGTGCGCGCGCTGTAGCGAAACGGCTTCGACGTCAGCGCCCCCACCGGGCACAGGTCGATCATGTTGCCCGACAGCTCGGAGTCAACCGTTTTGCCGACAAAGGCGATGATCTCGGCGTGCTCGCCGCGGCCGATCATGCCGAGCTCCATCACGCCGGCGATTTCCTGGCCAAACCGCACGCAGCGGGTGCAGTGTATGCACCGCGTCATATCGGTGGCGATCAGCGGCCCCAGGTTCTTGTTGTTCACGACGCGCTTCGGTTCCTCGTAGCGCGAGCCGCTCGCGCCATAGCCGACCGCCAGATCCTGGAGCTGGCATTCACCGCCCTGATCGCAGATCGGACAGTCGAGCGGGTGATTGATCAGCAGAAACTCCATGACGCCTTTCTGCGCGTTCACGGCCTGCTCCGAATGCGTGTAAACCTTCATGCCGTTGGTGACTGGCGTGGCGCACGCCGGCAGCGGTTTGGGCGCCTTTTCGACCTGCACCAGGCACATGCGGCAATTGGCCGCGATCGACAGCTTGCGGTGATAGCAGAAGTGCGGGACGTAGATGCCGGCCTGGTTGGTCGCATCCATGATGGTGCTGCCTTCAGCCACTTCGAGGTGCTTGCCGTCGATCTCGATTTCTAGCATGACTGCCTCGTGGCGCAGGCGACCTCGCCTGCCATCAACGCCGTAGTTCCACTTGAAAAGTTGCAGGCGGGGTCGCCTGCGCTACGTTTACACATAGGTCGGCACCAGGCACTGCTTGTGATCGATATGGTGCTGAAACTCGTCGCGATAGTGCTTGATGAAAGCGCGCACGGGCATCGCGGCCGCATC